>NZ_JBHSGG010000041.1:0-76882 GCF_042654365.1 Coralloluteibacterium thermophilum
CGGTCGGCTTCCTGGCGGATGCGGGCGCGGCCAACAGCGTGGCGCTGGGTGCGAACTCGGTAGCGGACCGCGCGGACACGGTGTCGGTGGGCGCTGCGGGTGCGGAGCGCCAGATCGTCAACGTGGCCGCGGGCACCGAGGACACCGATGCGGTGAACAAGGCCCAGCTCGATGCGGTCGCGGAGACGGCGGAGCGGACCGGCCGCTACTTCACCGCCACCGGCGGCGAGGAGAGCGAGGCCGGCGCCTACGCCGAAGGCGACTACGCCACCGCCGCGGGCGAGGCGACCAATGCCATCGGCACCGGCGCCTCGGCCTTCGGCAGCGGTGCCGCGGCGATCGGCGACTTCGCCATGGCGTCCGGCTACGGCGCCACGGCGGCGGGCGACAACACGGCGGCCTACGGGGCCGGCGCGCAGGCCACCGCCGAATACGCCACCGCGCTCGGCGCGGAGAGCGAGGCCACCGGCGAACAGAGCACGGCGACGGGCGCGGCGGCCGTGGCGAGCGGCGACGGCGCCGTCGCGACCGGCGCGCTGGCGGAGGCCTCGGGCATCGAGGCCACGGCCGTCGGCTACTTCGCCACCGCCTCCGGCGTGGGGGCGACCGCACTCGGCGCCGAGAGCGTCGCCACCGGCGACCTCGCCCTGGCCGCGGGCATCGCCGCCACGGCGGGCGCCCACTTCGCGACCGCGCTCGGCGGCCTCGCCCAGGCGGAGGGCGCAAACAGCACCGCGGTCGGCAACGCCGCCGCCGCGCTCGACGAAGACGCCACGGCGGTGGGCGCCGACAGCGTCGCCGCGGGCGCGGGCAGCACCGCCGTCGGCACGGCCGCGGCGGCGGACGGGGACGCGGCGACCGCGCTGGGTGCGGGCAGCCTGGCCTCCGGCGCAGGCGGCACCGCCCTCGGTGCCGGCGCCTGGGCCACCGGCGAGGACAGCGTCGCCGTCGGCCACGCCAGCACCGTCACCGCGGCCAACAGCGTGGCGCTGGGCGCGAACGCCGTGGCCGACCGTGCGGACACGGTCTCGGTCGGCAGCGCGGGCAACGAACGCCAGATCACCAACGTCGCTGCCGGCACCGCCGGCACCGACGCGGTCAACGTGGCCCAGCTCGCCGCGGCCATCGCCGACGTCGATGCCGAGGGCAACCGCTACTTCTCGGCCACGCCGGCCGAGGGCGCGGTGGGCGACGGGGCGGACGCCTCGGGCGAACTCGCCACCGCCGGCGGCGAGGGCGCGGTGGCGGCGGGCGACGCGGCCACCGCGCTCGGCGCCCATGCAGAGGCCGAGGGCGACTACGCGACCGCGGTGGGTTCGAGCGCGCTGGCGCTGGCGCAGGGCGCGACGGCGCTGGGCAGCGGCGCATTCGCGCTGGGCGAGCACAGCACGGCGACCGGCTTCAACGCCAGCGCGATGGCGGATGCGGCGACCGCGACCGGCGCCGGCGCCTGGGCGACCGGCGAGGCGAGCACGGCCACGGGCGTGAGCGCGATCGCGGAGGGTGACAACAGCGCCGCCTACGGCGCCGGCAGCGCCGCGTTCGGCGCCGAGAGCACGGCACTGGGCGCGGGCGCGCAGGCGTACGCCGACGAGGCCACCGCGGTGGGCGCCAACAGCAGCGCGGAGGAAGGCGGCACCGCGACCGGCACGGGCGCGGCGGCCGGTGCCTACGCGACGGCGGCGGGCTACGGCGCCGACGCGGGCGGCAACCAGGCGGTGGCGGTGGGGCTGAACAGCAGCGCCAGCGAGGCGTACACGACGGCGGTGGGCGGCTACAGCGACGCGAGCGGCCAGTTCTCCTCGGCGATCGGCTATGCGGCGCAGTCGAGCGGGCTGGGCGCGTTCGCGGCGGGCACGGAGACGGTGGCGTCGGGGAACCTGGCGACGGCGGTGGGCTCGCTGGCGAACGCCTCGGGCGCGAGCGCGGTGGCGGTGGGCGAGAGCGCGACGGCCACGGGCGAAGGCGGCGTGGCGGTGGGCGGCTCCTACGCGGGGCTGATCCCGACGGAGGCGACGGGCGTCGCGTCGACGGCGGTGGGCCAGGGCGCAGGCGCGACGGACGACCAGGCCACGGCGGTGGGTGGGCTGTCGTGGGCGGACGCGGTGAACGCAACGGCGCTGGGCTACGGGGCGTACGCCTCGGCGATCAACAGCGTGGCGCTGGGCGCGGGGTCGGAGGCGGACCGCGCGAACACGGTCTCGGTGGGTGCTGCGGGCGCGGAGCGCCAGATCGTCAACGTGGCGGCCGGCACCGAGGCGACCGACGCGGTGAACAAGGCCCAGCTCGATGCCATCGCCAGCGCGGTGGAAGAGAGCGGGCGCTACGTCGCGGTCGACGGCGACGAGGCCGCCTCCGCGTCGGGCGGCGACGCCGCGGCGGTGGGTGCCGGCGCGGTCGCGTCGGGTGCGGGCAGCGCCGCCTGCGGCAGCCGGGCGGTGGCGGCGGCGGGCAACAGCGCGGCCTTCGGCGCCGGCGCGACGGTCGCCGAGGCCGGCAGCTACGGCCGCGCGCTCGGCGAGGGCAGCCGCGTCGCCGCGGCGGGCAGCGTGGCCCTCGGCGCGGGCGCCACGGCGGAGCAGACGAACGTGGTCTCGGTCGGCAGCGGCGACGGCGTCGGCGGCCCAGCGACGCGGCGCATCGTCAACGTGGCGCCGGGCAACGTGTCCGCGGGCAGCACCGACGCGGTCACCGGTGGGCAGCTCCACCAGACCAACCAGCGCGTCGGCGCGGTGGAGACGCGCGTGGACGCCATCGACGACCGCATCGGCGGCATCGAGGGCGCCGCGCTGAACGCGGTCGCCTACGACGGTCCGGAGCGTGGCGACATCTCCCTGGCCGGGGAGAACGGCACCACCATCAGCAACCTGCGCGCGGGCATCGTGGCCAGCGGCAGCACCCAGGCCGTGACCGGCGGGCAGCTCCACCAGACCCACGTCAGCGTGGCCGAGATGCTGGGCGGCGGCGCGGGCGTCAACGCCGCGGGCGGGCTGATCCCGCCGACCTTCCTGGTCCAGGGCAGCAGCTACAGCAGCGTGGGCGCCGCCATCGCCGCGCTCGACCAGAGCGTGACCCGGCTCGACGCGCGCGTCGGCCAGCTTGGCGGCAACGTGCCCGTGCCGGCCTCGGACGCTGGCGCGGGCGCGAGCTTCGGTGCGGGCGCCGTGGCCAACGACGCCTCGGGCACCGCGCTCGGACAGGGCACCTACGCACACGGCCCGGGGGACACGGCGGTCGGCGCCAACACCTACGTGGGCGCGGACCAGAGCACGGCGGTGGGCGCCAACGCCTCGATCAGCGCGGCCGGCACCGACGCCGTCGCGGTGGGCGAAAGCGCGAGCGTGACCGCGGCCAGCGGCACCGCCCTGGGCCAGGGCGCGCAGGCCACCGCGGCCAATGCCGTCGCGCTGGGCCAGGGTTCGGTCGCCGACCGCGAGAACGCGGTCTCGGTGGGCGCGGCCGGGGCCGAGCGCCAGGTCACCAACGTCGCGGCCGGTACGGCCGACACCGATGCGGCGAACCTGGCGCAGGTGCGGCAGGGGAACATCGAGACCCTCAACAGCGCCCGCGTCTATACGGACCAGCGCGTCACCGAGGCGCTCGCGCTGCCGATGGCCGCCATCGACGACCTGCGCAACGAGACCAGCGAGCGCTTCCGCCGCACCGACATCCGCATGGACAAGATGAGCGCGATGAACGCGGCGATGGTGAACATGGCCGCCAGCGCCGCGGGCATCAACACGCCCAACCGCCTCGCCGTGGGCGCCGGCTTCTCCGGCAGCGAGCAGGCCCTGTCCGTCGGCTACCAGCGCGCCCTGAACGAGCGCGCGACCCTGACCCTCGGCGGCGCCTTCAGCGGCGACGAGAGTTCGGCCGGCGTGGGCCTCGGCTTCGGCTGGTAGCGCCGCTGCACCGTGCCGCCGGGCCGGCGAGGCCCGGCGGCGGCTTCCTCCCGCCACGGGGCGCGGCCGGGTCCGTCCGGCCGCGGATGCCGTGGCCATACCCAGAGGTGATCGACATGAATACGCCATCCCACCCCCTGCTGCGCCGGACCCTCCTGAGCGTGCTGGTGGCCGCCGCCGCGTCCGGCAGCGCCATCGCGCAGGTCGCCGAGGTGCGGGGCCCGGGCGAGGCCCCGGTCCACGTCGTGCAGGCGCCGCAGCGCTTCGTCGTGAAGTACGCCGCCGGCGGCGACGCGGCGCCCGGCATCGCGCGCGCGCTCGAATCGACGCTCGAGGCGGCGATCGCCCGCGCCGGGCTGGACCGGGCGCCGGCGGCCGCGCGCAACGCGACGCCGCTGCGCGTCCAGCACCGACGCGCGATGGCGGCGGACGGCTGGCACGTGGTGACCACCTCCCGCCCGCTCGACGCGACCGAGGCCGAGTCCTTCCTGCGCGCGGCCCGCGCCGACGCCGGCATCGCCAGCATCGAGATCGACAGGCTCTACCAGCACATGGGCATCGAGGGGCCGACCGCGTCGCCGCCCAGCGACCCGAACTACGCGCAGTACCAGTGGAACTTCGGCAACCCGGTCGGCGGCATCGCGCCCCACGCGGCCTGGGACCTCTCGACCGGGCAGGGCGTGGTCGTCGCCGTGCTCGATACCGGCATCACCGAGAACACGCTCGACCTCCAGGCCAACGTGATCCCGGGCTACGACTTCATCAGCGACCGGCGCGTCTCCCGGCGCGCGGAGGACGGGCGGGTACCGGGCGGCTGGGACATCGGCTCGTGGACCGAGGAGAACTACTGCGTGCAGCTCGGCGCGCTGCCGCATCCGGCGCGCACCAGCAGCTGGCACGGCACCCACGTCGCCGGCACGATCGCGCAGGAGACCAACAACGGCATCGGCCTGGCCGGCGCCGCGCCCGACGCCAGGGTGATGCCGGTGCGCGTGCTCGGCTCGTGCGGCGGCTTCGGCAGCGACATCGCCGACGCGATGATCTGGGCGGCCGGCGGCAGCGTGCCCGGCGTGCCCGACAACGCCAACCCGGCCGAGATCCTCAACATGAGCCTGGGCAGCAGCGGCCCGGCCGCCTGCCCGGCCTACTACCAGGACGCCATCGACGAGGTGAACGCGCGCGGCGCCGCCATCGTCGTGGCGGCCGGCAATTCCAACGCCGACGCCGGCACCTACACGATGAGCAGCTGCGACGGCGTCATCAGCGTGGGCGCGACCGGCATCGCCGGCGGCAAGGCGGGCTACTCGAGCTGGGGCGCCAAGGTCGACCTCTCCGCGCCGGGCGGCGGCGGCCAGGTGGACGGCAACCCCTCCGGCTTCGTGTGGCAGGTGACCAACGGCGGCACCCAGGGGCCGGTGGCGGGCAACTGGATCCTGCGCGGGATGAGCGGCACCTCGATGGCGTCGCCGCACGTGGCGGCGGTGGCGGCGCTGGTGCAGAGCGCGGTCGAGACCCCGCTGACCTGGAGCGAGCTGCGCGACCTGCTGGTCTCCACCGTGCGGCCCTTCCCGGTCGCGCCGCCGGCCGCCACCCCCATCGGCGCCGGCATCGTGGACCCGCTCGCCGTGGTCGAGGCGGCGCTCGACGACGAAGGTCCCTGCGACCCGGCCACGGATCCGGACTGCGGCGGCGGCACGCCCATCGACGCCACCCCGATCGCCGCGGGCGAGGTGGTCGCCAACCTCGCCGGGGGCGCGGGTGCCGAGCACCTCTTCTCCATCGAGGTGCCGGCCGGGACGGCGAGCCTGAACGTGCTGACCTACGGCGGTACCGGCGACGTGTCGCTCTACGTCAGCCGCGGCACGGAGCCCAGCGCCGACAGCCACGACCACCGCTCGGTCCGGCCCGGCACCAACGAGACGGTGCGCGTGGCCAATCCCGCGGCCGGCACCTACTACGTCAAGGTGATCGGCGTCGCGCCCTTCTCCAGGGTGAGCCTGCAGGCGCGTCGCTGACCGGCCCCGCCCGGCATGCCGCGCCGCCTCCCGTGGGCGGCGCGGTCGCCCCGGCGCCGTGGGGACAGGACGGCCCGCGCTTGCTGTAGAGTCCGCGTGCCGTCCTTCGTCCCCCCGGTGCCTCGGCAGTGAATGCGCTTTCGAACCCGATCGAGACCCCGGTCGAGCGCGATGCGGACGTCCGCATCGTGGAGGCCCTGCTGGCGCGCGGGCGGCTGAAGGAGGGCGATCTCGCCCGCGCACGGCGCCTGCACGAGGAATCGCCCGCGGGCGCACCGCTGGTGCCCCTGCTGGCCCGGCTCGGGCTCATCTCCGAACGCGACCTCGCCGAGACCAGCAGCGAGGTGCTCGGCCTGCCCCTGCTTCCGGCCAAGGACTGTCCGGACACGCCGCCCGCCGACCTCGCGCTGTCGGTGCGCTTCCTCAAGCAGTACGCGGTCTGCCCGATCGGCGAGGACGCCGGCCACGTCGACCTGCTGGTCGCCGATGCCCAGGACGCCTACGCGGTCGATGCGGTGGCGCTGGCCACGGGCCGCCGGGTGCGGGTGCACGTCGGCCTGCGCTCCGAGATCGCCGACCTGATCGAGCGCTACTACGGCCAGGGCCGTTCCGCGATGGGCACCATCGTCGAGAACCTCGGCGACGAGGGCGCGCGCGACGAGGACGACGTCGAGCATCTGCGCGACCTCGCCTCCGAGGCGCCGGTCATCCGGCTGGTCAACCTGGTCATCCAGCGCGCGGTCGAGAACCGCGCCTCGGACATCCACATCGAGCCGTTCGAGAACCGGCTCAAGGTGCGCTACCGCATCGACGGCGTGCTCGAGGAGGTCGAATCGCCGCCGGCCAACCTCACCGCGGCGGTGATCTCGCGCATCAAGATCATGGCCAAGCTCAACATCGCCGAGCGCCGCCTGCCGCAGGACGGCCGCATCATGGTCCGCGTGCAGGGCAAGGAGCTGGACCTGCGCGTCTCGACGGTGCCCACCGCGCACGGCGAGAGCGTGGTCATGCGCCTGCTCGACCGCGAGTCGATCGTGTTCGACTTCCAGTCGCTGGGCTTCACCGACGCCTTCCTGCAGAAGTTCCTGCGCGTGCTCGAGCAGCCGCACGGCATCCTGCTGGTCACCGGCCCGACCGGCTCGGGCAAGACCACCACGCTCTACACCGCGCTGTCGCAGCTCAACACGCCGGACGTCAAGATCATCACGGTCGAAGACCCGGTCGAGTACCAGCTCGAGGGCGTCAACCAGATCCAGGCCAAGCCGCAGATCGGCCTCGACTTCGCGCACGCGCTGCGCTCCATCGTGCGCCAGGACCCGGACGTCATCATGATCGGCGAGATGCGCGACCTGGAGACCGCGCGCATCGCGATCCAGTCCGCGCTCACCGGCCACCTGGTGCTGTCCACCCTGCACACCAACAACGCCGCCGGCGGCATCACGCGCATGCTCGACATGGGGGTCGAGGACTACCTGCTCACCTCCACCGTCAACGGCATCCTGGCCCAGCGCCTGGTGCGCAGGATCGAGCCGACCCACGCCGAGCGCTACCAGCCCTCGCCCGAGGTGATCGAGGAGTTCGGCCTGCGCAGCCTGCAGCCCGAGGGCCCGATCCACCTCTACCGCCCGGTCCCGTCGGCGCTGACCCCCACCGGCTACCTCGGCCGCACCACCATCATGGAGTTCCTGGTGATGAACGACGGCCTGCGCCGGCTGGTGATGCAGCACGCCGGCATGGGCGAGATCGAGGCCGCCGCCCGCAGCGACGGCATGCGTACCATGTACGAGGACGGCCTGATCAAGGCCATGCAGGGCATCACCACCATCGAGGAGGTCCTGCGGGTGACGCAGGAGGGCTAGCAGTGAAGCGGGAATCGGGAGCCGGGAATCGGGACCTGCCGGCCATCGCCAGGACCGCGCGCAGTCTTCTTCCGGTGGCCGCTTCCGGAAGGCGGCGGCGAGGCATGCGCCACGCTCCAGGTCCCGCTTCCCGTTTTCCGCTTCCCGGCTCCTGACCCCCATGCCCCAGTTCCGTTACCGGGCGCTGAGCGCCAGCGGGGAGACGCTCGACGGGCAGATGGAGGCGGCGAGCGCGGACGAGGTGATCGTGCGGCTGCAGGACGCCGGGCACATCCCCATCGAGGCCCGCAGCGCGGATGCGCTCGACGGCGGCGCGGGGCTGGGCAGCCTGTTCCGGCGCCGCGCCCTGAGCCAGGACCAGGTGCTGCAGTTCACCCAGCAGCTCGCGACCCTGCTCGGCGCGGGGCAGCCGCTGGACCGGGCGCTCGCGATCCTGCTCGACCTGCCCGAGACGCCGCAGGCGCGCCGCGTGATCGAGCGCGTGCGCGACGCGGTGCGCGGCGGCACGCCGCTGTCGGCGGCGCTCGAACAGCAGCACGGCCTGTTCTCGCGGCTCTACGTCAACATGGTGCGCGCCGGCGAGGCCGGCGGCAGCCTGCACGAGACGCTGGCACGCCTCGCCGACTACCTCGAGCGCAGCAAGGCGCTGCGCGGCAGCGTGATCAACGCGCTGATCTATCCGGCGATCCTGATGGCCATGGTGGGCCTGTCGGTGGTCGCGATGCTCGCCTACGTGGTGCCCCAGTTCCAGGCCATGTTCGAGGGCATGGACGCGGAGCTGCCGCTGCTCACGCGGGCCGTGCTCGGCCTCGGCGAGCTGGCCGCCGGCTACTGGTGGCTCGCCCTCGCCCTGCTCGTGGCGGCGGCGCTGTGGTTCGACCGGCGCCGGCGGGACCCGGACTGGCGCCTGCGCTTCGACCGCTGGCTGCTGCGGCGCCGGCTGGTGGGCGACCTCGTCGCGCGGCTGGAGACGGCGCGGCTGGCGCACACGCTCTCGACACTGGTCGGCAACGGCGTGCCGCTGCTGACCGCGCTCAACGTCGCGCGCAACGTGATCGGCAACCGCGCCCTGGTGCAGGCGCTGGACGCGGCCGCCGAGGAGGTGAAGACCGGCGGCGGCCTCGCGCATGCGCTGGCGCGCTCGAAACTCCTGCCGCGCCTTGCGGTCCAGATGGTCCAGGTGGGCGAGGAGACCGGGGAGCTCGACGCCATGCTGACCAAGGTCGCGACCACCTTCGACCGCGAGACGGCGCAGGCCATCAACCGCTTCCTCGCCGCCCTGGTGCCCGCACTGACCATCGTGATGGCCCTGGTCGTCGGGATGATCGTGTTCGCGATCCTGGTTCCCCTCTACGACATGACGCAATCCATAGGATGACCCGCATGAAGAACAGCTACGCCGTTCCGCCCCGCGCCCAGCGCGGTTTCAGCCTGGTCGAGATCATCGTGGTGGTGGTGCTGATCGGCGGCATCGTCGCCTTCGCGGGCAGCCGCATCCTCGGCGGCTCGGACCGCGCCAACGTGCGCCTGGCCCAGAGCCAGATCACCACGCTGGCGTCCAAGATCGACCAGTTCGAGATGGACGTCGGGCGCCTGCCGCAGACCCTGGACGAGCTGGCCACCGCGCCTTCGAACGCCAGCGGGTGGCTGGGCCCCTACGCGCGCCCGGAGGAGTTCCGCGACCCGTGGAACACGCCCTTCGAGTACCGCGTGCCGGGCGAGAACCGGCCGTACGACCTCATCAGCTACGGCGCCGACCGGCGCCCGGGCGGCGAGAGCGTCAACGCCGACATCCGCAACGACTGACCGCGGTGCCATGCGCACCCGCGTCCGCGCACCGCGGCAGGCGCCACCGGCGAACGGCTTCAGCCTGATCGAGATCGTCGTCGTCATCGCCCTGGTGGCGGTGCTGACGGCGACGCTCGCGGTGTCGCTGTCCGGCGGGCTCGACGGCGTGCGCATGCGCAACGCGGTGAAGGACGTGGCCGCGCAGCTGCGCTTCGCGCGCGCCCGCGCCATCGTCGGCGGGCAGCCGCAGGACTTCCTGGTCGAGCCGGCGGCGCGGCGCTGGCGCGGCGCGGAAGGACGCGAGGGCACGCTGCCGGAGGGCTTCGAGCTCAGCGCCTACGGCGCCGAGGAGGTGCAGCCGGCGGAGGGCGTGATCGCCATCCGCTTCTTCCCCGACGGCTCGGCCACCGGCGGCCGCATCGAGATGGCGCGCGGCGCGGCCCGCTGGCAGGTGGACGTGGCCTGGCTGACCGGCGAGGTCAGGCTCGCGCGCGGGGACGAAGCGCCATGAGCCGCCCCGCCCCGCGGCGCCGTGCCGCCGGCTACACCCTGCTCGAGGTGATGGTGGCCTTCGCGCTGCTGGCGGTCGGGCTCGGCATCCTGCTCGGCATCCTCGCCGGCGGCGTCCGCCAGGTGCGCGATGCGCAGGCCACCAGCGAGGCGGCGCTGTACGCCGAGTCCCTGCTCGACGGCGAGCGTGCGCTCGGGGCGCTCGAACCCGGCGTGCGGCGCGGCGAATGGGCCGAGGGGCGCTACCGCTGGACGCTGAGCGTGGAGGACTACGTCGATCCCCTCGCGGGCGACGCGGGGCCCGTCGTCTCCGCCTCGCCCGCGCGCCTGCGCCACCTCGTGCTGGAGGTGCACTGGGGCGAAGGCGGTCCGCGCGAACGGCTGCGCCTCAGCACGCTGCATGCCGGCATCGATCCCGGGGCGCTGGCGCCGCCGGCGATGCTCGACCCGGACGGCGGCCGATGAGGCGGGCGGCGGGCTTCACCCTCATCGAGATCGTCCTGGCGACGGCCCTGCTGGCGGCAGGGCTGGTGCTGGCCTACGCCACCCTGCGCACGGCCACCGGCTTGGTGCAGCGCGCGGAGGACATCGCCGTGCGCACCGACCGCCTGCGCGCCGTGCAGGGCTTCCTGCGCCGCCAGTTGCAGGTCGCGCAGCCGGTCGCCTTCGAGCGCGAGGTGGGCGGGCCCGGCATCGTCTTCCAGGGGGACGCCGGCGGCGTCCGCTTCGTGGGACCGATGCCCGGCTACCTCGCCCGCGGCGGCCGCCACCTGCAGGAACTCGTGCTGGTGCGCGAGGGCGATGCGCTGCTGCTGCGGTTCGAGCATCGCCTGATGCTGGACGAGACGCCGATCGAGGATCCGGAGCCGCGTCCGCCGGAGGTGCTGCTGCGGGGCATCGCCGAGGCGGCCTTCGAGTTCCGCGGCGTCGAGGACGACGGCAGCGTGGGCGACTGGGAACGCGGTCCGTGGCAGACGCCGGAGCGGCTCCCGGTGGCGGTGGCGCTCCGGCTGGTCCTCGCGGACGGCTCGCGCTGGCCGCTGTTCGAGGTGCCGTTGATGATGGGCACGCACGGCGCCGACGGGCCTTCCGTGCCGCTGGAGCCGCCGCCATGAACCGCGCCCGCAACGGCCGCCGGGGCGCGGCCCTGCTGATGGTGCTCTGGCTGCTCGGCCTGCTGACCGTCGTGGTCGGCGGCTTCGTCCTGGTCTCCCGCACCGAGGCGCTGCAGGGCCGCGCCGCCCGCAGCGGGACACAGGCCCGCTACGCGGCGGAGGCCGGCATCGACTACGCCATGGCGCGCGTGCAGGACCCGCTCGTCGAACGCCGCTGGCATGCGGACGGGCGCGCCTACCGGCTGCCGTTCGACGGCGCCGAGGTGGAGATCCGCATCGTGGACGAGTCCGGCAAGGTGGATCTCAACGCCGCCGACGCGGAGATCCTCGCGCGGCTGTTCATGGCGCTGGAGATCGACGAGGACACCGCGCGCGGCCTTGCGGGGGCGATCCTCGACTGGCGCGACGCGGACGACCTGCTCCAGCCCGTGGGCGGCGCGGAGTCCGCCCAGTACGCCGCGGCGGGACGGCCCTACGGCGCGCGCAACGCGCCCTTCGACAGCGTGGCCGAGCTGCAGCTCGTGCTCGGCATGACGCCCGCGTTCTACCGCGCCGCCGCGCCCCATCTGACCGTGTTCTCCGGGCTGGCGCTGCCGAACCCGCAGTTCGCCCAGGGCCCGGTGCTGGAGGCGCTGGGGCTGGACCCGCTGCAGCGCGAGGAGATCCTGGCCGCGCGCGAGGCGGCGGACGCGGTCGATCCCGGGCTCGGCGTGGCCGCCTTCGGAACCGGCTCGTATAGTATCGAGAGCACCGCCACGCTCGCCGACGGGGCCACCGCACACGTCTCGGCGACGGTGCGGGCAGGCGGCGGGCCGGGAGGCCGGATCTACGTCCCCTTGAACTGGCGGCTCGGAGAGGTGTTCTGATGGTTGCTCGGCATCATCCCTGCCACGGACGGCGCGCTTCCTGATGCAGGCCGTCGAACGACTGCGCGATCCGCTGGCGCGGCTGCGTACCCGCTACGCGACGAGCCGTGCCCCCGATTTCTTCGTCTGGTGGCGCCAGCGGCTGGCCGAGTGCCTGCCGGCGCGCTGGCGCGGCCTGCTGGGCCGCGGCCCCACGCGGGTGTTCTGCCGGGTCGAGCCCGACGCCCTGGCGCTGTGGAGCGACGATGCCGCGGCCGGCGAGCGCCTGCGCATCCCCGCCGACGCGCTGGAGGGCGTGCGTCCGGCGCTGGAGGCCGCCTGGCGCCGCGAGCGCCGGCCGCGCTGGCTGCTGCTGCCGGCCGCGCAGGTCCTGCGGCGCCGCATGAGCCTGCCGCTCGCCGCGGGCGAACGCCTGCGCGAGGTCCTCGGCTTCGAGCTCGACCGGCAGACCCCGTTCCGCGCCGACCAGGTGCACTTCGATTTCCGCCTGCTCGGTCGCGACGTGGAGCGGCGCCAGCTCGACGTGGAGCTGGTCGTGCTGCCGCGGGCGGCGCTGGACGCCGCGCTCGCGCGGATGGGCGCCATGGCCGCCGACCTCGACGGCGTGGACGTGGAGGCCGCGGACGCGCCGCAGGGCCGGCTCGGCCTCAATCTGCTGCCGTCGGACAGGCGCGCGCAGCGTCGCGATCCGGCGCGGCCGCTGAAGGCCGTGCTGGGCCTGACCGCGGTGCTCGCCACCGGCTTCGCCCTGTGGCAGACGCTCGAGAACCGCCGCGACGCCGTCGAGGCGCTGCGCGCGGCCGTCGCCGAACGCCGCGCCGAGGCCCAGCAGGTGCAGGCGCTGCGCACCCGGCTGGAGGATTCCGCCGGCGGCGCGAGCTTCCTCGCCGAGCAGCGCAACGCGCGGCCCGGCATGGTGGCCCTGCTCGACGACCTCACCCGGCGCATCCCCGACGGCACCTCGCTGGAGCGGCTGGTGGTGAACGGCGACCGGGTCAGCATGATCGGCCTGAGCGACCAGGCCTCGGCCCTGGTGGCGGGCCTGCAGGCATCGCCCCTGCTGGACGCGCCGGCGCTGTCGGGCTCGGTGCAGAACGACGCGCGCAGCGGGCGCGAGCGCTTCACCCTGGTGGCGGGGCTGGTCGCGCCGGCGGCGACGGAGGTGGGCGATGCCGCGCCTGCGCCTTGAACGCAGCCCCGTGCGCGAGCGCTGGCTCGCCGTCGGCCTCCTCCTGGCCGTGCTGGCCCTGGCCTACCTCGTGCTCGTGCACTGGTGGTGGACCGCGCCGCTGCTCGCACTGGACCGCGACGTGCAGGACCTGCGCGCGCAGGAGCAGCGCATGCGCATGATCGCCGGGCAGCGGCCGGCCATCGAGGCGGCGCTCGCCGAGGTGCGCGAGACCGAGCAGGGCGACCCGGGCTTCCTGCCCGAGGCCAGCGCGCAGCTGGCGGCCGCGGGCCTGATCCAGCGTCTCGACGGCGTCGTCCGCAGCGCCGCGCCCAGCGGCTGCGAGGTCACCAACCGCACGCCCGCACCGGCCGCGCAGCGCGGCGGCGAACGCTATGCCCGCGTGGTGCTGCAGGTCCGCCTGGCCTGCGGCATCGACGGCTTCGCCGCCGTGCTCGCCGAGCTGGAGAGCGGGCGCCCGCAGCTGTTCGTGGACAACCTCAACGTGCAGGCCCGGCGCACGCTCCGCAACGCGCGCAGCGCGGCACCGGCGCAGCCCGGCGCGCTCGACATCACCTTCGATCTCTACGGATTCCTGCGGCGGCAGGCGGAGCCCGGCGATGCAGACTGAGAGCCGCGGACTCTGGCTGCTCGCGGCGGTGGCCGGCTGGTCGCTGGTCGCGGTGGCGGCGGCGCTGGCCGGCGTCGGCGGCCGCATCGCGCTGGCGCCGGACGATCCCGCGCTGGTGCCGCCGTTGCCCCAGGCGCGGCGCGTGGCCCAGGCCGAGCCGGAACTGGTGGACCGCAGCGAGATCGCGGCACGTCCGCTGTTCGCGCCGGACCGGCGCCCCACGGTGGTGGACGCGCCGGTGGCGGAGGCCGCGCCGCCGCTGGACCTGCGCCTGAGCGGCGTCATCCTGAGCGGCGACACCCGCCTGGCCATCCTCACCGACGCCCAGGACCACACCCGCAGCTGGCGGGTGCGCGTGGACCAGCCGCTGGCCGGCGCGCCCGACTGGCGCCTGGTCGAACTGGGGCCGCGCAACGCCGTGCTGCTGGGACCGGAGGGGCGCAGCGAGCTCGAACTGCGGATCTACGAGGGGCAGGGCGGCGATCCGCCGACACCGATGACGATGCCCACGGCCCAGGTCGACGCTATGGGCGACGCCCGCCGGGCGCGGCGCGAGGCGCTGGCCCGCGCGCGCGCGGAGCGGGAGGCGAACGAGGCGGCCCAGCAGGCGGCCGACGCCGCGCCGGCCGGCGTGGTGCCCGGCTCGCGTCCGGCCACGCCGGTGGTGGCGCCCGACGTCGAGGCCATGCCCGATCCGCAGGAGCAGGCCGAGCGCATCCGCCAGCGCATCCAGGAGCGCCGCGAGCAGCTGCGCCGGCAGCAGCAGGACGCAGTCAACGGTGGCCGCAACACGAACGCACAGAGATAGAGTGAACGCATGACCCACACATTCCGACGCGGCCTGCGTCCGCTGGCGATCGCGGCCCTGCTGGTGGTGCTCGGCGGCTGCGCCACGATGCCGTCGCCGACCATCCAGCGCAGCCCGACGCCGGTCATCCAGACCGGCGCGGACCCGGTCCTGGACGAGGCCGCGCCGCCGCCCCAGGCCACGCTGCTGCCCGGCACCGGCGAGCTGATCGACCGCGGCGCCGCGGCGGTGCCGCCGCCGACCTTCGCCAACGACGGCGACGCCACCTTCAACTTCGAGGGCGAGTCGGTGCACGCGGTGGTCAAGGCCATCCTCGGCGACCTGCTGCAGCAGAACTACGTCATCGCGCCGGGCGTGCAGGGCACGGTCACGCTGTCGGTGACCCAGCCGGTCAATGCCAGCCAGGCGCTCGGCCTGCTGGAAACGGCCCTGGCCTGGAACAACGCGCGCCTGATCTGGGCCGACGGCCGCTACAACGTGGTGCCGGCCGACCAGGCGGTCGCCGGCAACCTCGCGCCGCGCGCCGCGGGCAACCCCGCGCGCGGCTTCGAGACGCGGGTGGTGCCGCTGCGCTTCATCTCCGCGCTGGAGATGGAGAAGGTGCTGGCGCCCTACGCGCGCCCCGGCGCCATCGTGAACGTGGACAACGGCCGCAACGTCATCACCCTGGCGGGCACCGGCAGCGAGCTGGCGAACTACCTGCGCACCATCGAGATCTTCGACGTGGACTGGCTGGCCGGCATGTCGGTCGGCATCTTCCCGCTGGACTCGGCCAACGCCGAGGACACGGTGAACCAGCTCAACCAGGTGTTCGGGCCCGACAGCGATACCCCGGTCGCCGGCATGTTCCGCTTCATGCCGCTGGCGGGCACCAACTCGATCATGGTGATCACTCCGCAGGCGCGCTATCTCGGCCACGTCGAGCAGTGGCTCAAGCGCATGGACGCCGGCAGCGGCGCCGAGCTGTTCACCTACCAGCTCAAGTACGTGAAGGCCTACGACCTGGCGCAGCGCCTGTCGGAGGTCTACGGCGGCTCGGGCGGCGGGCGCAGCGCGCCGTCGCTGGCGCCCGGCATGCGGGGCGTGCAGGTCAGTTCCGGCAGCGAGCTCGGCGGGCGCGCCTCGAACCGCCGCGCCGGGGCCGGCGGCCTCGGCGGCGGCGCGGGCGGCGAGATGCAGTTCCTCGGCAACGACCCGGGCGCGCAGAGCGGCAGCGTGACCTTCGAGATCGAGGGCCAGGAGGTCGGCGTGGCCGCGGTGGACGAGAGCAACGCGCTGCTGATCCGCGCCAACCGCTCGCGCTGGGAGGCGATCCGCCGCGTCATCGAGCAGCTCGACGTGATGCCGACCCAGGTGCACATCGAGGCGCAGATCGTGGAGGTGGCGCTGACGGGGGATCTCGAGTACGGCGTGAACTGGTTCTTCGAGAACGCGGTGGCATCGCAGGAGGAGGCCTATCCCGGGATCACGGCGCTCGCCGCCGCGCGCGGCAGCCTTGGCACCTGGGGCGGGGCCATCGGCATCGGAGGCGCGAACTGGGTGTTCGCCGGAGACAACGCCGCGGCGGTCCTGCGTGCACTGGATGCGGTCACCGACCTCCGCGTGCTGTCGACGCCGTCGGTCACCGTCCGCAACAACGCCGAGGCCAACCTCACCGTCGGCTCCGACATCCCCATCTCCACGACCTCGTTCAATCCGATCCTCGGCGGCACCGGCGAGATCACGAACGTGCAGTACCTGGAGACCGGCACCATTCTCAAGGTTCGGCCGCGGGTCAGCGGCGATGGCATGGTCTTCATGGAGATCATCCAGGAGATCACCACGCCCGTGCTCGGCTCGGTCACCGACACGAACCCGAATCCGCAGATCAACACGCGCAAGCTGCAGACCGAAGCCGCGATCCGCAGCGGCGAGACGATCATGCTCGCGGGACTCATTTCCGACAGCGTGGATGCCGGACGGCGTGGACTGCCGGGCCTCAGTCGCCTCCCTGTCGTCGGTGGCCTCTTCGGCCAGCAGCGACGGAACAGCGTGCGCCAGGAGGTCGTCATCCTCATCACCCCGCGCGTGATCCGCAGCGCCCAGGAGGCGCGGGACTTCACCGACCAGTACGGCGCGCGCTTCCGCGCGCTGGAGCCGCTGCGCGAGCCGGCGGCGGTGCAGGAGCCGTGAGCGGACGATGAGCGAGCCATCCGCGCAGGGGGCGGATGCGACGGAACGCGCGGGTGCCGCCGCAGCGGCGCTGCCGGTCGTCCTGGTCCCCGTCGACAACACCCTCGACGAACTCGATGCCTGCCTCGCCGCGCTGGACCGCGGCCTGCCGCGCGACGCGCGGGTGTGGCTGGTGGACGATGCCCGCGCCGAGCCGCGCCTGCGCGCGGTGATCGACGCCTGGCTGGCGCGCACGCCGCTGTCGGCCGACTACAGCCGGCGCGCCCGGCCCTGCGGGCCGGTGCGCCTGATCGCCGAGGCCATGGCCGCCTGCGCCGACGACGTCGTCCTGATCGACTGCGACGTCTGCGTCGCCGGACAGGCGGTGCCGCGCCTGGCCGCCGCGCTGGCGGCCGACCGCGGCATCGGCACGGCCACGGCGTGGTGCAACGCCGGCGAGGTCGCGGCCTGGCCGCGCATCGGCGAGATCAACCCGCCGCCGGACGACGCCGACGCGCTCGCGGAGGCCGCGGCCGCACGCGCGCCGCGCTATCCCGCGCTGCCCGGCGCGGTGCCGCATGCGGTGGCGCTGCGGCATGCGGCGGTCGCCCAGGCCGGCGGCCTGGATGCCGAGACCTTCGGCTCCCTCGCCGCGGCGCTGGCGGATCTCTCGCAGCGCCTGGCCGGCCTCGGCTGGCGCAACGTGCTCTGCGACGACGCCCTGGTGGTGCGCGGGCGCGAGAGCGGCATGGCCGAGGGCGACGCCGTGGCCCTGGCCGCACGCTGGCCCGGACTGACGCCGGCCGTCGCGCGCTTCCTCATGGACGATCCGCTGCGCGACGCGCGCGCGGCGCTGGCGGACGCCCTGCAGCGCCAGCCGCCCCCGGGAGGCCAGCGTGATCTCTTCGCCTGACTCCGCCGTGCGCGACATCGACGCGGTGGTCGTGACCTACCGCAGCGCCTCGACCATCGAAGCCTGCCTCGACGCCCTGCTCGCCGCCGACGGCGTGGCCAGCGTGACCGTGGTGGACAACGCCTCCGACGACGGCACCCGCGCGCGGGTCGAGGCGGTGCAGGCCCGCGACGCACGCCTGCGCCTGATCGCCAACGGGGGCAATCCCGGCTTCGGCACCGCATGCAACCAGGGCGCGGCGCGCGGCGGGGCCGCCTGGGTGGCGCTGGTCAACCCGGACTGCGTGGTCGCCCCGGACACCCTGTCGCGCCTGCGCGCGCATGCCGGGGCGGACCCGGACATCGGCCTGCTCGGCGCGGACCTGGTGGACGCCGCCGGCGTACGGGACGGCGCGGCGCGCCGGCGCGAGCCGACGCTGGCGGCCATGCTCGGCGGCGGCGCGGCGCTCGCCCTGCCGGTCGATGCCGGCGCGACGCTGCAGCGCGTCGACGCCTGCTCGGGCGCCCTGATGCTGATCCCGCGCGCGCTGTACGCGCAGCTCGGTGGCTTCGACGAGGGCTACCGGCTGCATGCCGAGGACCTCGACCTGTGCCGGCGCGTGCGCGAGGCCGGGCGTGTCGTCGCGGTCGCCAACGACGTGCGCGTCGTGCACCTGCGCGGGGTCTCGAGCCGCAGCCGGCCGGTGTTCGTCGAGTGGCACAAGCACCGGGGCCTGTGGCGCTACTTCGCGCGTTTCGAGGGCCGCAGCGCAGGGCCCGCCAAGCGGCTGTTCGCGCGCGCGGCGATCTGGGGGCACTTCGCGCTCATCCTGCCCCGCCTCCTCTGGCGCCAGCTGCGCGCCCGCAACGGCGCGTAGGCGCGCGGTCGCGGCCGGAGCGGGCGGGCGCCGGACCGCGCCGGCAGGCTGGCCCGCCGGTGCCGGGGCGACGCAGAATGCGGGCGGTCCAGCGAGGCGATCCGCCATGATCCATCCCATCCTCCGCATGGGCGACCCGCGCCTGCATCGCGTCGCCCGGCCCGTCGCCGACTTCGGTCCCGCGCTGGCGACGCTGGTGGCGGACATGTTCGAGACCATGGACGCGGCAGGCGGCGTGGGCCTGGCGGCGCCGCAGATCGGCGTGGACCTTCAGCTGATGGTGTTCGGCTTCGAGCGCAGCGCGCGCTATCCGGACGCACCGCCGGTGCCGCGGACCGCGCTGTGCAATCCGCAGTTCGAGCCGCTCGATGCGCGGACGGAGGACGGCTGGGAGGGCTGCCTGTCGATTCCCGGCATGCGCGGCCTGGTGCCCCGCCATGCGCGCATCCGCTACCGCGGGCTGACACCGGACGGCGAGACGCTCGTGCGGGAGGCGGACGGCTTCCACGCCCGGGTGGTCCAGCACGAACACGACCACCTCGTCGGGCGGCTGTATCCCTCGCGCATCCGCGACTTCAGCCGCTTCGGCTTCAACGACGTGCTGTTCCCGGAGCAGGGGCCCGACGCCTGAGGCGCCGCGCGGCTCAGTGCGCGGTCGCCGACGGCGCGCTCGTCGCGGCGTCAGGAAGGCCCAGGGCGGCGCGCAGTTCCTCGCGCGCGGCCTCGAAGTCCCGCCGGAAGGCCGGCTGCCGGAACAGGCGGTCGGCGAGCACCGTGCCCGCGATGCGTCCGGCGTCGACGTCGCTCGGATAGTGCACGCCCGCCACCACGCGGTTGCGCGCGTAGCGCCCGGCGCGGGCGAAGATCGCCTCGCTGCGCTCGGGCAGCATGCGCGCGAGCACGATGGCGGCGACGTAGGCGTAGGTCGCGTGCCCGCTCGGATAGGACGCCCCGTGGGCCTCGACCAGTGGCGCGACGGCATCGCTCGCCTCGGCCGGCCGCGGCCGTTCCCAGCGCGCCTTGGCCGCGCGCGTGCCGCCGCGCAGGTCGTCCGCGGTGCCGTCGAGCAGGGCGGCCACCCGCGGCGTGCGCGCCGGATCGAAGCCGGGGCCGATGGCGTCGGCGAAGCGGAAGGGCGAGATCTCCACGTCCGCGACCGCCTCCGCGCTCTCCGCGGGCGTGCGCGACCGCTGCAGCGCCAGGACCGCCTCCAGGTCGGCGCGCGCCTCGGCGGAGCCGGCGGCCGGCGGCGGCGCCAGCAGCTCGGCCAGGGGCGGCAGGTCGCCGCCGAGATAGCCGCCCGGGCGTCCGGTCGCCTGCGCGCCGGCGAAGGCCGCGGCCAGCAGCAGGCCGCAGGCCACGCGGGCGGAGCGGGGCAGTGCCGTCCGCACCGTCATGCGCCCTGGCCCCCGCGATGGCGGTTGATGGCGTCGCGCTGCGCGCGCGCGGCGGCGCGCGCCGCATCGGCGAAGTCCGCGCCGTCGCCGGCGTAGAGGATGGCGCGCGAGGAACTGATCACCAGTCCGCTGCCGTCGGCGGTGGCGGCGCTGCGCATCACCGCCGCCACGTCGCCGCCCTGGGCGCCGATGCCGGGAACGAGGAAGGGCAGGTCGCCGACGAGGGCGCGCACCTGCGCGAGCTCCTCGGGCCAGGTGGCGCCCATCACCAGCAGGCAGTTGCCGTTGGCGTTCCACTCGCGCGCGACCCGCGCCGCGACGTGCTGGTAGAGCGGACGGCCCTCCACCGGCAGGTCCTGGAACTCGCCGGAGCCCGGGTTCGAGGTGCGGCAGAGCACTACCACGCCCTTGTCGGCGCGGTCGAGGAAGGGCTGGGCGCTGTCGCGGCCCATGTAGGGATTGATGGTGACCGCGTCCGCGCCGTAGCGGTCGAAGGCTTCGGTCGCGTAGTGGCGGGCGGTGCTGCCGATGTCGCCGCGCTTGGAGTCGAGGATCACCGGCACGCCGGGGTGCGCCGCGTGGATGTGCGCCACCAGCCGCGCCAGCGCGTCCTCCGCGCCCAGCGCCGCGAAGTGCCCGATCTGCGGCTTGAACGCGCAGACCGCGTCCGCCGTCGCATCCACGATCTCCCGGCAGAACGCGAACACCGCATCGGGCGTATCGCGCAGGTGCGCCGGAAACCGCTCCGGCTCGGGGTCGAGCCCGACGCAGAGCAGAGTGTCGTGATCGCGCCAGCGGGCGCGGAGGGCGGCGATGAAGGACATGCTGGGTGGGGTGGAGGGGAGGGTGGGTAGTGTGCCGTGGTGAGGTAGAAGCGGGAATCGGGAATGGGGAATCGGGAATCGGGAATGGGAGGCGGCAGCGGAGTGAGCGACGGAGCTCCGCATCCCCACCTCACCAACCTCCAGGTCCCGATCCCCATTCCCGATTTCCGCTTCACCCAACGCCATACTGGCCCCTTCGGGACATACAGAGCGCGGCATCCCCGCCTCACCCGCCCCCAGGTCCCGATTCCCGACTCCCCATTCCCGCTTCACCAAAAAAAGCCATGCCCATCCCCTCCCTCCTCGACACCGACCTCTACAAGTTCACGATGATGCAGGCGGTGCTGCACCAGCATCCGGCGGCGCAGGTGGAGTACCGCTTCAAGTGCCGGACGCCGGGCGTGGATCTGGCGCGGCACGTGGATGCGATCTCCGAGGGGATCGACGCGCTGTGCGCGCTGCGCTTCCGGGAGGACGAGCTGGACTGGCTGCGGGGGCTGCGCTTCATCCGCTCGGACTTCGTCGACTTCCTCGGCCTGTTCCGCCTCGACCGCAAGTACGTGCATCTCGCGCCGTCGGCGTCGGTGCCGGGGGAGATCGACCTGACGATCCGCGGGCCGTGGCTGCACACCATCCTGTTCGAGGTGCCGCTGCTGGCCCTCGTCAGCGAGGTCTGGTCGCGCGCGACGCACGTGCTCGACCCGGCCGAGGGGCTGCGCCGGCTCGACGCCAAGATCGAGCGCCTGGTGGCGGCCGATCCCGAGGGCCGGCTCGCCATCGCCGACTACGGCACCCGGCGGCGCTTCTCGCGCGACTGGCAGCGCCAGGTGCTGCTGCGCCTGCGCGAGGGGCTGGGGCCGCGCTTCGTCGGCACCAGCAACGTGATGTACGCGCGCGAGCTGGGCATGACGCCGCTGGGCACCATGGCGCACGAGTGGCTGCAGGCCTTCCAGGCGCTGGGTCCGCGCCTGCGCGACTCGCAGAAGGCGGCGTTCGAGGCCTGGGCGCAGGAGTACCGGGGCGACCTCGGCATCGCGCTGTCGGACGTGGTCGGGATCGACGCCTTCCTGCGCGACTTCGACATGTACTTCTGCAAGCTGTTCGACGGCATGCGGCAGGACTCGGGCGATCCCTTCGCCTGGGGCGACCGGGTCGTCGCCCACCTCGCCGCCAACCGCGTGGACCCGCGCACCAAGACCCTGGTGTTCAGCGACGCGCTCGACGTCGAGCGCGTGCTGGCGCTGCAGGACTACTTCCGCGGCCGCGCGCGCGTGGCCTTCGGCATCGGCACCAACCTCACCAACGACGTCGGCCCCCGGCCGCTGTCGCTGGTGATCAAGATGACCCGCTGCAACGGTCAGCCGGTGGCCAAGCTGAGCGACTCGCCGGGCAAGACCATGTGCGAGGACCCGGGCTACGTCGCCTACCTGCGGCAGGTGTTCGGCGTCGCCGAAGGCTAGGGCGCGCGGGCGGCGGAAGGCGCCCGGGCCGCGACGCCCCGGACGTTCTGCCGCCCGCGCTCGCCGTGCCCCTGGAACGAGGAACGGGCGCATCGCTGCGCCCGTTCCCGTGTCGCCGGCGTCCGCCGTGCGCCTTACTTCAGCGCCTTGAAGCGGATGCGCTTGGGACCGGCGTCCGCGCCGAGGCGGCGCTTCTTGTCCTCCTCGTACTCGCGGTAGTTGCCCTGGAAGAACTCCACATGCGAGTCGCCCTCGAAGGCGAGGATGTGGGTGGCGATGCGGTCCAGGAACCAGCGGTCGTGCGAGATCACCATCGCGCAGCCCGGGAACTCCAGCAGCGCGTCCTCGAGCGCGCGCAGCGTCTCGACGTCGAGGTCGTTGGACGGCTCGTCGAGCAGCAGCACGTTGCCGCCCTGCAGCAGGGTCTTGGCCAGGTGCAGGCGGCCGCGCTCGCCGCCCGAGAGCGTGCTGACGATCTTCTGCTGGTCCTGGCCCTTGAAGTTGAAGCGGCCGATGTAGGCGCGCGACTGGATCTCCACCCCGTTGATGTTGAGGATGTCCGAGCCGCCGGAGACCTCCTGGAACACGTTGTGGTTGCCCTCGAGCTTCTCGCGGCTCTGGTCCACGTAGGCCAGCTTCACGGTCGGGCCGATCACGATCTCGCCGGCATCCGGCTTCTCCTTGCCCGTGATCATCTTGAAGAAGGTCGACTTGCCGGCGCCGTTCGGGCCGATGATGCCGACGATGGCGCCGGGCGGCATGATGAAGGACAGGTCCTCGATCAGCACGCGGTCGCCGAAGCTCTTGGTGACGTTGCGGAACTCGATCACCGAGTTGCCGAGGCGCTCGCCCGGCGGGATGAAGATCTCGTTGGTCTCGTTGCGCTTCTGGTACTCGACCGACTGGAGCTCCTCCAGCCGCGCCAGGCGCGCCTTGCCCTTGGTGCGGCCGCCCTTGGCGTTCGAGCGCGCCCACTCCAGCTCCTTCTGGATCGCCTTCTGGCGGGCCTTCTCCTGGCTCTCTTCCTGCTTGAGGCGCTCTTCCTTCTGTTCGAGCCACTGGGTGTAGTTGCCCTTCCACGGGATGCCGCGGCCGCGGTCGAGTTCGAGGATCCACTCGGCGGCGTTGTCGAGGAAGTAGCGGTCGTGGGTGACGGCCACCACGGTGCCGGCGTAGCGGGTCAGGAACTGCTCCAGCCACTCGACCGACTCGGCGTCGAGATGGTTGGTGGGCTCGTCGAGCAGCAGCATGTCGGGCTTGGACAGCAGCAGGCGGCACAGCGCCACGCGGCGCTTCTCGCCGCCGGAGAGGGTGCCGATCCTGGCGTCCCACGGCGGCAGGCGCAGGGCGTCGGCGGCGACCTCGAGCTGCTGCTCGATCAGGTGCGCGTCGCCGGCGGCGAGGATGGCCTCCAGGCGCGCCTGCTCGGCGGCGAGCTTGTCGAAGTCCGCGTCCTCCTCGGCGTAGGCCGCGTAGACCTTGTCCAGCTCGGCCTGGGCGCTCAGCACCTCGCCGACGCCTTCCTCGACCGCCTGGCGGACGGTGTGCTCGGGGTTGAGGGTGGGCTCCTGCTCCAGGTAGCCGACCTTGATGCCGGGCTGCGGGCGGGCCTCGCCGGAGAAGTCCTTGTCGACGCCGGCCATGATCCTGAGCACGGTGGACTTGCCGGCGCCGTTCAGGCCCAGCAGGCCGATCTTGGCGCCGGGGAAGAACGACAGCGAGATGTCCTTGATGATCTGGCGCTTCGGCGGGACCGTCTTGGACACGCCGTTCATGGTGTAGATGTATTGCGACATGGGGGCTCCGGGCCGGTGCGCAGGGACGGGAGGCCGGTGCGTGCGACGCGCCGACGGTCCGCGATAAGGGGCCGGCCATTATCGCGCATCGCGCCGCCCCGGGACACCGCGGTCCGCCCGGGTTTCGCCACAATCCGCCCGCGCGGCGCCAGCATCCGCCCGCGGGGCCGCCGCGCCGCCGGCTGCAATGCGCGTCCCACCCCGAGGACGACGCGGCCATGCGCGCGATGCTGAAACTGCTGGTGATCGGAAGCCTGATCCTGGTCCTGACCCTCCCCCTGCTGCTGATGCGGGGCCTGGTGCACGAGCGCCAGGCGCGCGGTGCGGAGGCCGCCGCGGAGATCGCGCGGGCGTCCAGCCGGGCGCAGCGGGTGGTCGGGCCCTATCTCCTGATCGAGGCCGAGCGCGTGGTGCGCGTCCCGCGGGGCGCCGCCGCCGGCGACGCGCCCGTGCGGGAGACCGTCCGCGAGCTGGTCCTCCCCGAGACCCTGGTCGCCGACAGCACGCTCACCACGGAGGTCCGGCGCCGCGGCCTGTTCGGCGTGCCGCTCTACCGCGACGCGCTCGACCTGCAGGCGCGCTTCGTCGTGCCGCCGCCGCCCGTGCCGCAGGGCGAGGTGCTGAGCTACCGCCGTACCGGCGCCGTGCTCGGCCTCGGCCTGGGCGACACGCGCGGCATCCGCAGCATCGACCTGCGCGTCGACGGGCGGGCGCTGCAGGTCGAGCCCGGCAGCGAGCAGGCCTGGCTGATGGACGGCGTGCATGCGCGGCTGGAACCCGCGGCGCTGGACGGCGGCGTCCTGCGGGTCGCCCTCAGCGCCGACCTCCTCGGCACCGGATCGCTGCGCTTCGTGCCCGCCGCGAGCGACACCCGCGTCGCCGTCCGCGGCGACTGGCCGCATCCCGGCTTCGACGGCAACTACCTGCCCGACACCCGCCGCGTCGGCGACGACGGGTTCGAGGCGGAATGGCGGGTCTCGCGCCTCGCCAGCAACGCCCAGCAGGTCCTGGCGCAGTGCGCGGAGGTCCGTCAGGGCGGCTGCCACGGGCTGGACGAGGTCGTGTTCGGGCTGCGCCTGGTCGATCCGGTGGACCGCTACCTGATGACCGACCGCGCCATGAAGTTCGGCCTGCTGTTCCTGGTGCTGGTGTTCGGCGCGGTGTTCTTCGTGGAGGCGCTGCGCGGGGTGGAGGTGCACCCGGTGCAGTACGGGCTGACCGGCCTGGCCCTCGCCCTGTTCTTCCTCCTGCTGCTGGCCCTGGCCGAGCACATCGGCTTCGGCGCGGCCTACCTCCTCGCCGCGACCGCCTGCGTGGGGCTGATCGCCGCCTACATGGGCGGCGTGCTCGGCGGGCGCCGCCGCGGGCTGGCCTTCGCCGGGCTGCTGGCCCTCCTGTACGGCCTGCTCTACGGGCTGCTGAGCGCCGAGACCTACGCCCTGCTGGTCGGCAGCGTCGTGCTGTTCGCCCTGCTGGCGACGGTCATGCTCGCGACGCGGCGGCTCGACTGGAGCCGCGTGGGGCGGCCGGAGGGCGCCTGAGGCCGCGCCCGGCGCGGGGCGCGGCGTGGCCGCAACCCCGCGCCGGGTCTACAATTCCGGGCTTTCCGCAGACCAAGGCGCGCCCCATGTTCCCCAGCAGCATGCGTATCGAAGGCTACGACCCCGAGCTTGCCCAGGCCATCGCCGACGAGCGTCGCCGCCAGGAGGACCATGTCGAGCTCATCGCCTCCGAGAACTACGCCAGCCCCCGCGTGATGGAGGCCCAGGGCAGCGCGCTGACCAACAAGTACGCCGAGGGCTATCCGGGCAAGCGCTACTACGGCGGCTGCGAGTACGTCGACGTGGCCGAGCGGCTCGCCATCGACCGCCTGAAGCAGCTGTTCGACGCGGACTACGCCAACGTGCAGCCGCACTCGGGCTCGCAGGCCAACCAGGCCGTGTACTTCGCGCTGCTGCAGCCGGGCGACACCATCCTCGGCATGTCGCTGGCCCACGGCGGGCACCTCACCCACGGCGCCAAGGTCAACGCTTCGGGCAAGCTGTTCGACGCGGTCCAGTACGGCGTGAACGACCAGGGCCTGATCGACTACGACGAGGTCGAGCGCCTCGCCGTCGAGCACAAGCCGAAGATGATCGTCGCCGGCTTCAGCGCCTATTCGCGGGTGATCGACTGGGCGCGCTTCCGCGCCATCGCCGACAAGGTCGGCGCCTACCTGTTCGTGGACATGGCGCACGTGGCCGGCCTGGTCGCCGCGGGCGTCTACCCGAACCCGCTGCCGCACGCCCATGTGGTCACCTCGACCACCCACAAGACCCTGCGCGGTCCGCGCGGCGGCATCATCCTCGCCAAGGGTGCGGACGAGGAACTGACCAGGAAGTTGCAGTCCATCGTCTTCCCCGGCATCCAGGGCGGCCCGCTGATGCACGTGATCGCGGCCAAGGCGGTCGCCTTCAAGGAGGCGCTGGAGCCGGCGTTCAAGGCCTACCAGCAGCAGGTGGTGAAGAACGCCCAGGCCATGGCGCGGACCATCGTCGAGCGCGGCTACCGGATCGTCTCCGGCGGTACCGAGAATCACCTCATGCTGGTCGACATGATCGGCAAGGGCATCACCGGCAAGGACGCCGAGGCCGCCCTCGGCCGCGCCCACATCACGGTCAACAAGAACAGCGTCCCCAACGACCCGCAAAAGCCTTTCGTCACCTCCGGCCTGCGCCTCGGCACCCCCGCCGTCACCACCCGCGGCTACGTCGAGCAGGACTGCATCGACCTCGCCCACTGGATCTGCGACGTCCTCGACGCCCCGGCGGACGAGAGCGTCATCGCCGCGGTGCGCGAGAAGGTGGTGGCGCAGTGCAGGAGGTATCCGGTCTACGGGTGACGCGGGAATGGGGACTCGGGAATCGGGACCTGTGGGCGTTTGAAGGTCGGAGGGCTCGCCATGGAGGGCGGGATGGCGCAGGATTTCAGGGATCTGCGGGTGTGGGAGGAGGCGATGCAGCTGGCCGAGCGCGTATACGCGCTCGCCGGGCGCCTTCCGCGGGAGGAGCGCTTCGGCCTGTCGATGCAGATGCGCAAGGCGGCGGTTTCCGTGCCTTCGTGCATTGCGGAAGGCAATGGCAGATCCTCGCTGGCCGACTATCTTCGCTTCCTTTCCATGGCACGCGGCTCCCTGTCGGAGGTCCAGACACAGCTGCTTCTCGCGGGGCGCCTGGGCTTCCTGTCTCCGGATGATGTCGATGCCGCCCTTGCGCAGGCGCGCACGGTCGGCATGCTGCTCACCGGCCTTCGACGAGCCCTGGCCTCCAAGACCGCATAATCCCCGCCATTCCCGATTCCCCCTTCCCGATTCCCGACAGCCCCCATGCACTGCCCCTTCTGCCAGCACGAGGACACCCGGGTCATCGACTCGCGGCTGACCGACGACGGCACGACGGTGCGGCGGCGGCGGGAGTGCCCGCAGTGCGGGGAGCGCTTCAATACGTTCGAGACGGCCGAGCTCAAGCTGCCGGCCATCGTGAAGAGCGGGGAGCGGCGGGAGGCCTTCGACGAGCGCAAGCTGCGCACCAGCTTCGAGCGCGCGCTGCAGAAGCGACCGGTGGCGGCCGATGCCGTGGAGCAGGCCCTGCGCAACGTGGTGGCCGACCTGCGCAAGGCGACCGAGCGCGAGGTGCCCTCGCGCCACGTGGGCGAGCTGGTGATGCGCGAGCTCAAGAAGCTCGACCAGGTCGCCTACGTGCGCTTCGCCTCGGTCTACCGGCGCTTCGAGGACGTGCAGGCCTTCCGCGAGGAGATCGAGAAGCTCGAGCGCGACATGCCGGGGCTCGAGGCGGCCCAGCTGTCCCTGCTGGGCGAGGCCGCGGTGCCGCCGCCCGCGGGCAGGCGCGGCCGCGGCTGAACCGCAACGCTGCATCCCGGGCCGCGACCGCGCCGCCGACGGACCGCACGGGCGCCGCGTGCTAGGCTGCGCGCGCTCCGGCCGTCCATCGGCCGGGCGACCACGATGAACACGTCTTCAGGGCGGGGTGCGATTCCCCACCGGCGGTAGGTCGATCGGCGCGGCGACGCGCGACGACGAGCCCGCGAGCGCCTCCGGCCACGCCGGAGGGTCAGCAGATCCGGTCCGAAGCCGGAGCCGACGGTCACAGTCCGGATGAAAGAAGACGGCACGGCGCGCATCCCTCGCGGGAGGCGCGGCCGTTCCGACGCCTCTGGAGGCGTCGTTCGCCCCCGAGCGGACCGACGCCATGCCCAGCCCCGCAGAATCCAGCTCCACCGCCGCCTTCGATCGTCGCGACCACGCGCACATGGCGCGCGCGCTGGCGCTCGCCGCGCGCGCGGCCTGGACCACCCGCCCCAATCCCATGGTCGGCTGCGTCCTCGCCCACGGCGACGAGGTGGTCGGCGAGGGCTGGCACGTACGCGCGGGCGAGGCGCATGCCGAGGTGCACGCACTGCGCATGGCCGGCGCGCGCGCGCGGCGCCACCGCCTACGTCACCCTCGAGCCCTGCGGGCTGCACCGGCGCACGCCGCCCTGTGCCGACGCCCTGGTCGCGGCGGGCGTGGCGCGGGTGGTGATGGCCACCGAGGACCCCGACCAGCACGCCGGGCACGGCGTCGCACGCATGCGCGCCGCGGGCATCGTGGTCGAGTCGGGGCTCATGCGGACGCAGGCGCGGGCGCTCAACCGCGGCTTCTTCCGCCGCGTGGAGGCCGGGCGGCCCTGGGTCGCGCTCAAGCTCGCCATGAGCCTGGACGGGCGCACAGCGCTCGCCGACGGCAGCGCGCGCTGGATCACCTCCGAGGCCGCGCGCGCCGACGTGCACCGCCTGCGCGCGGCGCACGGCGCCATCCTCACCGGCATCGGCAGCGTGCTCGCCGACGACTCGCGGCTGACCGTGCGCCTGCCGCCGGACGCCCCGGCCTTCGTGCCGCCGCTGCGGGTGGTGCTCGATTCGCGCGCCCGCCTGCCCGGGAGCGCCGCGCTGCGCGACGGTGCCGCGCCGACCCTGCTGCTGCACGCGCCGGACGCCGCGCCCGTGCCGAGCCCTGACCTGGAGGCCGAGGCCGTGCCGCGGGCGGTCGAGGGCGGGCTCGACCTCCCGTCCGTGCTCGACGCGCTGGGGCGCCGGCGCGTCAACGACCTGCTGGTCGAGTGCGGCCCGCGCCTGGCCGGTGCCTTCCTGGCGCAGCGCCTGGTCGACGAACTGGTGCTGTACGTCGCGCCGGTCCTGCTCGGCGCCGGCGGGCGGCCGCTCGCGGAGGGCATCGACCCGCCCGACATGGCCTCCCGCCTCGGCCTGCGCCTGCTGGAAACCCGGCAGGTCGGACCCGATCTGCGCCTGCGCCTCGCCGGCGCGCCCTGACTCCGAAGGAGACCCACCCATGTTCACCGGACTGATCGAAGCCGTCGGCGCCTGGCGCGAGGCGGAGCCGCGCGGCGGCGACCTGCGCGCCTGGATCGACACCGGCACGCTGCCCGTCGCGGAGCTCGTCCTGGGCGAGAGCGTCGCGGTCAACGGCGTGTGCCTGACCGTGGTCGGGACCGATGCCGCCGGCTTCGCCGCCGACATCTCGGTCGAGACCCTGGACCGCACCACGCTCGGCACGCTGGGGCCCGGCCGCGCGGTCAATCTCGAACGCGCGCTGCGCGCGGACGCGCGCCTCGGCGGCCACCTCGTCGCCGGCCACGTCGACGGGATCGGCGAGGTCGTGGCCATCGCCGAGGACGGCCGCGGCCAGCGCTGGCGCTTCCGGGCGCCGGAGGCGTTGCGGCGCTACATCGCCGAGAAGGGCTCCGTCTGCGTCGACGGCGTCAGCCTCACCGTGGCGTCGCTGACCGGAGACGGCTTCGAGGTCGCCCTGGTGCCGCACACCCTCGCGCACACCGCCTTCCACCGTCTCGCTGCGGGCGATCCGGTCAACCTCGAGATCGACCTCGTCGCCCGCTACGTCGAGCGCCTGCTCGGCGCCGCCGCGCCCCGCTGACCGACGCGCTCCCCACGACTTCCACAGGACCCGACATGCCCTTCGCACCCGTACCCGAACTGCTCGAGGAAATCCGCGCCGGCCGCATGGTCGTCGTCGTCGACGACGAGGACCGCGAGAACGAGGGCGACCTCATCATGGCCGCGGAGCTGGTGCGCCCGCAGGACGTGAACTTCATGGTCACCCACGCGCGCGGGCTGGTGTGCCTGGCGCTGACCCGCGAGCGCTGCGCGCAGCTGGGGCTGGGGCCGATGGTCCGCGACAACACCGCGCAGTACCAGACCGCCTTCACCGTCTCCATCGAGGCCGCCGAGGGCGTCACCACCGGCATCTCCGCCTACGACCGCGCGCACACCATCCGCACCTCGGTGCGACCCGATGCCAGGCCGTCCGACCTGGTGCAGCCCGGCCACATCTTCCCGCTCGCCGCGCATCCGGGCGGCGTGCTCAGCAGGGCGGGGCACACCGAGGCGGCGGTCGATCTCGCCATGCTCGCCGGGCTGGAGCCCGCCGGCGTCCTGGTCGAGGTGCTCAATCCCGACGGCTCCATGGCCCGGCGGCCGGAGCTGGAGGCCTTCGCACGCGAGCACGGGCTCAAGATCGGCTCGATCGAGGACCTGATCGCCTACCGGCTCGCCACCGAGCACACCGTGGAGCGCATCGATGCGCGCGGGATCGAGACCGAATTCGGCCCCTTCACCCTCGTCACCTACCGCGACCGCATCGCTCACGACCTGCACTTCGCCCTGGTGCGCGGCGCGCCGGACGCCACGACCCCGACCCTGGTGCGCGTGCAGGTGGAGAACCCGCTCGCCGACCTGCTGCACTGGCGCCGCGAGGACTTCGGCGTCGCCGGCACCGACGCGCTGCGCGCCATCGCCGAGGCCGGCAGCGGCGTGATGGTGGTGCTGTCCGCGCCGCGCGATCCCGACGCCCTGCTGGCCCGCCTGCGCGCCGAACCCGCCCCCGCGGACCGCCGCGACGTCGGCGAATGGCGACGCAACGGCGCCGGCGCCCAGATCCTCGCCGAACTCGGCCTCGGCCCCCTCCGCGTCCTCGGCACCCCCCGCCGGCAGGTCGGGTTGGCGGGGTTCGGGCTGGAGGTGGTGGAGTATGTGGAGCTGGAAAATGCGGGAATGGGGAATCGGGAATAGGGACCTGGAAGTCGGCGCGTGATTGGGGCCTCGCGCTGGCGGCCTCCACGCCCTCGGCGCCCTGCAGCGGGTAGGGCAGGAGTGGAAGGGGCTCGGGAATAGGGCCTCACGGTCGGCTCGCGGTCGGAGTTCGAGCTTCGGGTGCCGGGGTCGAGAACGGGGCGCGGCGTGCGTGCCTCTCCCTCTCTCCGTTCCGCTTCGTGCCTCTCCGTCGCCCTCACTCTGCCCCACCTTGCCAGTCCGTCCCGCCCTCCAGGTCCCCATTCCCGATTCCCCATTCCCGCTTTTCCCGCTTCATCCCCCATCCCGTAAACTCCCCGCCCCCATGTCCCATCCCTCCGCCACCAGCCCCGTCGCGGGCGACGTCCGTGCTCCGGACGGCGCGCGCTTCGCCGTCCTCTCCACGCGCTGGAATCCCGAGATCGTCGAGCCGCTGGTCGCGGGCGCGGTGGCGGCGCTGCGCGCGCGCGGGGTGGCGGACGCCGCCATCGACGTGATCCGCGTGCCCGGGGCGTGGGAGCTGCCGATCATGGCCGAGCGCATCGCGCGGGCCGGCGGGCATGCCGCCGTCGTGGCGCTGGGCTGCGTGGTCCGTGGCGACACCCGCCACTACGAGCACGTCGCCGACGAGTGCGCGCGCGGGCTGATGCGCGTCGCCCTCGACCACGCCCTGCCGGTCGCCAACGGCGTGCTCGCGGTCGAGCGCCGCGCCGACGCCGAGGCGCGCGCCGGCGGCAGCCACGGCAACAAGGGCGAGGAGGCGGCGCTGGCCGCGCTCGAACTCGCCCACCTGTTCTCCCTGTCCCCGAGTGGTCCTGCATGAACCGTCGTCCCGAAGGCATCGATCCCGCCGCGCGCTCGCGCGCCCGCCGCCGCGCCCTGCAGGCGGTCTACGCCTGGCAGCTGTCCGGCACGCCGGTGGTGGAGGTGCTGGCCCAGTTCCGGCACGAGCAGGACATGGAGATCGCCGACGCGGAGTACTTCGAGGACCTCGTGCGCGGGGTGGTGACCCATTGCGGCGACCTGGACGAGGGCCTCGCGCGCTTCGTCGACCGCCCGCTGCCGCAGGTCGACCCCATCGAGCGGGCCGCGCTGCGCATCGCCGCCTACGAACTCGTGCACCGCATCGACGTGCCCTACCGCGTGGTCATCAACGAAGCCATCGAGAGCGTGAAGCGCTTCGGCGCCGAGCACGGCCACACCTACGTCAACGGCGTGCTCGACCGCGCCGCGCTCGAATGGCGCGCCGCCGAGGCCGGTGCCGCGCGCAGGCGCTGATGTCCCCGTAGGAGCGGCTTCAGCCGCGACCGGCAGGACAGTGCAGGCGTGCATGACCCATGATGCCGCGGATCGCGGCCGCCGCCGGTCGCGGCTGAAGCCGCTCCTACCGGGTCCGCTACTGATGCCGTCCGAATTCGACCTGATCGCCCGCATCCGCAGCCGCGCCGCCCTCCGTCCCGACGTGGCGCTCGGCATAGGCGACGACGCGGCCGTGCTGCGCGTTCCGCCGGGGTGCGAGCTGGTCGTCACCAGCGACACGCTCAACGCGGGCGTGCACTTCTTCGAGGACGTGCCGCCCTTCGACCTCGGCTGGAAGGCCCTCGCGGTGAACCTGTCCGACCTCGCGGCCATGGGCGCGAGGCCGGCCTGGTGCACGCTCGCGCTGTCGTTGGCGGCGCCGGATGCCGCCTGGCTCGATGCCTTCGTCGGCGGCCTGCTCGCGCTGGCGGCGGACCACGACGTGGCCCTGGTCGGCGGCGACACCACCCGCGGGCCGCTGTCGATCAACGTCACCGCGCACGGCCTGGTGGAGGCCGGCACCGCGCTGCGCCGCGACGGCGCGCGGGCCGGCGACGCGGTGTGGGTGACCGGCGTTCCCGGCGAGGCCGCGGCGGGGCTGGCGGTGCTGCGGGCGGAGCGCGAGGGGCGGGCCCTGGCCCTCGCGCCCGACGTCCGCGCGCAGCTGGTCGGGCGCCTGCAGCGCCCGCAGCCCCGCGTCGCCGCCGGATGCGCACTCCGGGGCCTCGCCACGGCCTGCCTCGACGTGTCCGACGGCCTGCTCGCCGACCTCGGCCACATCGCGACCGCCAGCGGACTCGGCGCCGAGCTCGATCCCGTCGCCCTGCCGGTGCCGCCGGCGCTCGCGGCGCTGCCGCCGCCGCTGCGCCGCGACGCGCAGCTCGCCGGCGGCGACGACTACGAACTGTGCTTCACCGCGCCCGCGGACGCCGATGCGGCGGTGCGGGCCGCGCTGGCCGGCGTCGGGCTGCCGGCGACCCGCATCGGCCGCATGGTGCCTGGGCGGGATGTGCGCGTGCGCGGGGAGGATGGAGAATGGCGGGTTCCGCCGCATCGCGGCTTCGATCACTTCCGCGCATGAGCCAACCCGCATCGCCCACCGGCCAGGACCGCAGCCTGCTGCGCGCCCGCATCCTGCTCCGGCATCCCGCCGGCTGGCTCGCCACCGGGCTCGGGGTCGGCATGGCCGCGCGCGCGCCCGGCACCTTCGGCAGCATCGCGGCGCTGGCGCCCTGGCTGCTGCTGCGCGAACTGCCGTTCGCGGGCTACCTGGCCGCGGTGGCGGTGACCTTCGCCCTCGGCGTGTGGGCGTCGAACTGGGTGATCGCGCGGACCGGTGTGGAGGATCCCGGCGTGGTCGTGCTCGACGAGTTCGTCGGGCTGTGGATCGCGCTGGCGCTGGCGCCGCCGGGCTGGGGCTGGATGCTGGCGGGGCTGCTGCTGTTCCGGGTGTTCGACATCGCCAAGCCCTGGCCGGTCTCCTGGGCCGACCGCCGCATCAAGGGCGGCTTCGGCGCCATGTTCGACGACGCGCTCGCCGGCCTGTACGCCTTCGGGGTGCTGCAGCTGGCCGCGTGGTGGCTCGGCCACGGCGGCATCCTCCCGGGCTGAGGGTGGGTGCCGCGGACGCGGTCACGCCGCCGCGGGGGGCAGCACCTTGCCCGGGTTGAGGATGCCGTCGGGGTCGAAGGCCTGCTTGACCGTGCGCATCAGGGCGAGGGTCGGTGCGTCGAAGGCCTGCGCCATGAAGTCGCGCTTGGCGGTGCCGATGCCGTGCTCGCCGGACAGGGTGCCGCCCAGGGACAGAGTCAGCGCGAACAGGCGCGGCAGCGCGCTGCGCGCCCGGGCGGACTCGGCCGCGTCGTCCGGGTCGAACAGGATGTTGACGTGCAGGTTGCCGTTGCCGGCGTGCCCGAAGGCGACGATGCGCAGGTCGAACTCCGCCGCCAGCGCCTCGACGCCCGTCACCAGGTCGGGGATGCGCGAGACCGGCACCACCACGTCCTCGTTGATCTTGCCGGCCGCGATGGTGCGCAGCGCCGGCGAGAGCGCGCGGCGGGCCGCCCACAGCGCCTCGCTGGCGGCGGCGTCGGGCGCGGCGTCGAGGGCGAGCAGCCCAGGGCCGCGCGCGGCGTCGGCCAGCGCGCGCGTCGCCAGTTCCACGGTCGCCGCATCGCCGTCGGCCTCGATCATCAGCAGTGCGCCGGCGTCGGGAATGTCCGCGCCGCCGACCTCGCGTGCCAGCCGGATGCAGTGCCGGTCCATGAACTCCAGCATGGCCGGGGCCACCGGCTGGCGCATGAGGCGCGCGACCGCCGCGGCCGCGGCGGCCACGTCGGCATAGAGTGCGCGCAGGCTGCGTCGCGCCGACGGCAGCGGCGCGAGCTTCAGCGTCGCCTCGACGATCAGCCCGAGCGTGCCCTCGCTGCCGACCAGCAGGTGGGTGAGGTCGTAGCCGGTCGCGTCCTTGGTGGTGCGGCTGCCGCAGGTGACCAGGTCCCCGGTGCCGGTCACGGCGGCGAGGCCGAGCACGTTGTCGCGGGTGGCGCCGTACTTCACGGTGCGCGGCCCGCCGGCATTGCAGGCGAGGTTGCCGCCGACCGTGCAGGTGTCCGCGCTGGCCGGGTCCGGCGGCCAGAACAGGCCGTGCGCGGCGAGCGCGCGCTGCAGGTCGCCGTTGAGCACGCCGGGCTCGACCACGGCGATGCGGTCCGCAGGGTCGATGGCAAGGATGCGCGCCATGCGCTCGAAGCCGACCACCACGGCGCCACCGCCGGGAATCGCCGCGCCGGTGCTGCTGGTCCCGCTGCCGCGCGCGACCACCGGCACCCGGTGCGTCCGGCACGCGTGGACCAGCGCGACCACCTGTTCGCGACGCTCCGGCAGCGCCACCCCCGCAGCCGGCACGCCCCGCCGCGAGGCGTCCTCCCCGTAGCGCCGAAGCGTCTCCGCATCCACCCGCCACCCGTCCCCGAGCAGCGCGGCGAGCGCGTGGGCGAGGGCGGGCGGGAGGAGGCTGGGCATGGGGCAGGGGTGGGATTGGGAGGTGGGGAAGTATGGGGCAGGGGCGCCGGGCGCGGGCCCAGGGCTTGGGGCGCAGGGCTTGGGGCAGAGGGCAGGGGCAGGGGCAGGGGCAGAGGGCAGAGGGCAGAGGGCTTGGGGCAGGGGGCGTAGCGTCGGCCCCGAGCCCCGAGCCCCGAGCCCCGAGCCCCAGGCCCCAGGCCCCAGGCCCAAAGCCCAAAGCCCAAAGCCCCGAGCCCCGAGCCCCAAGCCCCAAGCCCCAAGCCCCAAGCCCCAAGCCCAGCCCCAGGCCCACCAACTAGAAGAGCTCGTCCATCCGGAAGGCATCCCGCAGCCAGCGCACCTGGGGTGCGTCGGGGGCGCCCTCCAGGGCGAGGACGTCGAAGCGGCAGGGGGCTTCGGCGAGGCGGCGGTCCGCGGCGAGGAAATGGCGTGCGGCGAGGGCGATGCGGCGCCGCTTGCGCAGGTCGATCGAGGCGGCGGCGCCGCCGAAGGCGCTGCCGCGGCGGTAGCGCACCTCGACGAACACCACGGTGTCGCCGTCGCGCATCACCAGGTCGATCTCGCCGCCGCGCACCCCGAAGTTGGTCGCCAGGGTGCGCAGGCCGGCGGCTTCCAGGTGGCGCCGGGCCGCGGCCTCGGCGCGCGTGCCCTCACTCGTAGGGGATGTCGTCACGGGCGTCCTGCCCTGGCGCGAGCGTCTCCACGTCCTGCGGGATCAGTGCGCCGTCCAGCGCCGAGCGGGTGCGGCCGCCGCTGAACATGGCCCAGGCCGGGTCGCGCACGACGTTGCCGAAGCCGTCGAGACGCAGCTCGCCGGTGGCGCCGGGCACGCCGCGCTCTGCGCTGCGGCCGAGGTGGTCGAGGTAGGCCGTCAGCAGCCAGGCGTCGGCGCCGAAGGCGAACAGGCGCGCGCCATTGCCGCGGGCGGAGGGCAGGCGGCCCGACAGCGTCTCGGCCGTCGGCAGGCCCGGCGTGGCGCGCAGCATCCACGGCAGCTCGGGGTATTCGATGCCGTCCAGCTCGCGGTCCAGCTGCGGGTTGCCGCCGCCCGAGAGGACGAGGGAGGTCGCCATGACCGGGCGGCCGCCCATGCCCACCGCGGTCAACTGCGGGACCAGCAGGCGCGCCTCCGGCGCGCGCAGCGCCATGAACACCGCATCGAAGTCGGCCCCGACGCCGCTCATGCGGAGCTGTTCGCTGTAGTCCGGGCCCGGGCCGGCCAGCGCGATCTCCGCCACCACGTCGCCGCCCTCGGCGGCCACCCGCTCGCGGAAGGCGGCGGCGCTGCGGCGGCCGTTGTCGTCGCTGCCGAAGACCGACACCACGCGGCGCAGCCCGCGCTGCAGCAGGCGGTCGGCGGCGGCCACGCCCTCGTCCTCCGGCGCCAGGGAGAAGCTCGCGCTGCCCGGCGGGGGCGGGGCCTGGACGCGGTTCAGCGCCAGCAGCGGCACCGGCAGGTCGCCGGCGAAGAGCTGCGCCACCGACTCCTGCGACAGCGGGCCCACGACCAGCTGCGCGCCCTCGGCCACGGCGCGCTGGTAGGCGGCGAGGGCGCCCGCGGCCTCGGAATCGTAGAAGCGCACGTCCGGGCGCCTGCGGCGCTCGCCGTACCAGGCGGTGAGGTAGCCGTCGCGCACCGCGTTGCCGGCCGGGGCGAGACGCCCGCTCAGCGGCAGCAGCACCGCGACGCGCTCCGGCGGGCGGTAGCCGTCGGCCTCGGCGGTCGGCCAGTCTCCCGCCTCGATGCCGCCGGCGAGCTGGAGCTCGGGCGGCAGCGCGCGCGGCAGGGCCAGGCCGCGGCGGGTGAGTGCACGCGCGGCGGAGGGATAGAGCGGATGGCCCTCGGGCAGGGTGGCGGCGGCATCCGAGAGGGTGCGGTCCGGCAGGCGGGACAGCAGCGCGTCGATGCGGCGCTGGTTCGCGCCGGCGGCGTCCGGCGGCAGGATCGGCTGCAGGTAGGCGAGTTCGGCGGCGGCGCCGAAGTCGTCGCCGGTGCGCTCCAGCAGGTCGGCGCGGAGCGGGTGCCAACGGGCGCGGAGCGAGTCCGGCACCTGGTCGGCCTCGAGGTCGAGGCTGGCGAGGGCGGCCTCGGATTCGCCCAGGGCGGCCGAGGCCCGCGCCTGGTCGAGCTGCTGCCCGGCGCGGCCGGCATCCTGCGTTCGCGCCGGCCCGCGTTCGACCATCACGTTGGCGCAGCCACCGGCGAGGAGGCTGGCGACACACAGCACGAGGAGGCGTTTCATCGAGACGCAGGTCCGTTCATCGGGCGGGGGTGGGATGATACCCGCTGCGTTCGCGTGCGCCGGGTGAGCGCTGTACGCCCTGTGCCGCTGCCGCCTCCCCGGGCTCCTCCGGCGCAGGCCCCGCCCGCGGCCCTCCCGTCCTCTCCAGTCTCCCATCGCCATGACCGCTTCCCCCACGCCAGGCACGCTCTTCGTCGTCGCCACCCCCATCGGCAACCTCGACGACATCGCGCCGCGCGCCCTGGAGACCCTGCGACGGGCGGACGCGGTCTGCGCCGAGGACACCCGCCACACCCGCCGCCTGCTGGCCCACTTCGGCATCGAGCGGCCGCTCCTGGCCCTGCACGAGCACAACGAGACGGCGCAGGCGGATGCCCTGGTGGCGCGGCTGGCCGGCGGCGCCTCGCTCGCCCTGGTGAGCGACGCCGGCACGCCGCTGGTGAGCGATCCCGGTTTCGTGCTGGTCCGGGCGGCGCGCGCGGCGGGCATCCGGGTCAGTCCGGTGCCGGGCGCCTGCGCCGCGGTGGCCGCCCTCTCCGTCGCCGGCATCCCCAGCGACCGCTTCGCCTTCGAGGGCTTCCTGCCCGCCAAGGCGGGACTGCGGCGCGAGCGCCTGCAGGCCCTGGCCGGAGAGCCGCGCACCCTGGTGTTCTACGAGAGCGCGCACCGCATCGAGGCCTCCCTGGCCGACATGGCGGCCCTGCTCGGGCCCGACCGCCCTGCGGCCATCGCCCGCGAGCTCACCAAGCTGTTCGAGACGGTGCTGGACGGCCCGCTGGGCGATCTCGCCGCGCGCGTCGCCACCGATCCCGACCAGCGCCGCGGGGAGTTCGTCGTGGTGGTGCAGGGCGCCGGCGAGGATGCCGACGCGGCCCTCGCCGAGGGCAGGCGGGTCTACGCCCTGCTGAGCGCCCACCTCCCGCCGTCCCAGGCCGCCCGCCTCGCGGCCGAGATCACCGGGGCGCCGAGGAAGGGGTTGTATGGGGGGTGAGGAGAAGCGGGAATGGGGAATCGGGAATCGGGACCTGGGGCGAGGTACGGCCTGCTGCTGCGCCACCCGGCGACGCCTTCAGACGGAGCGTTCCTCCCCGAAGCCAAGCGACCCAACCATTCCCAATTCCCGATTCCCGATTCCCCATTCCCGCTTCATCCCCCCAACCCATGCCACAATCCCGTCCGGCGGAGTCGACCAGGCAGTCGCGTCATCCTTCGGGATGCCGAGGAAAGTCCGGGCTCCACAGAGCAGGGTGCCAGGTAACGCCTGGGCGGCGCGAGCCGACGGAAAGTGCAACAGAGAGCAGACCGCCGATGGCCGTCCGCCGCTTCGGTGGCGGTCGGATCAGGCAAGGGTGAAACGGTGCGGTAAGAGCGCACCGCGAGTCCGGCAACGGACCGGCACGGCAAACCCCACCCGGAGCAAGACCGAATAGGGACCTCACGACGTTGCTCGCGTCGGGTCCGGGTAGGTCGCTCGAGCGCTGCGGCGACGCAGCGCCTAGAGGAATGACTGTCCACGACAGAACCCGGCTTATCGGCCGGCTCCGCCCCTTCTTCCTTCTCGCATCGCCGGTTCCGGCGGCGCCGGCGTGCCCGACTTGGGGGCCGCTCCTCGCGCGCCCGGGCAGGTTCGGGCGCTAGCTGCCTGAATTTCACGGGAAAACGACATCGCGGGCGCCGTCTGTCGCCACGCCTTTCTGAATGAAAACAGTGCCTGCGGGCCACTTCTTGAACCTGAGTGTCAAGTTCGCGTTAAGCCCTTGATCCCGCAGGCGATTCCCTCCCGAACCGTGTTGACAGTCTCAGGACCTGAGACTAAGGTGGGCAACCGAGGGAAATTCGGGAATTTTGTGGTTTTTAGTGTCGTGCCTCGGTGCGGCGTGGGTGGGCAGGGCTTCCAGGCGTAGACGATGTTCCAGGGCGAGACCGCCATCACCATCGACGACAAGGGTCGTCTGGCGATTCCCACCGCCTTCCGGGAGCTGGTCGCGCGCGAGTGCAACAGCCGCCTGATCGTCACCTACAACCCCTTCGAGCACGGCTGCCTGTGGCTGTTCCCGCAGGCGGAATGGGAGTCGGTGCGCGACCAGGTCATGCGCCTGCCGAGCGTCAAGGCGACCCACCGCAACATGCAGTTGAAGCTGGTCGGTGCGGCCACCCCGGTGGAGGCCGACGGCAACGGGCGCGTGCTGCTGCCCTCGAGCCATCGCCATGCCGCCGGGCTCGAGAAGAAGGCCGTCCTCCTGGGGATGGGCAACAAGTTCGAGCTGTGGAGCGAGCAGGCGCACCTGGCGCAGATCCGTCGCACGATCTCGGAGGACGAGATCAGCGACGACATGCTCGACCTCAGGCTGTAACGGGAGGGCGCCGGCATGGGGACGACCACCCCGAGCCATCTCCCGGTGATGTACGCGCAGGTGCTCGACGGCCTGCGCATCCGCCCGGATGGCCGCTACCTCGACGGCACCTTCGGGCGCGGCGGGCACGCACGCGGCGTGCTCGAGCGGCTGGGTGACGGAGGGCGACTGCTGCTGATGGACAAGGACCCCGAGGCGATCGCGGTGGCGCAGGCGGGTTTCGGCGCCGACGCACGGGTGTCGCTCTACCGCGGCAGCTTCGCCGACCTCGGCGTCTGGGACGAGACCACGGCCGGCCTCGACGGCGTGCTGTTCGATCTCGGCGTGTCCTCGCCGCAGCTCGACGAGGCCCGGCGCGGGTTCTCGTTCGGCAAGGACGGCCCGCTCGACATGCGCATGGACCCCGACTCGGGCGAGAGCGCGGCCGAGTGGCTGGCGCGCGCCGGCGAGGCCGAGATCGCCGACGTCCTGTGGACCTACGGCGAGGAGCGCATGAGCCGCCGCATCGCGCGCGCCATCGTGGCCCGCCGCGCGGAGGCGCCGCTGGTCCGCACCGCCGAGCTCGCCGACCTCGTCGCCGGCATCGTCGGCCGCCGCGACACCGGCATCCATCCGGCCACGCGCAGCTTCCAGGCCATCCGCATCCACGTGAACCGCGAGCTGGCCGATCTCGAGGACGGCCTCGCCGCGGCCCACGCACGGCTGAAGCCGGGCGGGCGGCTGGTGGTCATCAGCTTCCACTCGCTGGAAGACCGCATCGTCAAGCAGTTCATCAACGCCCGTGCCAAGGCGCCGCCGGGCAACCGGCGCATGCCGGTCGCGGAGGCGTTCGCGCCGACGCTGCGCGACATCGGCGGCGCCCGGCGCGCCGACGCCGGCGAGATCGCCGCCAACCCCCGCGCGCGCAGTGCGGTGCTGCGCGTGGCCGAACGCCTGGAGGTCGCGGCATGACCTTCCGCGTCGCCGCCTTCGTGCTGCTGCTCGCCGCCGCCCTCGCCAGCGCGGTCGGGGTGGTGTACGCGCGCCACGAGCACCGGCAGCGCTTCATCGAGCTCAACGCGCTGGAGAACGAGCGCGACGAGCTCGACATCGAGTTCGGCCGCCTCCAGCTCGAGCAGGCGACGCTTGGCGAGACCCACCAGATCCAGCGCATCGCCGGCGAGCGCCTGCAGATGCGCTTCCCCGAGGGTGGCGACATCGTGGTGGTGAAGCCATGAGGGGCGCCGCGCGCAACGTGCGCCAGCCGCAGCGCGGAACGCCGGTCCGCGGGGCCCGCATGGGCTCCGGCTTCGACGTGCGCCGCCGGGTGGGCGTGGTCGCGGGCGTGCTCGGCCTGTGCGCGGCCGCCGTGGTGGTGCGCGCGCTCGACCTGCAGGTGATCGAGAACGACTTCTACCAGCAGCAGGGCGATGCGCGGTTCCTGCGCGAGATCCCCATCCCGACCTCGCGCGGCATGATCACCGACCGCAACGGCGAGCCGCTGGCGGTGTCGTCGCCGGTCGAGTCGCTGTGGGCCAACCCGCGCGAGCTGGTCAACCATCCCGACCGCCTGCCGGAGCTGGCGCAGGCCCTGGGCACGCCGCTGGAGACCCTGCGCGAGCGCATCGAGGCCCGCCGCGACAAGGAGTTCGTCTACCTGCGCCGGCACATGAACCCGGACGACGCCCAGGCCATCGTCGACCTCGGCGTGCCGGGCGTGTTCGCGCAGCGCGAGTTCCGCCGCTTCTATCCGCTCGGCGAGGTGATGTCCCACATCCTGGGCACCACCAACATCGACGACCGCGGCCAGGAGGGCCTGGAGCTGGCCTTCGACGAGTGGCTGACCGGCAAGCCGGGCGCCAAGAAGGTCATCCGCGACCGCCGCGGCAAGTTCGTCGAGAACGTCGACCTCGTGCGCGCGGCCGAGCCGGGCCGGGAGCTGACGCTGTCCATCGACCGCCGCATCCAGTACCTGGCCTACAGTGCGCTGGGCAAGGCCCTGGCGGAGAACAAGGCCAGCTCGGGCTCGGTGGTGGTGCTGGACGTGCGCAACGGCGAGATCCTCGCCATGGCCAACCTGCCGTCCTACAACCCCAACCTGCGCGCGCCCAGCGAGCCCGGCTCGCGGCGCAACCGTGCTGTCACCGACCTCATGGAGCCGGGGTCGACGATGAAGACGATGACCGTCGCCGCGGCGCTGGAGGCCGGCATCGCCACGCCCGCCCGGATGATCGAGACCAGCCCCGGCTACATGCGCGTGGGCAACGCCACCGTGCGCGACATCCGCAACTTCGGCTACATCGACGTCACCGGCATCATCACCAAGTCCTCCAACGTCGGCACCACCAAGCTGGCGCTGGAGATGACCGCCGAGCACCAGCACGACGTGCTGCGCCGCTTCGGCTTCGGCCAGCCGACCGGCTCGGGCTTCCCCGGCGAGGCGGCAGGCGTGCTGACCAACCCGCGCACCTGGGGGCAGGTGCACCGGGCGACCATCTCCTACGGCTACGGGCTGTCCGCCACGCCGCTGCAGCTCGCCCAGGCCTATGCCGCCATCGGCAACGGCGGGCGCATGCACACCCCGACCTTCATCAAGGGCGGCACGCGCGACGAAGGCCGCCAGGTCATCGACCCGCGCATCGCGCGCCAGCTCATCGACATGATGGAGACGGTGACCGGGCCGGAGGGCGGCGCGCGCCGCGCCAACGTCTCCGGCTACCGCGTCGCCGGCAAGACCGGCACCTCGCGGCGCGCGGTCAGCGGCGGCTACGAGCGCCGCTACATCTCCATGTTCGCCGGGCTGGTGCCCGCCAGCGAGCCGCGCTTCGCGATGGTGGTGGCGATCCAGGATCCGGATACGAGCGCCTACTACGGCGGCCTAGTCGCCGCACCCGTATTCCACGACGTGATGGACGGGGCGCTGCGGCTGATGGACGTGCCGCCGGACCGCGTCGAGCAGTGGCTGGCGGTGGGGTCCGACCTGCCGGGGCGCGACGATCCCGACGACATGCAGAACGTCGCCGACGCGCCGCCGCCGGCGATGGTCACCCTCGAGGAGATGCCGGTCGCGGCCAGCCGCGAACCCGCGCTGCCCGCCACCATCGGCGCGGGAGCGGGCCAGTGACCGCGCCGATGACCCTCGACGCCCTGCTCGACGGCTACCTGCCCGCCGGCGAACCGCGGCCGCCGCGGATCGCGGTGGGCGGCCTCACGCTCGACAGCCGGAGCGTGCGCCCGGGCGACGTGTTCGTCGCGCTGCCCGGCGAGCGCACCCACGGCCTCGCCTTCGCCGACACCGCGGCGGCCGCCGGCGCGGCCGCCATCGTCTACCAGCCGCCGGCCCCGGTCGCGCCGCCCGCGGCGGTGCCCTCGGTGGCGGTGGCCGAGCTCGCGCGCCATCTCGGCCCCATCGCCAGCCGCTTCCACCGGGCGCCCTCGCAGGCGCTGGACGTGATCGGCGTCACCGGCACCAACGGCAAGACCTCCTCGGTCCAGCTGCTCGCGCAGGCCCTCGACGGCGAGGGCGGGCGCGCCGGCAGCATCGGCACCCTCGGCGCCGGACTCCACGGCGCCCTGGTCGAGAGCGAGCGCACGACGCCGGACGTGATCGCCGTGCACCGCCTGCTCGCGCGCATGCGCGACGCCGGGGCGCGCAGCGTCGCCATGGAGGTCAGCTCCCACGCGCTGGCGCAGAACCGGGTGGACGCGGTGCGCTTCCGCGTGGCCGCCTTCACCAACCTCAGCCGCGACCATCTCGACTACCACGGCGACATGGCCCGCTACGGCGACGCCAAGGCGCGCCTGTTCCGGTGGCCGGGGCTGGAGTGCGCGGTGGTGAACCTCGACGACCCGTTCGGGCGCCGGCTCTACGCGGCGCTGCCGGCCAGCCTGCGCCGGATCGGCGTGAGCAGCCGCGGCGAGGATGCGGCCACCGTGCATGCCGACGGCGCGCGGCTCGGCGCCGGCGGCATCGCCTTCGACCTCTGCGTCGGCCAGGCGCGCGCGCCCGTGCGCTCGCCGCTGGTCGGGCGCTTCAACGTGGACAACCTCGCCCTCGTGGCGGGCGTGCTGCTGGCGCTGGACTGGCCGCTGCCGCGCATCGCCGAGCGCCTCGGCCGGCTGCGCCCGGTGCGCGGGCGCATGCAGCGCCTGGACGCCGCCGCGGGCCGCCCCCTGGTGGTGGTCGACTACGCGCACACGCCGGACGCGCTGGAGCAGGCGCTGCGCAGCATGCGGGCGCATACCCGCGGCCGCCTGCTGTGCGTGTTCGGCTGCGGCGGCGAGCGCGACCGCGGCAAGCGCCCGCAGATGGGCGCCATCGCCGGACGCCTCGCCGACCTGGTCTACGTCACCGACGACAATCCGCGCGGGGAGGACGGCGACCTGATCGTCGCCGAGATCCTCGCCGGCGTCGCCGGGACCGCGCACGTGCGGGTCGAGCGCGACCGGGCGCGCGCCATCGCCGCCGCCATCGCCGAGGGCGGCGAGGGCGATGCCGTGCTCATCGCCGGCAAGGGGCACGAGCCCTACCAGGAGATCGGCGGCGTGCGCCACCGCTTCGACGACGCGGCGGTCGCCCGCGGCCTGCTGGAGGTGCCGGCATGAGGCCGCAGTCCCTGTCCCGGCTCGCGACCTGGTGCGGCGGCCGTCTGCACGGCGAGGACGTGCGGGTGAGCGACGTCGCCATCGACTCGCGCGCGGCCGGTCCCGCCAGCCTGTTCGTGGCGCTGCGCGGCGAACGCGCCGACGGCCACGACTTCGTGGCCTCCGCCGGCGCGGCCGCGGCCCTGGTCGAGCGGGTGGTGGAGGCCGGCGTGCCGCAGCTGGTGGTCGGCGACACCCAGGCCGCGCTCGGCCGCATCGCGCGCGGGGTGCAGGCGGACCGCGCCACGCGCGTGCTGGCGGTGACCGGCAGCAACGGCAAGACCACCGTCAAGACCCTGCTCGCGGGCATCCTCGCCCACGCCGGCCGCACCTACGCCAATCCCGGCAACCGCAACAACGAGATCGGCCTGCCGCTGGCTGTGCTGGAGGCCCCGGACGAGGCCGACTTCGCCGTCTACGAGATGGGCGCGGGCAAGCCGGGCGACATCGCCTACCTCACCGACATCGTCGCGCCCGACGTCGCGCTGGTGAACAACGTTGCGGCGGCGCACCTGGAGCGCATGGGCTCCCTGCTCGGCATCGCCGACACCAAGGCCGCTATCTACAGGGCGCTGCGCCCGGGCGGTACCGCCGTGATCAACGCGGACGACGCCTTCGCGCCCTGGTTCGCCACGCAGGCCGGCGCGCATGCCGTGCTGCGCTTCGGCATCGAGGCCAGCGCCGACGTCGTGGCGACGGACATCGTCCCCGGCGCCGAGGGCAGCCGCTTCCTGCTGCGCGCGCCACAGGGCGAACGCGCCATCGCCCTCCCGCTGCCGGGCCGCCACAACGTACGCAACGCGCTCGCGGCGGCCGCCTGCGCGCTCGCGGCAGGCGCCGGACTCGACCACGTCGCCGCTGGCCTGGCCGGCGCGGCGCCGGTGCCGGGGCGCCAGGTCGCGCATGCGCTGTCGGGCGGGGCGGTGCTGGTCGACGACAGCTACAACGCCAACCCCGCCTCGCTGGTCGCGGCCATCGACACCCTCGCCGACCAGGGCGGCGAGGCCTGGCTGGTGCTGGGCGACATGAAGGAGCTCGGTCCCGAGGCCGAGGCCCTGCACGCCGAGTGCGGTGCCCGCGCCCGCGCGCGCCGCATCGCCCGCCTCTACGCCACCGGGGCGCTCTCGGCGGCCGCGGTGGCCGCCTTCGGCCCGCAGGGGCGCCATTTCCACGACCGCGAGAGCCTGGTCGCCGCGCTCCGCGCCGACCTCGCCGCGGCCGCCACCCCACCGCGCGTCCTGGTCAAGGGCTCGCGCTCGAGCGCGATGGATCGCGTCGTCGCCGCGCTGCTGCCGGCGGCCCAACCCGAGGACGCGACGCATGCTGCTTGAACTGGCGCGCTGGCTGCAGGAGCTCGACAGCTTCTTCACGGTGTTCAACTACATCACCCTGCGCGCGATCCTGGGTGCGCTGACCGCGCTCGGCCTGTCGCTGTGGCTCGGGCCGCCGGTGATCCGCCGGCTCGCGCAGTTCAAGGGCGGCCAGCCCATCCGCACCGACGGCCCGCAGTCGCACTTCTCCAAGGCGGGCACGCCGACCATGGGCGGCGCGCTGATCCTGCTGGCGGTGTCGCTGTCGACCCTGCTGTGGGCCGACCTGCACAACCGCTACGTGTGGGTCGTGCTCGCGGTGCTGGTGTCGTTCGGCGCCATCGGCTGGCTGGACGACTGGATCAAGATCGCCAAGCGCGACCCCAACGGCCTGCGCTCGCGCAGCAAGTACGCGCTGCAGTCGCTGTTCGGCCTCGCCGCGGCGGTGTTCCTGTTCCTGAGCGCGGACGCACCCTCCAACACGCAGTTCTTCCTGCCCCTGCTCAAGGACGCGGTGTTCCCGCTGGGGCTGGGCTTCATCGTCGTCGCCTACTTCTGGATCGTCGGCTTCTCCAACGCGGTGAACCTCACCGACGGCCTCGACGGGCTGGCGATCATGCCCAGCGTCCTGGTCGCCGGCGCGCTGGGCGTGTTCGCCTACCTCTCGGGCCACGCCGAGTTCTCGCTCTACCTGCAGATCCCGCAGGTGCCCGGCGCCGGCGAGCTCGCCATCTTCTGCGCGGCCATCGCCGGGGCGGGCCTGGGCTTCCTGTGGTTCAACACCTATCCGGCACAGGTGTTCATGGGCGACATCGGCGCCCTCGCCCTGGGCGCGGCCATCGGCACCATCGCCGTCATCGTCCGCCAGGAGCTGGTGCTGGTGATCATGGGCGGCATCTTCGTGATCGAGACGCTCTCGGTCATGGCCCAGGTGGCGAGCTTCAAGCTCACCGGCAAGCGCATCTTCCGGATGGCGCCGATCCACCACCACTTCGAGCTCAAGGGCTGGCCCGAGCCGCGCGTGATCGTCCGCTTCTGGATCATCACCGTGGTGCTGGTCCTCGTGGGCCTGGCGACGCTCAAGGTGCGCTGATGCACGACGCCGCCAGCCAGGCGCTCCGCCTCGACGCCATCCAGGGCCGGTACGACCCGGGCCTGATCGCCATCGTGCTCGCGATCGCGAGCCTGGGCGTGGTCATGGTGGCCTCGAGCTCCATCGCCATCGCCGAGGGACTGTCGGTCGGGCCGTTCTACTTCCTCACCCGGCACCTGATGTTCCTCTGCGGCGGGCTGGCGCTGGCGATCTGCTTCATGCGCACCGAGCTCAAGTTCGTCGAGAAGCACGCCCACCTCGCGCTGCTGCTGTGCTTCGTCGCCCTGCTGCTGGTGTTCCTGCCGGGCCTGGGCAAGACCGTGAACGGCGCGCGGCGCTGGATCACCCTGGGCGTGTCCAACTTCCAGGTGGTCGAGGCGGCCAAGCTGCTCTTCATCGTCTGGCTGGCGAGCTACCTGGTGCGCTACCGCGACCAGGTGCAGTACCAGTGGCGCGCGATCTTCAAGCCGGTGCTCGTGGTCGGCGCCCTGGCCGTCCTGCTGCTCCTGCAGCCGGACTTCGGCTCGGCCGTGCTGATGATCGCGGTGGTCGGCAGCATGCTGATGCTCGGCGGCGCGAGCATCCCGCGGCTGATGGCGCCGGTCGCCATCGTGATTCCGGTCATGGCGGCCGTGGCCTGGGCCGAGCCCTACCGCGTGCGGCGCCTGACGTCCTTCCTCAATCCGTGGGAGGACCCCTTCCGCGACGGCTTCCAGCTCACCCAGGCGCTGATCGCGGTCGGCCGCGGCGAGTGGTTCGGCGTCGGCCTGGGCGCCAGCGTGCAGAAGCTGTTCTACCTGCCCGAGGCGCACACGGACTTCATCATGGCGGTGATCGCCGAGGAGCTGGGCTTCGTCGGCGTGCTGCTGGTGGTCGCGCTGTTCGCCCTGTTCACCTGGCGCGCCTTCGCCATCGGCCTGCGCGCGATCGAGATGCGGCGCTGGTTCGCTGGCTACTGCGCGTTCGGCGTGGCGATGTGGATGAGCCTGCAGAGCTTCGTCTCGATGGGCGTCAACCTCGGCCTGCTGCCGACCAAGGGTTTCACCCTGCCGCTGATCTCGTCCGGCGGCTCCAGCGTGCTGATGACCTGCGCCGCCATCGGCCTGCTGCTGCGGGTGAGCTACGAGGTCGAGCGCGCCGCGCGCCAGGTGGCGCGGGCGCGCGGGGAGGAGGGCGAGCCGGAGCTGCCCGCCGCCGACCCCGAACCGACCGCGGCACCCGCACCGGCGCGCGGCCTGCGCGAGCGCGTGCCCCCGACCCTGGGAGGTCTCGCATGAGCGGCGCGCCCGTGCTCATCCTCGCCGGCGGTACCGGCGGGCACATCTTCCCCGGGCTCGCGGTCGCCGAGGCCCTGCGCGCGCGCGACGTGCCGGTGGTCTGGCTCGGCGCCGCCGGCGCCATGGAGACGCGGCTCGTCCCGGCGCGCGGGATCGAGCTGCGCACGATTTCGATCGCCGGCGTCCGCGGCAAGGGCGCGGCGACCCTGCTGCTGGCGCCGTTCAGGCTCGCTCGCGCGGTCTGGCAGGCGATGGCGGCGATCCGCAGCCTGCGCCCGCGCGCGGTGGTGAGCTTCGGCGGCTTCGCCGCGGGGCCCGGTGGCCTCGCCGCCTGGCTGCTCCGCCGGCCCTTGCTCGTGCACGAGCAGAACCGCGCGCCGGGCATCACCAACCGCGTCCTCGCGCGCCTGGCGCGTCGCGTGCTGACCGGCTTCCCCGACAGCTTCGCCGGGCGCTGCGAGGAAGTGGTCGTCGGCAACCCCGTGCGCGACGCCATTGCCGCCCTGCCGCCGCCCGAGGACCGCTTCGTCGGCCGCGACGGCCCGCTGCGCGTGCTCGTGCTCGGCGGCAGCCAGGGCGCGCGCGCGCTGAACCAGGGCGTCCCGCTCGCACTCGCCGCCCTCGACGGCCGGGTGGACCTGGAGGTGCGCCACCAGTGCGGCGAGAAGTTCGTGGAGGAGGCGCGCGCCGCCTACGCGGCGGCGGGCCGTCCGGTGCAGGTCGAGCCCTTCATCGCCGATATGGCCGAAGCCTATGCCTGGGCCGATCTCGTGGTCTGCCGGGCCGGCGCGCTGACCCTGGCCGAGCTGTGCGCGGCCGGCGTCGGCAGCGTGCTGGTGCCGTTCCCCGCCGCCACCGACGACCACCAGACCCGCAACGCCGAGTTCCTCGTGGACCGCGGCGCCGCCCGCCTGCTTCCGCAGGGCGCGGCGTTCGAGGCGCGCCTGGCCGCTGTGCTGGAGGAGGTGCTGGGCGACCGCACCACGCTGCGCCGCATGGCCTCGGCCGCGCGCGCGCTGGCGCGGCCGGACGCGGCCGGCGACGTCGTGGCCTGCATCCTCCAGGAGGCGCGCCCGTGAGCCGCCGCCTGCAGCAGACCGGCGACCTCGCCCGCGCGCACTCGCGCGTGCATTTCATCGGCATCGGCGGCGCCGGCATGAGCGGCATCGCCGAGGTGCTGTGCACCCTGGGCTACAGCGTGTCCGGCTCGGACATGGCCGACAGCCGCGCGACCCGGCGCCTCGCCAGCCTCGGCGTGCGGGTCGCCCGCGGCCACGACGCGGCCAACCTCGCCGGGGCCGACGTGGTCGTGGTCTCCAGCGCCATCCGGGACGACAACCCCGAGCTGGTCGCCGCCCGTGCGCAGCGCATCCCCGTGGTGCCGCGCGCGGAGATGCTGGCCGAGCTGATGCGCTTTCGCCGCGGCATCGCGGTGGCGGGCACGCACGGCAAGACCACCACCACCAGCCTCATCGCCAGCGTGCTGTCCGAGGGCGGGGTGGATCCGACCTTCGTGATCGGCGGGCAGCTTCTCGCCGCCGGCGCCAACGCCCGGCTCGGTACCGGCCAGTGGCTGGTCGCCGAGGCCGACGAGAGCGACGGCAGCTTCCTCCGCCTCAATCCGCTGATCGCCGTCGTCACCAACATTGACGCCGACCACCTGGAGAACTACGGGGGCGACTTCGCGCGGGTCCGCGCGGCGTTCTCGGAATTCCTGCACCGCCTGCCGTTCTACGGGCTGGCGGTGCTGTGCATCGACGACCCCGAGGTCGCAGCGCTGGCGGCGGCCATGCCGCGCCACACCATGACCTACGGCTTCGCCGCCGAGGCCGACGTGCGCGCCGAGGACGTGCGCCAGGCCGGCGGGCGCACCCGCTTCCGCCTGTGCCTGCCCGAGGGCGAGTGCGCCGAGGTGGTGCTGGCCATGCCGGGCGAACACAACGTGCAGAACGCGCTGGCCGCGGCCGCCATCGGCTGGCAGCTCGGCGTGGACGCCGCGGCCATCGGCCGCGCGCTGGAGTCCTTCCAGGGCGTCGGGCGCCGCTTCAACGCGCTGGGCGAGATCGAGTTCGGGCGCGGTCGCGCCCTGGTGGTGGACGACTACGGCCACCACCCGCGCGAGCTCGCCGCGGTCTTCGCCGCCGCCCGTGCCGGCTGGCCGGAGCGCCGCCTGGTGGTGGCCTTCCAGCCGCACCGCTACTCGCGCACCCGCGACCTCCTCGACGACTTCGCCGCCGTGCTCTCGCAGGCGGACGCGGTGGTGCTGACCGAGGTCTACGCCGCCGGCGAAGCGCCCATCGCCAATGCAGACGCCCGGGCGCTGGCGCGCGCGATCCGCTCGCGCGGACGGCTGGAGCCGGTGGTGGTCGGCGCCGCCGCCGAACTGCCGCAGGTGCTGGTGGACGTCCTCGCCGACGGCGACCTGCTGCTGGTCATGGGCGCGGGCGACATCGGACAGATCGCGCCCGAGCTGGGCGTCAACGGTTTCCCAGGAGTCTCGCGATGAGTCGCGTCACCGATCCCGCCGCCTTCGGCCGCGTCGCCGTCCTCATGGGCGGGACGTCCAGCGAGCGCGAGGTCTCGCTCGAATCGGGCCGCGGCGTGCTCGCGGCGCTGGCGGCGCGCGGCGTCGACGCGCATGCGGTGGACGGCATCCCGGCACTGCTGGAGGAGATCCGCGCCGGTCGCGTCGACCGCGTGTTCAACATCCTGCACGGCGGAGACGGCGAGAACGGCGTGCTGCAGGGCGCGCTGCAGGCGCTGGGCGTGCCGTTCACCGGCAGCGGCGTGCTGGGCTCGGCACTGACCCTGGACAAGATCCGCACCAAGCAGGTGTGGCTGTCGCTGGGCCTGCGCACCCCCCGCTACGTGCGCCTGGCGCCCGGCGACGACGTGCACGCGGCCGCGCGTGCGCTGGGCCTGCCGGTGATCGTGAAGCCGTCCTGCGAAGGGTCGAGCGTGGGCGTGAGCCGCGTGTTCGACGACGCCGACCTCGATGCCGCCGTCGCGCTGGCCGCCCGCTACCCGGGCGAGCTGCTCATGGAGCAGCTGATCGAGACCGACGGTCCGGACGCCGGCGAGTACACCGTCGGCATCCTGGGCGAGGAGGCGCTGCCCTCGATCCGCATCGTCCCCGCCGGCGCCTACTACGACTACCACGCCAAGTACGTCGCCGACGACACCACCTACCTCTGCCCCGGCCTGGACGGCAAGGCGGAGGCGGCGATGCGCGCCCTGGCGCTGGCCGCATTCCATGCGGCGGGCTGCACCGGCTGGGGCCGCGTCGACCTGATGCGCGACGCCCAGGGACGCGACTGGCTCCTCGAGGTGAACACCGCCCCCGGCATGACCAGCCACTCCCTTGTCCCCAAGGCCGCCCGTGCGGTCGGGATCGAGTTCGAGGCGCTCTGCTGGGCGGTGCTGGAGACGTCGCTGGCGGCGGAGGGGCGGTCGTGATGGTCGCTCTCATGAAGCGGGAAGCGGGAATCGGGAATCGGGACCCGTGGGTCCGGATGACATCGCGGCCTGGCCTGCTGTCGGCGCGCAGCGGCGGTAGCGCACGCGCAACCGGATTGCGGCAGCCCGCAGGTCCCGCTTCCCGCCTCCCGATTCCCGGCCGCCCCACAAGGTGGCCTGGCCTGCTGTCGGCGCGCAGCGGCGGTAGCGCACGCGCAACCGGATTGCGGCAGCCGGCAGGTCCCGCTTCCCTCTTCCCAATTCCCGGCAACACCCCATGACCGCCCTCGTCCGCATCCTCGCCTGGACCATCGCGCTGGCGCTCGTGGCGCTGCCGGTGGTCGCCGTGCTCAACGGCTGGGTCGCGGGCGATCGCTGGCCGATGCGGCGCTTGCTGGTGACCGCCGAGTTCGGGCGGGTGAGCGACGAGCAGGTGCGGGCGGCGGTGCTGCCGCATGCGCGCAGCGGGTTCTTCGCGGTCGAGCCGGCGGCGGTGCGCGCGGCGGTCGCGGCGCTGCCCTGGGTCGAGACGGTCGAGGTGCGCAAGCGCTGGCCCGACGTGCTCGAGGTCGCCATCAGCGAGCACCGCCCGTTCGCGCGCTGGGGCGAGGAGCAGTTGCTGTCCGAGCAGGGCAGGCTGTTCAGCACGCCCGGCGAGACGCCCATCCCCGAGGGCCTGCCGCAGCTCTTCGGGCCGCAGTCGCGCATCAGCGACGTGGTCGCGCTCTACCGCAGCGCGCAGCCGCTGTTCGCGGTCAGCGGGCGGCGTGTCGAGGGCGTCCTGCTGAGCCCGCGCGGCAGCTGGACGCTCACGCTCGACACCGGCACCGAGGTGGTGCTCGGGCGGACCGATCCGCAGCCGCGCATGGAGCGCTTCGCGCGTCTCCTGCCGCACGTGATCGCCGCCGAGCAGCGCCCGCTGCTGCGCGCCGACCTCCGCTACACCAACGGCTTCGCCCTGGTCTGGGGCGAGCCCGATCCCGAGGCGCCGGCCGCAGGCCGCGCGCCGCTCCGCTCCACTCCGATGTCGCGCGTGGCCGCCGCCGCAGCGCGCGTCACCTCCATGCAGGCACAGGCACGCACATGAACCGCAAGGGCGACAAGTCGCTGATCGTCGGGCTCGACATCGGCACCTCGAAGGTGGTGGCGCTGGTGGGCGAGTACTCGCCGGGCAACCCCATCGAGGTGATCGGCATCGGCAGCCACGAGTCGCGCGGGCTCAAGCGCGGCGTGGTGGTCGACATCGAGTCCACCGTGCAGTCGATCCAGCGTGCGGTCGAGGAGGCGGAGCTGATGGCGGGCTGCGAGATCCGTTCGGTCTACGCCTCGATGTCGGGCAGCCACACCCAGTGCCGCAACTCCCCGGGCATCGTCCCGATCCGCGACGGCGAGGTGAGCTACGCGGACCTGGACCGGGTGCTGGAGGCGGCCAAGGCCGTGGCGATCCCGGCCGACCAGAAGATCATCCACGCCATCGCGCAGGAGTACATCGTCGACAACTCGCAGGAGGGCATCCGCAACCCGGTCGGCATGTCCGGCGTGCGCCTGGAGGTGCGGGCGCACCTGGTGACCGGCGCGATGAGCGCGGCGCAGAACGTCTCCAAGTGCGTGCAGCGCTGCGGCCTGCAGGTCGACGACCTGATCCTGGCCTCGCTCGCGTCCTCGACCGCGGTGCTCACGGTCGACGAGAAGGAACTGGGCGTGGTGCTGGTGGACATCGGCGCCGGCACCACCGACATCGCGGTGTTCGTGCAGGGCGCGATCCGCCATTCCGCCTCGCTGCCGATCGCCGGCGACCAGGTCACCAACGACATCGCCCACCTGCTGCGCACGCCGACGCCCGAGGCCGAGCAGATCAAGGTGCGCTACGCCTGCGCGCTGGCGCAGCTGGCGACCGCCGAGGAGTCGATCCAGGTGCCGAGCGTGGGCGACCGCGCGCCGCGTCGCCTGGCCCGGCAGGCGCTCGCCGAGGCGGTGCAGAACCGCTACGAGGAGATCTTCGAGATGGTCCAGGCCGAACTGCGCCGCTCCGGCTTCGAGGAGCTGGTGCGGGCCGGCCTGGTGCTCACCGGCGGCGCCGCGAAGATGGAAGGCGTCGTCGAACTGGCCGAGGAAATGCTGCACATGCCCGTCCGCGTGGGCATTCCGCAGCACGTCACCGGCCTCGGGGAAGTGGTGGGCAACCCGGTGCATGCCACCGGCGTCGGCCTGCTGCTCTGGGGATCGCAGATGGAGCATCCGCGCCGCCCGGTCGTGCCGGCGGGTCGCGCGGGAACGCTCTGGAACAAGCTTCGGAATTGGTATCGCGGGGAATTCTGATTTTTAGCGGTACGCGTCCGCGGCGTTGTGGGAGCCGCGGGCTGTAACACCAAGAACAACAACACACGAAACACCGGCAACAGACATCGACTCAGCGCTTTAGGACTCTGGAGGACAACTCATGGCTCACTTCGAACTCGTCGAGAAGATCGCCCCCAACGCGGTGATCAAGGTCATCGGCGTCGGCGGCGGCGGCGGCAACGCCGTCTCGCACATGGTCAACAGCGCGGTGGAGGGCGTGGAGTTCATCACCGCCAACACCGACTCGCAGGCGATCCGCAACTGCGGCAGCAAGCTGCAGCTGCAGCTCGGCGGCAACGTCACCAAGGGGCTGGGCGCCGGCGCCAACCCGGAGGTCGGCCGCCAGGCCGCGCTCGAGGATCGCGAGCAGATCATCGCCGCCCTGGAAGGCGCCGACATGGTCTTCATCACCGCAGGCATGGGCGGCGGCACCGGCACCGGCGCGGCGCCGGTGGTGGCGCAGCTCGCCAAGGAGATGGGCATCCTCACCGTCGCCGTCGTCACCAAGCCCTTCCCGTTCGAGGGCCGCCGCCGCATGCAGGTGGCGCTCAAGGGCATCGAGGAGCTGTCGCAGCACTGCGACTCGCTCATCACCGTGCCGAACGAGAAGCTCATCACCGTGCTCGGCCGCAACGCCACCATGATCCAGGCGTTCCGCGCCGCCAACGACGTACTGCTCGGCGCGGTGCAGGGCATCGCCGACCTGATCGTGCGGCCGGGCCTCATCAACGTCGACTTCGCCGACGTGCGCACCGTCATGAGCGAGATGGGCCTGGCGATGATGGGCACCGGCTCGGCCCGCGGCGACGACCGCGCGCAGGCCGCCGCCGAGGCCGCCATCCAGAACCCGCTGCTGGACGACATCAACCTGCAGGGCGCCAACGGCATCCTCGTCAACATCACCGCCGGCCCCGACTTCACCATGTCCGAGTTCGACGAGGTCGGCCGCACGGTGGAGGAGTTCGCCGCCGAGGACGCGACCGTGGTCATCGGCACCGTGCTCGACCCGGACATGCAGGACGAGGTGCGCGTCACCGTGGTCGCCACCGGCCTCAACCGCGCCGCCGCCCGCCAGCCGCTCCGCACCCCGGAGAAGGAGCCGCAGCGGGCGCAGGTCAAGCTGGTGCGCAACGCCACCACCGGCATGGTCGAGTACCCGCTGGGCGCCAACCCGGCCATGGGCCACGCCCAGCCGGCGGCACCGATGGGCCTGCGCGCCCGGCCCGACGCCGACGCCGGCAGCAGCACCGCCAGCGCCGACACCGGCAGCGACAGCAAGCACGCCTACCTGGACATCCCGGCGTTCCTGCGTCGCCAGGCCGACTGAGCGACCGCCTGAACCGTGCCGAACGCCAACGTACGGCACGGTGGCAGGAGGGTTAACTCTTTTGTAACATCCGGTCCCCAGCAGGAAAGAGATGTCGATGATTTCCCGGGATTGTTCCGTCTCGTGGACAATCCCGGGTTTTTCGCCTTCGTTAAGACGACGTGGCTAGACTATTCAGCTTTCGTCGCGCTCCTTCCGGAGACCGCACCAGATGATCAGACAACGCACCCTCAAGAACACGATCCGCGCGACCGGCGTCGGCCTGCACAGCGGCGAGAAGGTCTTCATGACCCTGCGGCCCGCTGCGCCGGACACCGGGATCGTGTTCCGGCGGACGGACTTCGACCCGCCCGTCGAGATCCCGGGGCGTGCGGACCTGGTCGGCTACACCAGCCTGTGCACCGCCCTCGTGCAGGACGGCGTGCGGGTCATGACCATCGAACACCTGATGTCGGCCATGGCCGGCCTCGGCATCGACAACGCCTACGTCGACCTGTCCACGGCCGAAGTGCCGATCATGGACGGCTCGGCCGGCCCCTTCGTGTTCCTGCTGCAGTCGGCGGGCATCGAGGAGCAGAACGCGCCCAAGCGGTTCGCGCGCATCCTCAAGCCGGTCGAAGTGCGCGAGGACGACAAGTGGGCGCGCTTCGAGCCGTTCGACGGCTTCAAGGTCGGCCTGTCGATCGACTTCGCGCACCCGGTCTTCACCAAGGCCACCTCGCGCGCGGAGATCAACTTCTCCACGACGTCCTTCATCAAGGAAGTCAGCCGTGCGCGCACCTTCGGCTTCATGAAGGACATCGAGTTCCTGCGCGAGCGCAACCTCGCCCTGGGCGGCTCGATGGACAACGCCATCGTGCTGGACGACTACCGCGTGCTCAACGAGGACGGCCTCCGCTACGAGGACGAGTTCGTCAAGCACAAGATCCTCGACGCCGTCGGCGACCTGTACCTGATGGGTCGCAGCCTGATCGGCGCCTTCTACGGCCACAAGTCCGGCCACGGGCTCAACAACCAGCTGCTGCGCGCGCTGCTCGCCGACCGCACCGCATGGGAAGAGGTCACCTACGAGGATCCGGCCGTCGCGCCGCCGATCTCCTACGCGCATCCCGCGCAGGCGATCTGACCGATCCGATCCGGGGAAACCCCCTCTGCATCGACCAGGAACGGCCGCGAAAGCGGCCGTTCTTCGTTTCAGGGCCGCGCCCTGCGGCGCCCGTCACACTTCCGCATCGTCGTCGGCGGCAACGCGTCCCGGCGGAGCGGGGGCGGGCCGTCCTGCGCGGGCCGTGCCGGCACCCTGCGGCGTGCAGCCGGGTGCCGGCCCCGGGGCGGCCATCCTCTTCCTCTTCTTCTCCTTTCGGATCAGTCGTTTAACTAGACTTCGGAAAGGCGAAGGAGCTGTTCCCGGAGTCCGGGGTCGGAAACCCCCGCCGCAGCGGCTTTCAGCGATTCCCGGGCCGCCGCGCTCAGCGGCAAGCACGGCTCGGGCCTGCGGTCAATGGGTTGCGTCGACACGATCTTCACGCTCAGTATCCCGGCGGGGAGACCAAGGGCGCGGGCCGCCGACAGGATGTCGTCGGCGTGCAGCCTGAGTTTCGTGCTCCAGGCGGCCGAGCCGACCAGGAACACGAGCCTGTCCCCGCGGACGTTGCCGAGTCGGCAGTGGTCCGCGAGAGGGGCAGGCAGTGATTGGCGCAGCCGCCGATCGAGCGCATCCAGCCACTGGGCGCGTTCGATCAGCCGGTCGAGTCCGGGATCGTTCGCCACGTCGAGTGCGCGAACCGGCCCGGATGCGGTCGAAGGCGGCGTCGCACCACGTTGAACAGGCCTTCGAGACATATGAATCTGATCCTCGTATCCAAACGCTTCACGGCGCCGAAGAAGTTCTCGCTCTCGGATCGCCGTGTGCAGGGTACCGTCGTCGGGGCCCTGCTGCTGGTGGTCGGGTTGGGTTTCGGCATGGGCGTCGTCGCGCGCGCCGGCGCGGACGCCAGCCAGATCGCAGAACTGCGCAGGCAGGTCGAGGCCCAGGAGCGCGAGCTGGCCGGCGCCCGCGACGCGGCCCAGCTTGAGATCAACGCCCTCGCCGCGCGCATCGGCGAACTCCAGGCCCAGGCCAACCGCCTGAACGCGCTCGGTGAGCGCCTGACCCGCCTGGGCAACATCGACGACGGCGAGTTCGACTTCTCCGAGGCGAGCGGGCAGGGCGGCGCCGAGACGGCGGGGGCGGTGGACAAGTCCGAGCTGCTCTCCGACCTGGACGGCCTCGAACAGAAGTTCGGCCACGCCGGTGCGCAGCTCGACCTGCTCGAGAGCCTGCTGCTCGACCGCGACCTCGCGCAGAACCAGATGCCGAACCGCTGGCCGGTCACGCGCGGCTACATCTCCTCCGGCTTCGGCCGGCGCAACGATCCCTTCGGCGGCGGCCGCGCCCATCACCTGGGCATCGACTTCGCCAGCCCGGGCGGTTCCGACGTGCTGGCGGTGGCCGAAGGCGTGGTCAGCTTCGCCGGCTGGCGCACGGGCTACGGCAACGTGGTCGAGATCGACCATGGCAACGGCTACAAGACCCTGTACGGGCACAACCGCAGCAATTCGGTGAAGGCCGGCGACCTGGTTCGGGTCGGCGACGTGATCGCCAAGGTCGGCTCGACCGGGCGCTCGACCGGCAACCACGTGCACCTTGAGGTCCACCACAACGGTCGTCCGGTCAATCCGCTCAAGTACCTGCAGGGCCGCGTCGGCGCCCGCAGCCGCGGTTGATCCCGCGTCCCGTCCCGAAGGCCCGCCCCGTGCGGGCCTTTCGCGTTTTCAGCCGCCGGAGGTGGCCCGTGCCGGACGCTTGATAGGCCGTCCGCCATCCCCACGTTAGACTAGCCCGTTCCAGCGCCGCCCGGCGGGCGCGGGCCGGCATCCTCCACGCAGTCCCTGCGTGCCTCCTTGCGACCTCAGCGATCCCACATGTTCAACAGCGTCCTCACCCGCGTCTTCGGCAGCCGCAACGAACGGCTGGTCAAGCAGTTCAACAGGTCCGTTGCGAAGATCAACGCCCTGGAGCCGCAGTTCGAGGCGCTCGACGACGCCGCGCTGCAGGCCAAGACCCAGGAGTTCAAGGAGCGCTTCGCCAAGGGCGAATCGCTCGATGCCCTGCTGCCGGAGGCCTTCGCCACCGTGCGCGAGGCCTCCAAGCGCGTGCTGGGCATGCGCCACTACGACGTGCAGATGATCGGCGGCATGGTGCTGCACGAGGGCAAGATCGCCGAGATGCGCACCGGCGAGGGCAAGACCCTGGTCGGCACGCTGCCGGTCTACCTCAACGCCCTCGCCGGCGAGGGCGTCCACGTCGTCACCGTCAACGACTACCTGGCGCGCCGCGACGCGGGCCAGATGGGGCGGCTCTACAGCTGGCTGGGGCTGTCGGTCGGCGTGGTGTACCCCGGCATGGACCACGCCGACAAGAAGGCCGCCTACGCCGCCGACATCACCTACGGCACCAACAACGAGTTCGGCTTCGACTACCTGCGCGACAACATGGCGCTCTCGCGCGCCGAGCGCTACCAGCGCGGCCTGAACTTCGCGATCGTCGACGAGGTGGACTCGATCCTGATCGACGAGGCGCGTACGCCGCTGATCATCTCCGGCCCGGCCGACGACTCGCCGGACCTCTACATCAAGGTCAACCGCATCGTGCCGAACCTGGTGCGCCAGGAGTCCGAGGAGGGCGAGGGCGACTACTGGGTCGACGAGAAGTCCAAGCAGGCCTACCTGTCCGAGCAGGGCATGGAGAACGCCGAGGCCCTGCTGCGCCAGGCCGGCATCATCGGCGAGGACGACAGCCTCTACGACGGCGCCAACATCGCCGTGGTCCACCATCTCAACGCCGCGCTGCGCGCCCATGCGCTCTACCAGCGCGACGTGGACTACATCGTGCGCGACGGCGAGGTGGTGATCGTCGACGAGTTCACCGGCCGCACGCTCGCCGGCCGCCGCTGGTCGGACGGCCTGCACCAGGCGGTCGAGGCCAAGGAGGGCGTGCCGATCCAGCGCGAGAACCAGACGCTGGCCTCGGTGACCTTCCAGAACTTCTTCCGCATGTACCGGAAGCTGGCCGGCATGACCGGCACGGCCGACACCGAGGCCTTCGAGTTCCAGTCGATCTACGGCCTCGAGGTCGTGGTCATCCCGACCCACCGCCCGATGGTCCGCAAGGACCATCCCGACCAGGTCTTCATGACCCGGGAATACAAGTTCCGGGCGGTGGTCGAGGACATCCGCGACTGCTACGAGCGCGGCCAGCCGGTGCTGGTGGGCACCACCTCGATCGAGACCTCCGAGCTCCTCGCCAAGGAGCTCAAGAAGGCCAAGATCCCGCACGAGGTGCTCAACGCCAAGCAGCACGAGCGCGAGGCGCAGATCATCGCCCAGGCGGGTCGTCCCAAGGCCGTCACCATCGCCACCAACATGGCCGGCCGCGGTACCGACATCGTGCTCGGCGGCAGCCTGGAGGCCGAACTCGCCGAGCTGGGCGAGGATGCGGACGCCGCCACGGTCGAGAAGGTCAAGGCCGACTGGAAGACGCGGCACGAGGCGGTCAAGGCCGCCGGCGGCCTGCACATCATCGGCACCGAGCGCCACGAGTCGCGCCGCATCGACAACCAGCTCCGCGGCCGTTCCGGCCGCCAGGGCGACCCGGGTTCCTCGCGCTTCTACCTGTCGCTCGAAGACAACCTGATGCGCATCTTCGCCGCCGACTGGGTGCAGAAGGCGATGCGCATGATGGGCATGAAGGAAGACGACGTCATCGAGGACAAGCTGGTCACCCGGCAGATCGAGAAGGCGCAGAAGAAGGTCGAGGCGCACAACTTCGACATCCGCAAGAACCTGCTCGACTTCGACGACGTCAACAACGACCAGCGCAAGGTCATCTACCAGCAGCGCGACGAGCTGCTCGACGCGGAGTCGGTGGCCGAGTCCATCGACGCCATCCGTCGCGACGTCGTCGCCGATCTCGTCGCGCAGCATGCGCCGGCCAACACCATCCGCGAGCAGTGGGACATCGCGGGGCTCGAGCGGCTGCTCGCCGACGACTTCGGCATCCAGATCGACCTGCAGTCGATGGTGCGCCAGCAGGACGAGCTCGACGCCGAGGGCGTGGCGCGCGTGGTGGAGGAGGCCACCGCCGAGCACTTCGCCGCCAAGGAGCGCCAGGTGGGCGCCGACATGATGCGCGCGCTCGAGAAGCACGTGATGCTCACCGTGCTCGACCAGAGCTGGAAGGAGCACCTGGCCCGCATGGACTACCTGCGCCAGGGCATCCACCTGCGCGGCTTCGCGCAGAAGCAGCCCAAGCAGGAGTTCAAGCGCGAGGCCTTCGCGCTGTTCTCGGAGATGCTCGACAAGGTCAAGCGCGAAGTGGTGACCATCCTCGCCCGCGTGCGGGTGCGCAGCGAGGACGAGGTCGCGCGCCTGGAGGAGGCCGAGCGCCAGCGCCAGGAGAAGATCGCGCGCGACATGCAGTTCCAGCATGCCGACGCCGGCGGCTACGGCACCGAGGACGAGACCGCCGAGATGGCGCAGCAGGGGCAGATCCCGCAGCAGCCGCGCACCGTGCAGCGCGAGACGCCCAAGGTGGGCCGCAACGACCCGTGCCCCTGTGGTTCCGGCAAGAAGTACAAGCAGTGCCACGGGCGCCTGGACTGACGCCACAGGGCGGGAAGTGAGAGATCGGGAACGAGGGACGAGGAGCGCGGCCGCTCGCCGTCGTGCCTCGCTCCTTCCTGCTGTTTCCCTGCCGATGCGCGCTCGCCCATCCCGGCCTTCGCGCAGGTGGGGAGCCTGAGGAGCGGAGAACGGAAGCAAGGCTCGGCTGGCTGTCGTCGGTTTCCGCTCCCCTCCATCACGCTCCGGCCTTCCCGTTCCCTCCCCACGGACGGTAGGAGGTGGTCGGGGCGCTTCCGGTACCGGAGGCGGGAACGCAGGGCACGGTGGTCCACGCCCTGCTCCCGCTTCTCCTCACTCACGTCTCGACCCGTACACTTCCTGCCGCAGCCGCTCTTCCCGGCGACCATGCCCGAAGGTCCAGACCAGCGTCCGCCGCTCCACGTCGTCGCCGCCGTGCTCCGCGATGCCCGCGGCCGGGTGCTGCTGACGCGGCGGACCGAGGGGCGGGAACTGGCGGGCCTCTGGGAGTTCCCGGGCGGCAAGGTGGAGCCCGGCGAGAGCCCCGAGCAGGCCCTGGCGCGCGAGCTGCGCGAGGAGCTCGGCGTCCAGATCGGGCGCTGCACCCCGCTGATCGCCGTGCCGCAGGCCTACCCGAAGCGGCGGATCGTCCTCGACGTCTACCTCGTGTCGAATTGGCGCGGGCAGGCGCGCGGGCTCGAGAAGCAGGCGCTGGCCTGGACGCCCCAGGACCGGCTTGCGGTCTATCCCACGCCCCCGGCCGACGTCCCGGTGATCGCCGCGCTGACTCAGCCGGCGACCTACCTGATCACGCCCGACCTGTCCGCGCCCTCGATCCGCGAAGGGGTGGAGCGCGCACTGCAGGCCGGGGTGCGGCGCGTGCAGCTGCGTGCGCCGTCCCTGCCCGACGAGGCGAGGCGGACGCTGGCCGCCTCGCTGGCGATGCGATGCCGCGTCGTCGGCGCCGAACTCCTGCTCAACGGCGACGCGACGCTCGCGGCGGAACTCGGCGTCGGGGTGCATCTGCGCGCGGCGCAGCTCGCGTCGCTGGCGGAGCGCCCGCTGCCCGCCGGCCAGCGCGTCGCGGCCTCCTGTCACGACGCCGGGGATCTCCTGCGGGCGCAGGCGCTCGGCTGTGACTTCGCCGTCCTGGGGCCGGTGCAGCCCACCGCCAGTCATCCGGACGCGGTCCCGCTCGGGTGGCCGGCCTTCGCGCGGCTGCGCGAGCAGGTCAGCCTGCCCCTCTACGGCCTCGGCGGCCTGCGGCCGGAGGACCACGCGGAGGCGCGGCGTCACGGCGCCCAGGGCATCGCCGCCATCCGTGGGCTCTGGCCCGGCTGAGCGCTCGACGCGCCTCCGGCGGCGGGCCGCCGCGGGCGCCGCTAGGAGCGGGCGGCGCCGAGCGCCCGGTACCGCGCGTGCAGCGCATCGACCTGTGCGTGCAGGGCGGGGAGGTCCCCGCTGTTGTCGACGAGGTCGTCCGCGAGGGCGCGGCGCACCTCGCGACCGGCCTGGGCGTCCAGCATGCGCGCGGCGAGAGCGTCGTCGATGCCGTCGCGGCGCATGAGGCGGTCGAGCTGCACTTCGCGGGGCACGTCGACCACGAGCACGCGGTCCACCCAGGGATAGGCGGCGCGCCCGCCCTCGGCCAGCAGCGGAATCGCCACGACGGCGTAGGGACCCGGCGCCGCGCGGCATTCCGCCTCCAGTGCGGCGCGGATGCGCGGATGCAGCAGGGCCTCGAGCTCGCGGCGCGCGCCAGTGTCCTCGAACACCCGGGCGCGCAGTGCGGCACGGTCGAGGCGGCCGTCGGCGAGCAGGATCTCGACGCCGAAGCGCGCCACGATGGCCTCGAGCGCCGGCTGTCCGGGCTCGACCAGCGCGCGCGCGCTCACGTCCGCATCCGCCACGTGCACGCCGAGCGCTTCGAAGCGCCGCGTCACCGCGCTCTTGCCCGAGGCGATCCCGCCGGTGACGGCGACGACGAAGTCAGCCACGGCGGCGGCTCCGCCGGACCCTGCCGGTCGCTGTCGTGCACGCTGCGTCGTCTCCGCCGCCCTGGCCTTCCCCTGCAGGTCGGGGAAGGGGCTTCACGGCGAGAAGTGCGGCAGGACGAGTGGGAAACGAGAGGAGGCGCAGACACCGGCCCTCGCTTCCTACTCCTTTCCACTCGTTCCTCGGGCCCGCCAGCCCCCTCCCCCGTGGACAGCGGGGGAGGGCTGGGGAGAGGGCGCTCCGGCTTCTGCTTCCGCGCCGGCCGTTGGCCGAGCTGCCCGCACGCGCGGTGCGCCCGTCGCATGTCCCGGTCCCCCCCCGCGGGCGGGGCGTGAGGCAGGGCTGCGGCATGCCTCAGTTCCGGATGATCACGAGCTTCGAGAGCCCCATCAGGTTGACCGGCTCGACCGACTCCACCGTCCAGTCGTGGGCCAGGATCTGCTCGGCATAGTCGAAGTCGGAGCGGAAGCCGATGCGCGCCGCGATGCTGCGGACGGCGCGCTCCAGCAGCCACCAGAAGCGGCTGCCGCTGAAGTGGTTGAGGATCATGATCGTGCCGCCGGGCCTGCACACGCGACGCAGCTCGGCCACCAGGCGGGCCGGCTCGGGCGTCACCGAGAGCACGTAGGGGACGGTGACGCAGTCGAAGCTCGCGTCGGGGAAGTCCATCGCCTCGGCGTTCATCGCGCGCAGGGTGATGTCGCGCTCCGGCATCGCGTCCGCGCGGCGGCGGGCGTGCTCCAGCATGCCTTCCGAGATGTCCACCCCCACCACGCGGGTCTTCTCCGGGTACTGGAACAGCGTGAGCCCGGATCCCACGCCGACCTCGAGCAGGGTCTCGGGCTGCAGCCGCGCGACCGCGGCGGCGAGGCGCTTGCGGCCCGGTTCGAGCACGGCACCGAAGAAGCGGTCGTAGATGGGGGCGTAGCGGTCGTAGGTCTGGATGACGTCCTGCGGGGAGATCGTGGTCATCAGGCGGTAGAAGGCCATGTGCGGATACCCGCCCATGATCTCAGGATTCCGTGACATGGGCAGGTGAGGGCGGAATCCCCGTCTCAGTCTCCCGCCACTGCGGCCACGAAGGTCGCGAAGTCGTCCAGCCGCGACGTGCAGAGTGCGTGGACGATCTCCCAGTCGATCCGTGCGTAGCTGTGGACCGCGAGGTTCCGGAAGCCCACGGCGGCACGCATCCGCCTCGCGAGATCCTCGTCGATCACCCCGGCCTGGGCGAGGCGATCGAAGGTCTCTCCCATGGTGTGCGGCACGGGAACGTCGAGCCCTGCGAGAAGGTGGCTGGCGATGTCGACGGCAAGCTGCACGGCGCGGGTCAGGTTCAGGCTGACGATGTCCTGTGCGTCGACATCGGTGGCAAGCGCCCCGGCTGTCGCCGGACACGTCGCCCGTACGCGCGCAACGCAGCGCCTCAGGGATTCGCTCTTTTCCGCGATCAGCCGCGCGTCCATGCGAGCCGCCGTTCACGCAGGATCCTGTCCCGGTACGGAAGGAAGTCCGCTGCATCCATTACATGGCGCAGGACCAGCGCGGCGTGCGCCGCGTCGTGGCCTTTCAGTCGCCGGCCGTCAAGCACCTGGCCCAAGAGGGGTTCGCCTGCCCCGGCGAGTTCGACCAGATCCACAGGCCTGCCGGTCAGTGCCGTGAGCTCCTCGATCATCCCTGCCTTGCGTGCCGCGTCCAGTGGCGATCGGGTATCGATCGCGAGGTCGACGTCGCTGTCGCGACGCGCCTGCCCGCGGGCGAGCGAGCCGAACAGGTAGGCCAGCCTGATCTCCGGCTGGTCCTCCAGCCAGTGGCGCAGCATGTCCTCGATGGCGTGCATGCGGCCGATTGTGGGCCGCTGCGTGCAGGGCCGCAATGCAGCGCGCTTCAGGTCACGAAGGGGGCGAAGTAGGCCGCGAGGATGCGGTCGCCGAAGACGAACTGCACCCAGCCGGCGATGGCCAGGTAGGGGCCGAAGGGGATGGGCGTCGCGCGGTCGCGGCCCTTGATGGCCAGCCAGGCGCTGCCGATCACGGCGCCGGCCACGGCCGAGAGCAGCACGATCGGCAGGATGCCGATGGCCCCGCACCAGGCGCCCAGTGCGGCAAGCAGCTTGAAGTCGCCGTAGCCCATGCCCTCCTTGCCGGTGAGCAGCTTGAAGCCCCAGTACACCGACCACAGCGCCAGGTAGCCGATCGTCGCGCCGAGGATGGCCTGCGTCGGCGTCACGCCGTAGACGCCGAAGGCGGCGGCCAGCAGGCCCAGCCAGAGCAGGGGATAGGTGAGCTGGTCCGGGAGCAGGGTCGTGCGCAGGTCGATGCCCGACATCGCGACCAGCAGCGCGGTGAACACGAGGGCGGCCAGTCCCTGCACCGTCGCCCCGAACTGCCAGACGCAGACCGCGAACAGAACGCCGGTGAGCAGCTCGACCGCCGGGTACTGCAGCGAGATGCGCTCGCCGCTGTGGCGCGAGCGCCCCCGCAGCAGGGCCCAACTCAGCAGGGGGATGTTCTCCCACCACGCCAGCGGAGCCCCGGTGGCCGGGTCGTGCGAGCGCCGGAAGACGAGGTCCGGCGGCTGCGGTTCGTCCACCGCCGGAAGCTCCAGCATCTCCCGGCAGTCGCGCCGCCACTGCCACTCCAGGCGCGGCGGCAGGCGCAGGATGACCACGTTGAGGAAGCTGCCGACCAGCAGGCCGAGCACGAGGGCGCCGCCGATGGCGAGCGCGGGGGAGGCGGTAAGTACGTCCAGCACCGGGTCAGCCGACGGCGGCCGCAAGCTTGAAGATCGGCAGGTACATGCCGACGACCATGCCGCCGACGACCACGCCGATGAAGACCATGATCAGCGGCTCCAGCAGGCTGGTGAGCGCATCCACGGCGTTGTTGACCTCCTGCTCGTAGAACTCCGCCACCTTGAACAGCATGGTGTCGAGTGCGCCGGCCTCCTCGCCGATGGCCGTCATCTGCACCACCATGTGCGGGAACAGGCCGACCTGCTTCATCGACAGGTTCACGGGGTAGCCGACCGCCACGTCGTCGCGGATGCGTTTCACCGCCTTCTCGTAGACCACGTTGCCGGTGGCGCCCGCCACGGTGTCGAGCGCCTCCACCAGTGGAACGCCGGCGCGGAAGGTGATACCGAGCGTGCGGGAGAAGCGGGCGATCGCGGACTGGTGCATGATCTGGCCTATCACCGGGATCTTGAGCACCATGCGGTCGAGGAAGTGAGCGAAGGCTAGCGACCGCTTCTTCAGCGCGACCAGTCCGAAGCCTGTTCCCAAGGTCACAACGAGCAGAAGCCACCAATAGGACTGCATCCACTCGGACAGGTTCACCAACATTTGAGTGAAGGCAGGAAGGTCCGCTCCGAAACCTTGGAAGACGGACTGGAACTGCGGGATCACGAAGATCAACAGGACGCAGGACACCAGGATCGCCACTGCAATGACCGCAGCGGGGTAGAACAGCGCCTTCTTGATCTTGCCCTTCAGTCCCTCGATGCGCTCCTTGTAGGTCGCGATCGTATCGAGCACGGTGTCGAGCACGCCGGCGCCTTCGCCTGCGCGGACGAGGTTCTGGTACAGCTCGTCGAACTGCACCGGGTGCTTGCCCAAGGCTTCCGAGAGCGAGGAGCCGCCGGAGACCTCGTCGCGGATGCTGCCGATCAGGGTCGACATGCGGACGTTCTTCTGCCCCGAGGCGAGGATGTCCAGGGCCTGCACCATGGGCACGCCCGACTGCATCATGGTCGCGAGCTGGCGGCTGAAGACCGCGATGTCCTGCGCCTTGATGGTGCTGCCGGCCTTGCCGAACAGGGGCTTGGCCTTGGGCTTCACCACGCGCGGGGTGATGCCCTGTTTCCGGAGTTCCGCCTTGACCAGGTTGACCGACTTGCTCTGGATCTCGCCCTTCATCAGCTGGCCGCGCTTGTCGACGCCGGTCCAGGTGAAGTCCTGCAGGGGGTTCTCGCGGACCTTGGTCGCGGTGGGCTTGCGTGCGGTGGCGGTGGCCATGCTGGTCTCTCGTTGGCCGCGCGGCGGCCGGCTTAGCGAATCGATGCTGCGGCGTCCAATGCCTCGGACGCGGGCCCGGGTGCTCTACCGTTGATTCCCCATCCCCGCGACCGGCCTTCCCCCAAGCCGATGCCCCGCACATTCCCCGTGCGCGGCTGCGGCCGCGCGTGCCGCGGAGTCTACCCGTCCCCGTGGCGGGAGCAAGCGAACCGGGTCACGGAGCGCCCCGAAGGGCGAAGGCTCTGGTCGTCCCGCAGCGCCGACCGGTCAGTCCTTGGTCACGCGGTTGATCTCGGCGAGGCTGGTCAGGCCGGCCTTGACCTTCTTGAGCGCCGAGCGGCGCAGGTCGTCCACCCCCGAGCGCTCGGCGGCGTCGGCGATGGCCATGGCGTTGCCGCCCTCCAGGACGATCTTCTGGATCTCTTCGGTCATGGGCATGACCTGGTACACGCCGACGCGGCCCTTGTAGCCCTCGGTGCATTCGCTGCAGCCGACCGCCTCGTAGATGGTCAGGCCGGCGGCGATGTCCTGGGCGGTGAAGCCCTCGGCCAGCAGCGCCTTCTCCGGCAGGTCCACCGGGCGCTTGCAGCTGTTGCACAGTCGCCGCGCCAGGCGCTGGGCGATGACCAGGCTCACCGAGGAGGTGATGTTGTAGGGCGCCACGCCCATGTTCATCAGGCGCGAGATGGTCTGCGGCGCGTCGTTGGTGTGCAGGGTGGAGAGGACCAGATGGCCGGTCTGCGCGGCCTTGATCGCGATCTCGGCGGTCTCCAGGTCGCGGATCTCGCCGACCATGATCACGTCCGGGTCCTGGCGCAGGAAGCTGCGCAGGGCCGCGGCGAAGGTCATGCCGCGCTTGACGTTCTGCTGCACCTGGTTGATGCCCGGCACCCGGATCTCGACCGGGTCCTCGACGGTGGAGATGTTGCGCCCCTCGTCGTTGAGGATGTTCAGGCCGGTGTAGAGCGACACCGTCTTGCCCGAGCCGGTGGGGCCGGTCACCAGGATCATGCCGTAGGGCTTGGACAGGGCGCTCATGTACAGCGCCTTCTGGTCGTCCTCGTAGCCCAGCTTGTCGATGCCGAGCTTGGCCGAGCCGGAATCGAGCAGGCGCAGCACGATCTTCTCGCCGAACAGGGTCGGGAGGGTGCTGACGCGGTAGTCCATCTCCTTGTTCTTGGAGATCTTGAGCTTGATGCGGCCGTCCTGGGGCACGCGCTTCTCGGCGATGTCGAGCGCGGCCATCACCTTCAGGCGCGCCGCGAGCCGCGTGTTGAGCGCCACCGGCGCCTTGGCCACCACCTTGAGCACGCCGTCGATGCGGAAGCGCACCCGGTACTCGGTCTCGTAGGGCTCGAAGTGGATGTCCGACGCCCCGCGCTTGATCGCATCGACCAGCATCTTGTTGACGAAGCGCACCACGGGCGTGTCGTCGCCCTTGATGTCCGTGGCATTGCCCGCGTCACCGTCGGCGTCGCCGGCCGCGGCCTCGAGGTTGTCCAGCGAGTCGTCCTCGAAATCCGAGCCCAGGGCATCCGTCGCGGCGAAGGCCTGCTCGATGGCTCGCTTCAGCCCCTCCTCGTCCACCAGCACCGGCTCCACCGACAGGTTGGCCGCGAACTTGATCTCGTCCAGCGCGCGGCTGTTGGTGGGGTCGGAGGTGGCCACGAACAGGCGGTTGCCGCGCTTGACCAGGGGCAGCACCTGGTGCTTCTGGATCAGTTCCTCGCTGACCAGCTTCACCGCGGCCTGGGAGAAGTCCATGGCGGCCGCGTTGAACTGCGGGATGCCGAACTCCATGGAGTTCGCCGCGGTGATCTGGACCGGAGTGACCAGGCGCTTGTCCAGCAGGTAGACGTGGACCGGCTTCTTCTCGGCGACCGCCGCCTCCATGGCCTGGCGCGCGTCGACGTCGCTGAGGGCGCCGTCGAGCACCAGGCGGCGGACGATGCCGGTGATGCCGACGAGGTTCGAGGTGGCGATGGCGTTCATGGACATCCTGGCCGGTCGGTGGGCTGCGGGAGGGGGCCGCCGCGGCGGCGCCGCGCAGTGTGCCGCATCCCCGGGGCGGGGAGCGAGACATGCCGGTGCGAGAAGCGAGCGAAGAGGAGTGAGAAACGAGGGCAGGCCGACGCCTCTCCTCTTTCTACTGCTCATGTCTCGCGTTCTGGACCGAGGCTTCAGTCCCGCTCGCTGCGGGCGTCCTTGACCAGCGTCAGCAGGGCGGCCTGCTGTCGGGCGGGCAGGGTCCGGTAGCGCTGGAGCAGGGCGCGCTCGCCGGCGTCGCGGGCCCGGGAGGCATAGCGTGCGTCGGCGTTGCCCTCGCGCACGCCTTCGGCCTCGATGCCGCAGATCAGGGCGTCGAGGCTGCAGGCGAGGGCCTCGCGCAGCCCGGGGAGCAGCCGGAAGCTCGGCGCCTCGCGGCCCGTTTCCCAGGCGGAGACCGAGGCCTTGGTGACGCCGAGCTCGAAGCCCAGCTCCTCCTGGGTCATGCCGAGCGCGAGACGGGCCGCGCGGAGTCGTTCCGGAAACGAGGACATGGGCAGGAGGTCGAAAAGGGCCTCCGAAGGGTATGGACCTGCCATACCTCCTGTCGTGTGGCATACGTTGACATGGCGGTATGGCCCCGCAAAACTCGCGTCCCATGGACAGTCGCGGCATGCATCCCATCCGCGTCGCGCGTCTGGCCGCCGGCCTCAGCCAGCGCCAGCTCGCCCACAGGGTGAACGTGGAAAAGGTGACGGTATCGGGGTGGGAGACCGGTCGCTATGCGCCGAGTCCGCAGCGCGCCAAGGCGCTCTGCCGGGTGCTGCCGACGCTCTCCCTCGACGCGATCTACCGCGATGCGCCCGGCACCCGGCAGGACCCCAGGGACGAATGAAAGGAGCGAGCATGGACGCAGACGACCGTCTGGACGCACAGTGCGATGCGGCCGCCACGGCAGGGCGGGCAGGCCAGCGGAGGCCGCTGGAACGCCTGCTGCATCATCTCCAGGGCAGCTTCGACGGCCTGCCGCAGGACGCGGGGCTCGCCCGGCTGCATCCCCAGAGGCTGCGCGAGATCGAGGCGGCGGCCCGCGCCTGCGCCGGGCACAGCCTGGAGCGGCTCGGCACCATCGCCCGGCTGCTGGCCGCTTCGGCGGCGGAGAGCGGCGGCGTCGGGACGAGCCCGGTGCACCGCGAGGCGCTGGCGCACCTGGGGGCGCTCACGCTCGAACTCGAATGCTGGGTCCGGCTCGGCGACAGCGCCCGCGAGTACCTCGACGCGCCCATGGCCGCCCGCGTCATCGCGAACCGCATGGGCGCCTCGGCGCAGATGGCGGGGGAGTGGCCCGAACCGCTCGTGTAATAGGGCTTGGTTTACTGCGAGGCCAGCCGTGCTGGGCCGTCAGCGGCATTCGCCGGGTAGCAGTCGTGCATCTTCGAGGTCGGACTCGCAGCGCCATAGGCCTTCGTTGCTGCGGGACAGCCGGACGTAGGAACCCGCGATCTTCGGGTCGCCTTTCAACGTACAGTTGATGAAGCCGGTTGCTGCGGGCTCCACATCGATGGAACAGCGGGCGGTCTCGCTCGCCAGGCCGATGTCGTTCGCGGCGAAGTTCGAGCGGCCCTCCGCAAGCAATACCTCGAAACCGCTTCGTCCAGTGGAAATGTCGCCCATTCCGGTCACGACCTGGCTGCGTGCCGTGAACAGGCCCCATGCCTGCAGCGCGATCGCCGCGAGGATGGCGATGATCGACACGACGATCATCAGTTCGATGAGGGTAAATCCCTTTGTGCGGCTCATCATGCTGCCCCCTTCCAGCCATGCTGCCGCTGCAGCAGTACTGCCTCAGCGGCCCCAAAAGGAAGCCCCGCGCGAGCGGGGCCTCCGGTACAGCGTGCAGGTGCTCCTGCGGGGGCCGATTACGGGCCTGCGCAGTTGTTCGGACGGTGGCTCTCGTTCGCGATGCTGGTGGTGCAGGCCCACTGCCCGTTCACGTCGCGGGTCAGCGTGACCGTCTCACCATTGACGCTCGGGTTGCCCTTGATCTCACAGACGATGGTCTGGCCCGACGCGTCGGCCCAGTCGCCGTCGGCCTCGATGGCGCAGCGCGGGGTGTCGTCTGCAAGGCCGATCGCCGTGGCGGAGACCGCATCGGTACGGGTGCCGCCCTGGATGCCTTCCTCGAATGCGGTCACGCCGCCACGGATGTCGGCGAGGCCGGCGGTGGCCTGCGACTTGGCGACGTAGTTCTGGTACGCCGGCAGGGCGATGGCGGCGAGGATCGCGATGATCGCGACGACGATCATCAGTTCGATCAGGGTGAAGCCCTGCTGGGCGCGCTTCATCTGCTTGGTCATTGTTTCTTCCCCATTGAAGAGTTGGTGAGTGTCCACGTAGGCCCCGGTATCGGTTCCCCGATCCCTGGGTGCCGTGCGCCGAGGGGAGCACGTGCACGGGCATTGATGCACGGACCGTGCCAACTCCGATCCGACCGCCCGTCGTGATCGGGTTCACGCTTGTCGGCGGGGCGTCAAGATGCTGCGGCAGAAAGTGACGCGAAGTGTCAGGTGGTGTGGGAAACCCCGTCACCTGCCCACACCCTGAGCTGCCTCATGGGCGGAAGGATCGACCGCAGCGGAGCCGCTTCAGCGGGGACCGGACCGCGCCGCACTTCGGCGGCAGCGCTCCAGCAGCGCATGGCACAGGCGACGCAGGCGCCGGTTCTCGCGGACGAGGCGGGCCAGCGCGGAAGAGCGGCCGCCGGTCGCCGCGGGCGGCGAAGCGGTGCGCAGCAGATCGTCGAGCCCGCACAGGCCGGCGACCAGCGCGTCGATGCAGGCCGCCCATGCGTCGTCGTCGGCCCAGGCGTCGTCCGCGGGGACGACGGGCACCAGCAGGCGATAGCCGCGGCGGTGCACGGTCGAGATGTAGCGGGGCCGGCGCGCGCTGTCGCCGAGCGCCGCGCGCAGCAGGGCCACGTGCTTGTGCACGGCGTTGTCGCCCAGGCACTGGCCGGGCCAGCAGTCCGACAGCAGCTCCTCGGCACTGCACACCGCGCCGGACGAGAACCCACTGCACGCCGGCGACGGCGACGGCCCAGCGGACGCGGGCGGCGCGCCCCCGGTGCGCTAAGGTCTGCGGGTTTCCCCGCAGGACCTCGACGATGCCCCAGCCTCCCCGTCGCCTCGGTGCGGCGCTGCTTCTGCTCTTCATCGCCAGCGGTTTCGCCGGGCTGGTCTACCAGTCGCTGTGGTCGCACTACCTCGGGCTGACGCTGGGCCACGCCGCGTACGCGCAGACGCTGGTGCTGTCGATCTTCATGGGCGGGATGGCGTTCGGCGCATGGCTGGCGGGCCAGCGCACGGTGCGGTGGCGGCGCCTGCTGCTGGCGTACGCGATCGCGGAGGGCGCCATCGGCCTGTTCGGGCTGGCCTTCCATCCGCTGTTCCTGGGCTACAGCGCTCTGTCGCAGGGTGCGGTGCTGCCGTTGCTGGGCGACGGCGTGCTGGCGCGGCTCTACCCGTGGGTCTCCGGCGCGCTGCTGATCCTCCCGGCCTGCGTGCTGCTGGGCGCGACCTTCCCGCTGCTGTCCGCCGGCTATCTGCGCGCGGCGCCCGCGGACGACGGGCGGGTGCTCGGCGGGCTGTACTTCGCGAACGGCCTGGGCGCAGCGATCGGCGCGCTGGGCGCGACCTTCGTGCTGCTGCCCGCCTTCGGCATGCCCGGTGCGATGGCGACGGCGGGCGTGGTGAACCTGCTGGTCGCGGCCGGCGCATGGTGGGTCTCGCGCTGGGTGGGCGAGGGGACTCTGCCGGAAGCCGGACACGGGGAGCGAGGTGCGGGGGATGGCGGGGCTGCCCACCTCGGCACCCACACCTCCCCGCGCGCTCCCGGGCCCGGCGGCGCCCTCTCCCGCGATGAGGGGGAGGCCCGGAGCGGGGGTTCGCTCTCCCGCTTCCTCCTCCTGGTCGCCTTCGCTTCCGGCGCCTTCTCGTTCGTCTACGAGATCGGCTGGATCCGCATGCTCAACCAGGTGCTGGGCACCACGCTGCACAGCTTCGAGCTGATGCTCGCGGCCTTCCTGCTGGGCCTGGCCTTCGGCGGGCTGTGGGTGCGCCAGCGCGCGCGGAAGATCGCCGACGCGCTGCTGGTGGCGGGCGTCGCGCAGGTCTGGATGGGCTTGATGGCGCTGGTGTCGGTGGTGTTGTTCGCCGGCACCTTCGACTGGGTCGGCTGGCTGATGCAGGCGCTCTCGCGCACGCCGTCGGGCTATGCGCTGTATTCGCTCGGCAGTGCCGGCATCGCCCTGCTGGTGATGTTCCCGGCGGCCTTCTTCGCCGGCATGACCCTGCCGCTGTTCACCATGGCGCTGCTGCGCGCCGGCGGCGGCGAGTCCGGCATCGGGCGCATCTACGCGGCGAACACGCTGGGCGCCATCGCCGGCGTGCTGCTCATGGTGCACGTGCTGATTCCCCTCGTCGGCGTCCGCTTCGGCGTGACCCTGGCCGCCGTCGGCGACACCGCGCTCGGGTTCTGGCTGCTCGCGCGCGCCCGGACCGTGCTGCCGAGCGGGCGCGTGCTGCGTTGGGCGGCGGGCTGCGTGGCCGTGCTCGTGCTCAGCGTGGTGCTGGGCCGGCCCGACCCGCGCGCGCAGGCGGCGGGCGTATTCCGCTCCGGCGCGCCGCGCCTGCACCACTCCGCCGAGGTCGTCTACCTGCGCGACGGCAAGACCGCCACGGTGGCCGTGGTGCGCAGCGGCGAGGGCAATTCGGCGGCCATCATCACCAACGGGAAGTCCGACGCTGCGCTGGTGTACGACCTCGCCCAGGCGCCGCGCCCGGACGAACTGACCATGGTGCTCACCGGCGCCCTGCCGCTGTTGGTGCACCCGGCGCCCGCCAACGTCGGCGTGATCGGCTGGGGGTCGGGCCTGTCCACCCACACCATCCTCGGCAGCGACCGCGTGGAGCGGCTGGAGACGGTGGAGATCGAGCCGGCCATCCACGAGGGCGCGCGGCTGTTCGGCAGCCGCGTCGCCCGGGCGTACGAGGATCCCCGCTCGCACGTGATCTTCGACGACGCGCGCACCTTCTTCGCCGCGGGGCGGCGGCACTACGACGTCATCGTCTCGGAGCCGTCGAACCCCTGGGTGAGCGGCGTGGCGAGTCTGTTCACCCGCGAGTTCTACGCCTTCCTGCGGAGCCATCTCGCCGAGGACGGGGTGCTGGTGCAGTGGCTGCAGGCCTACGAGATCGACGATGCGCTCGTGGCCACCATGCTCTCGGCCCTGCTGGCGGAATTCCCGCAGGCGGAGATGTACCTCGCCAACGACGTGGACCTGGTGGTCGTGGCCTATCCGCAGGCGGTGCACGCGCCCGACGTCGCGCGCCTGGAGGGCGAGGCGCTGCGGGTGGAGCTGGCGCGCACCGGGCTGGCCTCGGCCGAGGAGTTCGCGCTGCGGCGCATGGGCGGCACCCGCGTGCTGCGCACCTTCGTCGACGCCTACCGCGCGCCGCCGCACAGCGACTTCCACCCGACCGTGGCGCTGCGCGCGCCGGGCACGCGCTTCCGCGGCGAGACCTCGGACACCCTGCAGAACCTGGTCGACAACGGCATGCCGGTGCTCGACATCCTCGGCGAGCGCAGCCCGCAGCCGGCGGATGCGCCGATCCTGGAACTGCCGAGCCACCGCTTCACCCGCGCCCACCGGGGGGCGGTGCGGCTGGCGGCGATCCTGCGCGGCGAGGACGCGCCGGCCGCGGCGCCCGGGGCGGGCTCGCTGCACGCCGAGACCCTGCTGGGCCTGTCCCTGCTCGGGCCGGTGCGCGACGTCGCCGACTGGGCCTCGGCGGCCGCCGCGGTGGCGGACGCCACCATCGGGCACCTGCCGGCCGAGGATCTCCGGGGGGTATGGATCGAGCCGGACTGGATCGACGCCGACGTCCAGCCCGAGGCGGTGCGGCGGCTGCTCGACCTGTACGCCGCCGCGGCCGCCCGCGATCCCGCGGCGATGCGCGCCGCCGCCGATGCCGCCCTGGGCCTGCCCGACCCGCTGCCGCTCGCCACGCAGGAGCACGCCCTGGTGATCGCCCAGCTCGGCGCGCTCGGCGAGGACGACACCGCCGCCGTCGAGCGCCTGCACCGCGACTACGGCGTCGCCATCCCGTCCAGCGAACGCTACCGGATGGTCCGTCACCTGCTGCGGGTGTGGGCGGCGCAGGAGGCGCGCGGATAGCGCGCCCTGTCAGGACAGGCGGATGCGCTGCAGTACCGGATTGGAGCAGCGCGCAAGGAGCAGGTGGCGGCTGCCCGGCCGCTGGGGCCGCCACCCTCTCTTCAGCGTGTCGTCCAGTCGGCGCCCGGCATGATCCGCCGCATGAAGGCATCGAACATGGGCACGGTGAATGCGGTGTCGCCATGGCTGGGGCTCCAGACCATGCCCTTGACGATGAGGTTGCTTCTCGTCGGTGCCAGGCTCTCCACGCGGCGGTGCAGGACGCTGGCGATGTCGCCGGAACGATGCGGCCCGGGGCCGAGCTCGGCCATGGCGCGGAGATAGCGCTTCTCCCCCGGCGTCAGGCGATCGTAGCGGACCCGGAAGAAGCTCTCGTCCAGCGCGGCGACCGCTTCGCGCGAGGCCGTGTCCACGTCGCGCCTGTCGATGGGCGAGGCATCGGCGACATCCCATGCGTGCTTTCCCCATTCCTGGAGGAAGTACGGGTAGCCCTCGGTCGCCTCCACGATGGCCTGGACGGCATCGGGCTCGAAGCGCACGCCGAGCTCGGCGGCCGGGACCTCCAGGGCCGCACGGGCGGCAGCGGGGTCGAGCGGCCCCACGAACGGGAAGTCGAACAGCCGTTCGGCGTACGACCTGGCCCTGCCCATCTGCCCGGGGAGCTGGGGCAGGCCGGCGCCGACCAGCATGACCGGCAACTGCTGCTGGGCGCATCGGTGCAGGGCGGTGACGAGTGAGGCGAGCTGGTCCTCGTCCACGTACTGCAGTTCGTCGACGAACAGGATGAGCGCCGTTCCGGCGGCCTGGGCGGCGCGGCCGGTGGCTTCCAGAAGCGCCTGCAGGTCGTGTTCGAGATCGCCGTTGTCGGCGAGACCGGGCTCGGGCTCCAGGTCGATCCCCACCTCGATGTCGGCATAGCGCAGCCGCAGCGCTTTCGCAAAGCCGGCCAATGCGCGAAGTGCGCGTTCCGCGAGGGCCCTCGCCTGTTCGGATCGCGAGAGCCGCAGCAGCGCCTGACGCAACTGCGGCGCGAGGATGGCCGGGAGCGAGCGCCCCTCCGGTGCTTCGACGCGCAGTGTCTGCAGGCCGCCTTCCTCCGCCTGCATGCGCATGCGGTCCAGCAGCACGGTCTTTCCCACGCCGCGCAGGCCGATCATCAGGACGCTTTTCGCATGTCGCCCCGCCCTGACCCGCTGGGTCGCAATCCGGACTGCTGCGAGCAGGTCGTCCCGCCCCGCGAGTTCCGGCGGCGGCGTGCCGGCGCCGGGTGCGTAGGGATTGTCGATGGGGTTCATGCGGCCGATGCTATAGGCATCTTATGTGTCTTATCAATATTTGATAAGAAAGCTAAAGTTGCTCTAGTTGTGTAAACCCAGGACGTTGTTCAGGGGAAGCTGAAGACGGGTGATAGGGGGTTGGTAGCC
>NZ_JBHSGG010000042.1:0-23379 GCF_042654365.1 Coralloluteibacterium thermophilum
GGCAAGACCAGAAGTTCTCAGCCCTTTTACAACCGTCCGTGATTTCGGGGTAGAACCCGATTCATGCAGAACGATCGGGACGTCGTGATCAGCGTGGAGAACCCCGGTGAGAAGATCCCGACCGAGGAGCTCTCGCGAATATTCAATCGCTTCTATCGGGTGGATCATGCCGCGCACAGGAAGGGTGAAGGCGCCGGCCTGGGGTTGGCCATCGTCAAGTCCATCGTCGAGGCGCATGGCGGGTCGGTCAGCGTATTGTCCGACGAGAGGATGACCAAGTTCATCATCCTTTTGCCGCTGGCCGATGGTTGAGACGCACGCCCTTCATCGGCACGTATAAGCGGCCTGCTTGATTATTGGGAAGGCTTGATGCCGCATCGCCTCCTTCAGACTTCGCCATATCGAGGGCTGCCGCTGCGCCCTGCCGAAGCCAATCCATGCCGCGCGTTCCCAACTGACTCGCCAAGGATCAATGGCGAGGACAACTGCAGAATCGGGCACCTCGTTCTGGCCAGAGTCGTGAAAGGCCGAGTGTCATCATGAGCGAAGACAGGGCCAGTGCCCAGACGATGACAAACTGCCTGTCCGCGCTGATGACGGCGACGGCGAGCGGTGCCAGTGCCGGTCCCAGGCTGGTAGCCGATTGCTGCAGACCGAGCCTCGCTCCGGAAGGTGTTCCTTCGCCACCGATCCAGAGGCTGGTTAACAGCCGCAGGCTGGCGCCGGCCCAGCCGGCCATTGCAACAAGAACCGCAATTGCGACCGGGCTCCTTGCCATCGGAAACAAGAGCAGGGAGGTGCTGAACAGCGTCAGCATCAGGAAGGCCAGCGCTCTAGGGCTCGCAATCAACCAGGGAAAGTAGACGTGGAAGAGTTGGGCGGCGAGCATCGCAAAACCACAAAGAGCAAGCATCCCTGCCACGTGCTCTCGCGAGAGAATGAGTTGACTGCCAGGCACGAGCAATACCATATGAAGAACGGCGAGGCCGCTCGTGCCCAGCAGCGTGAGGGTTAGCAGTCCAAGCGCTCCGGCCGGTGTCGGCCGGTTCCCGCAGGCCTCGGCGCGATAGCCCGTCGAGCGTGGTGGCAGGCAAGCAAAAAGCATTAACCCTGCGGTGAGTCCGATGATCAAAGCGACCATCGCCAGAGGCAGGGTTGGCAGGAAGCGCGTCGAAAGCTCACCGAACAGTGGACCCAACATGTCGCCTAGAAAGACGAAGGCTGTCAGCCAGGTGAATCTTCTCGCTTGAGTGCCCCTATCGCCGGCACCGAGACTGGCTGCAAGTAGCGCCAAAGGGATGATGGCAGCGGAGCAGGCGCCAGCCAGCGCGCGCAGCACATACAACCATGCCAGTGGTGTTGCTCCGGTCGCGGTTGTCGCCAGCGCGAGGATGACGAGCGTGGTGCGCAGCAGGATGCGATAGTCGTAGCGGTCAGCAAGCCAGCCCCACAATGGCGCCAGCAGCAAGGCACCCACGGGATGAGCGGCTGCCAGTCCGGCAGTGTGGAAGCCTTGTGAATCGACAGTTGATTCACCGAGGCCCTCCCGGACGAGATCAGGAAGAAAGGCAAGGACGCCCGTCTGACTGGCCCCGGCGGCGGCCACGGCGATGAGGAGTAGCGCGAAATCGCTTGGTCCCGATTCCCCTTGGCGCGAACGGGTCAGCGACTTGCCTGAGCGCTCTCCTTGTCGTGCGTAGGCGTATCGATGACTCGTGTCCATGCATAAACGATGCTTGATGATCGAGAAGGGTTCGAGGCGTCCAACGTCGCCGCACCCTCGCCGACGACGACCTGAGAGGCGCCGAGGCGACTGAAAATGGTTCGGGACGGCCGCCCGCTCCCCGGTTATCAGCCGAGATCGAGCACGATCCTTCCTTCGATATCGCCCTCGTGCATGCGTGCGAAAATGTCGTTGATCTTCTCAAGCTTCTCTGTATGCACGGTGGCATGAACCTTCCCTTCCCCAGCGAAGGCGAGAGCCTCTTGGAGATCGAGACGGGTTCCAACGATTGATCCCCGGATGGTGATCCCGTTGAGTACGGTATCGAAGATCGATATCGGGAAATCTCCAGGGGGGAGTCCGTTGAGCGTCACCACGCCTCCACGACGGACCATGCCCAGGGCCTGTTGGAATGCCTTGGTCGAGACCGCCGTGACGAGAACTCCTTGGGCGCCGCCGATCTCCTTGCGGATGCGAGCGCCGGGATCTTCGTTGCGAGCATTGACCGTGAACGTCGCACCCAGTCTTGAGGCCAGCGCAAGCTTGCGGTCGTCGATATCGACCGCGACGACATTCAGCCCCATCGCCTTAGCGAACTGCACCGCCATGTGGCCCAAGCCACCGATGCCGGAGATGGCGACCCAGTCGCCTGGCTTGGTCTTGGTCACCTTGAGGGCCTTGTACACCGTCACTCCGGCGCATAGCACGGGGGCGATCTCGACGAAGCCGACGTTCGCCGGCAAGAGGCCCACATAGTTGGCGTCCGCAAGGACATACTCTGCGAAGCTGCCGTTGATGGAATAGCCGGTATTGATCTGTTGTTCGCAGAGCGTTTCCCAGCCTCCGAGGCAGTGCACGCAGTGTCCACAGGCACTGTAGAGCCAGGGCACTCCCACTCGATCGCCTTCCCGAAGGTGGCCGACTCCGGGGCCGACCGCCACCACGTCCCCCACGCCCTCATGTCCCGGAATGAACGGCGGTGTCGGCTTGATGGGCCAGTCACCCTCGGCGGCATGGAGATCGGTATGGCATACACCAGACGCCGCGATCTTCACGAGAATCTGTCCGCGGCCGACGGATGGCACTGGGGTTTCCTCGATGACGAGGGGCTCCCCAAATGCGCGGACCACTGCAGCTTTCATGGTTTTTTGCATGACGTCCTCGCCTAAGTTGTTGGATTCATGGCTAGAGAATGGCGATCAAGCGATTCTCAATCGCCGGGTGCTCAAGCTTCGTTCGATATGGATGGCGGTTCGTGAGGTCCAAGCCGCATTCGCACACGAGCGCCCCTCAGCAATCTCCGCGCAAAGCGGGCGAAGTCTGAGTGATTCATCGGTCTTGGGCAGTGCGTGAAGGCCGCGCGGGGTAGCGGTTTCACGTTAAGAGGGCAAATCTGTCGGAGACATGACCCGAGTATTACGGTATGGAAATCACCAAGTCATGTAGGCAGCGTTGATATCGAATGTGCCGTGAAGCGAAAGAGCGAGTTCTTCCTGTGGCAGACATCCGTTAGCTCTTAAGGAGTGAGAGATAGGGATTGTTCGGGGGAAGCTGCTCGAAAAATCCATGTGGATTGTCGAGCAGGTAGCCATGCAGTCGCCGCGACTTGCGTTGGCCCGTGACCTCGCATGTCCAGATGTTCAGGCCACTGTCCTGCTTGCGATGGAGTTGCAGCTTCTCGAACCGCTTCTGCAGCCACCGCCAATCAGCCATGCCCTCCTGCTTGGCGAGAAGGGCCGTCTGCGGATGCTCCTGCGCGTAGCGCTGGAATACCCCGGGGCTGACCAGGTATGCGGTGTCCGCAACGGTATGTACCAGCGCCTTCGCGTCATTGATGATGAGCTTGCGCGATCGGATGGCCCGGATGAGCCATTCGATGAAGTGCTCGCCCGAGGGTTCTTGCGCGTGACCGCTCGCCTCGGGGGCGGCGTGCGTCGGAGTCAGCGTCTTGGCGGCGGTCTGGCCGGCTGGCTTCGCGAAGGCCGACGCCATGGCATCGGTGGCGGTAGGCTCAGAAGCGGCGAACAGTTCGAGTAGCGCATCCACTCCGTCCGCGGCGGTCGGCTCGGCAGGCGGATCCCTTGCCGTTGACCCACTGGTGGCAGGCGGCGACAAATGCACGGGGGTCTCAATACGCATGCCTGCCACGCCCGGCGCGTCGGCCGTGGCGCTGGCCGGTTCCGGTGCGGTGTCCTGCTCCACTTGGACCGTACCGTCGTAGGGTGCGGGCCGTTCGGCCGATTCCCAGATCAGAGCGGGCGACAGCTTGAGGAAGGTGAAGCTGTGCGACCAGCCTGTGTCGCTGGTGACGGTCGCCTTCCAGATGGCCTTGCCATCGGCCGTCGCTTGCGCGATCCCGTGATCCTGCAGCACATTGAACACCGACGTGTTGTTGGCCGGGATGCCGTCCACGCCTTGTGCCAGCAGATGGGCGCGCAGCTTGTCGCTGACCGTCTTGCTGACCAACCACAAAGCATCCTGCGTCAACCACCCGTCCGAGGCCTGGGGCTGGTTGAGCTTGAACTCCTCCTTGAGCAGGTAGCGCAGGCCATCCAATAGTTTGCGCTGGAGCGCGTGGCGCGGCGCGGCCAGCGCCTTGCTGGGATCGCCGCCCAGCTCTTGCGCCACCGAGGCCTGGTCGGCCAGCCGCACCAGCTCGCCCAGCGTGCCGGCGTGCTCGTACTGGCCGGCCAGCACGTACAGCAGCGCGGCCCACAGGTCCGGATACCCGCTGAGCCAGTCGAGGATGTCCCGGTCGAGCAGCTGGGTGTAGAGCAGCCCGGTGGCGGCGCTGTGCAGCCGGTACTCGCGCTCCTTGCGATACCGGAAGCGATATGGGCGTTTCAGCGGCCCGTGCCACGGATGCCAGGCGGTTCCGTCTGCGTACTCGACGTACAGGTCGACTGCCACCTTGCCGATGTCGTGCAGCAAGGCGGCGTAGGCGGCTCCGGCGGTCCACGCCTCGGCCTGCGCGGCCTGGATCTCGGGCGGTGCGCCCGCGGGCAGCAGATGGGACTGCCGCAGCTTCAAGGCATAGGCCACGATTTCCAGCCCGTGGTCGAGCATGCCACCCGGGTAGGCGTGGTGATGGCTTTCGGAGGCGGGAAAGGCTTGCACCAGCTCGGCGTATCGTTCCAGTGGCGCCAGATACAGCGACGCGAACTGCTTGCGCGAGAGCGAGGTTCGCTGCCAGATGTGTTCCAGCAGTCGCTGCCGGCGCGAGGTCGCCAGCAGCGACGCGGCCGACGCCGGCCGCGTTAGCCCTTTGGGAGGCTCGCTGACGGGCGTAGGCGACGGGCCGGTGGTCGGGTGAGTCCGTTTGCGCTGGAACAAGGAGAGCATGCTGAAACCCGAGTGATGGGCCGACAGGGAGAACCTTTTCGCCTTTTTGGGTAGGGCCTTTCCCCTTGACCCCGTTCCCTTCGCCCCTTGCCGGCCCTTTGGCCTTGACCCTTTGCGTATAGGGCAGCGACGGTTCGGATGCCTGGATCAAAGCGATACCCGGCAGCCCGGCATCTTGGGCGGTCACGCCGAGGGTCGATTGACGTGGTAAGGAAATTTCCTTACCATGCAACCGTTGAAACAGGAACCCGACCATGCCGACCGTCCGCGAGCAGGCCACCATCACCTCCAAGGGGCAGATCACCCTCCCCAAGCCGATCCGGCAGGCGCTGGGTGTCGACGCTGGCGGCAAGGTGGACTTCGAGCTGCGCGAGGACGGCCAGGTCGTGGTCAGCCGCGCCGAGGCGGAGCACGAGGATCCGGCCATTGGGGCCTTCCTGGGCCTGCTGGCCGAGGACATCCAGGCCGGGCGACACATCCGCGGCCTGCCCGACGAACTGGCGCGGGCCATGCTGGCGCAAGTCGGTCGCGACGACGGCCTGGGTGAGGAGATCGAAGGCGAAGTGGCGCTCTGATGCAGCGGCACGGCTGGACGCTGCTGTTCCACGCGTGCGTGGTCGAGCAGTTGCAGAAGCTCCACGCCGCCGCGCAGCGCGCCGAGCAGAACGAACCGGAGGGGTTCGAGTCGAACGCCAACGTCAAGCTGTTCCGGGGGTTGAGCCAGTTGATGCTGGAGACCGTGCCGACTGATCCGGCTCGGGACGAGTATCGCCAGGGCAACACCCTGGGACCAGCCCACCGCCACTGGCGGCGGGCCAAGATCGGAAGACGGTTCCGGCTGTTCTTCCGGTACGACTCCAAGGCGAAGGTGATCGTCTACGCCTGGGTCAACGACGAAACGACGCTGCGGTCGTCGGGCAGCAAGTCCGATCCGTATGCGGTCTTCGAAAAGATGCTGGGCCGCGGAAATCCGCCCGACGACTGGAACGCATTGGTGGCCGTAGCCCGACAGGATTGGAGCAAACTGGAGTAGCCATCCCACGCATGTAGCAGGTGACGACGATGGGCACGAAAACCCGCATCAGCAACGCAGAGCGCTTCGGCCGCTGGGCCGGCGGGATGTGGCGTGGCGGCGTCCGTCGCGAGCGCCGGCTCGCCGGCCGGTTGGTAGCGCGCGGTCTGCCCCCAGGCGCGGCGACGGCGCTGCTGTGGCTCGTGAAGCTGGCCGTGCTGGGAGTACTGCTGTACGCCGCGTTCTGGCTGGCGCTCCTGCTGGTATTCGCGGTCGCCGCCGCCTGGGCCATGCAGCACGGCACCGCGGACCAGGAAGAACCCGACCTGCTGAATCGCCAGGCCGAGGAACGCGATCACCGCGAAGGCCTCTTCTACCACCCCGCATCCTACAACGACGATCCCGATCCTCGATTCGAGGACGACTGATCCCGGTCGCGCTACTTCTTGCCGGGACTCGCCGCACTGATCAGGATGCCTGAGCCCCTGCCTCCCGCCTGCGCCGCATCCCTGGTGCCCGCGGCCAGTCCCTGCAAGAAGTTGCCGGCCCGGATGCCCGTCCAGGCCAGTGCCGTCACCCAGAACGCGGGGAGCACCAGGAACATCGTTGCGAGCACGTAGTTGAGCAACATGTCGCCGAATGCGTTGTTCAGCCCGATCAATGGATCGAAATTGCTGTGCGGCCGATTCCAGCCGAATCCCCAGCCATAGAGCGCATCCAAAATGGTCGAGTCGATCCACCTGGCCAACTGGAACCAGAAGTCCACGAAGAAGAGCGCGAACTGCACCACGCTGACGGTCACCAAGGTCTTGAGGTCATAGGTGCCAACCAGGAGCGCGAGCGGAATGCAGATCACCAACGCCATCTTCAGCAGCGCCAGCACCATCGGCAGTGCTTGCCGCATCACGTCCATCGCAGGAAAGAAGCCCAGCGCACCGACCGTCATGCCGACGTCGCTCGCAGCGCGCGTGACGATGTTCGGCAACGTCATCTCGATCTGCCCGCCGTAGTCGGAATAGACCGCACCCTGGTTCAACTTCTGCTGCCGCGGCGACGCGATCGCGCGGATCACAGAGTCATCCACCTGATCCCGACTCAGGAAGCCGGCCCACCCCGCAACACGCGTCAGCAAGCTGGGGTCCACCTGTTGCAGTAGCCGCGAGCGCAGCCCATTGCCGTCCGACCACCACTGCCGGCAGGTTGGATAGCCGGCGCCGCTGGGCACCTCGGCCAGGCCGGCATCGCGATTGCTGTCGTAGGGCCAACCCTCGCGGGGGGACCTGGAGCGATAGGTGTCGTAGAAGCCCGGCGTGTCCACGAAGAAGCGCGAGCCGATCCAGGTGACGTCGTGCATCTGCTCCTCGGTGAGATCGGGACGGTCCATGAACAGCCGCGCACGCGCAGGCCCGTAGCAGTTGTGGGTGAAGTCGGCCACCTCCTGGGCCAGCACCGGGTCGGCGATGCGCGTGTTGTCGATGTCCATGCGGATCTGTCGCAGGTCCGTCCCACACGGAATGGCCGCGACGGATGCGCCCGTCACCGCGCGCGAGATCGCGTGCATGAAGAACCACCACACCGGCACCCGCGCCGACTGATTGTTGAGCGTGCTGAACGACTGCGACCAGCCCGTCTCCGAAGGCTCCGGCACGTTGACCTGGCATTGCGCCGAGCGTGAGCGATCGAACTGCAGCGTGGTGAAATCGACGTCGATGAACGGGATGCCCGCGAACATGATGACGACGATCGCGACGAAGACGCGGTTCTCGATACGGGCCGAACTCAGCACGCCCTTGTTACCTTCGTCCGCGCCTTCGGCTCGTGCCTTGAGCCATTCCTGGATCACGATCGCCAGGAAGGGAATCGCGAACACGCCGCTGGCGACCAGCACGTTCCAGACGCCGTTGTGGACAATCCACGAAACCAGCGTCAGGTAGTACTCCAGGTAGTCGGTCGTGTAGAGGGTCATGGGGGACTCCGGCTCATCCGGCCTGCATGAATTGGCTGACTTCCAGCGCGACGACCGCGAGCACCGCGGCCACCTCCACGCGCAGCAGGCGCTGGCGCGCGCCGCCTTCCGGCTCCCGTGCGTGCAGGCGCCGGCGCATCCACAGCCAGCCGTAGACCGTGACGGCATAGAGCAGCAACCGCCAGACCAGGAACCAGCCCGCGTGCGCATCCATCCACTGTCGCCAGCCGTCGATGCCGCCGGCCATGCGGATGCCGACCAGGTTGACCACGGCGGCGGCGATCAGCACCAGGACCAGTACCAGCAACGCCAGCAGCGCGCGGGCACTGTAGCGGCGGACGGCGACCCAGCTCACGGGTTGTTCCCGCTCGGTGGTCGTTGCAACTCGTCGATCCGGTTGCGGGTCGGATCGCCCTCGTAGATGCCGCGCGAGCCGGTCGAGCGCGTGCTGTGCCGCTGGATGATGGCGGTCGGCGAGTTGCTCGCCAGTTCGCGGCGCAGTTCGAGCTCCGTCTTCAGGTTGAGGATCTCGCGGTCAAGGATGTCGCTCTCGTGGGAGACGGCCTTCTGCGCCAGTTCGTTGGCAGAGACGTTGGGCTCCTTGCGCCCGGTCAACAGCGTGCGCTGCAGTAGCAGTGCCTTCTCCAGCACGCTCGCCAGCGCCACCTCCGACGCGAGGCGCCTGGCCAGGATGTCTTGGTCGGGCTCGTCGCGCAGCGCTTCGATCACGCCGCGCGTGATCGGCAGGGACGCGGCGCTGGCGTCCTGCAGATTGGCGAAGCTGGTCGGCCGGCTGCCGGCCACCAGTTCCTGTAGCGCTTGCAGCTTGGCTTCGTACTCCTCCTGGATCAGCGGCGTCAGGCCGACGCCCGGCGTGGTCGTCGTCTTGGTGCAGGACTCGCAGGTGCGCTGCTCCTGCTCGCCCAGCACGCGCACGGCCCAGGCGGCCGCGTCGTCGGGCGAGCGCCAGGTCTCGCAGGCCAGGTTACCGTTGCAACTGCCGGGGTCGATGCTGCCGGTGGCGGCGACGTCGCGGCCGTTGAGCAGGTTGTAGCCGGCGCGGGTCACGTCGCCGACCACGCGCACCGGGCGCTGGCCCTGGCCGCCGGCGTTGCTGCCGCCCACCCAGGGCACGCCGTTATTGCCGCGGTTGGCTTCGGCCTCGTCGATGGCGGACACCGCATCGGTGCTGGCGACGGCCTGCGTGAGCGCCATGCCCTCGGCGATCTGGTCCCAGCCGAGTTGGCCGCCGGCCGCGTCCGCCATGCGGTTGGCGATGGCGCGGCAGGTCATCTTGCTGCGGTCGAAATCCAACCGCGCCTGCAGCACGCCGTTGGTGAGCAGGTTGTAGAGGCCGGGGTCGGCGCGCTGGATGATCAGCGCCGGCAGCGAGGCGACCGCGGCGGTGGCGTTCTGGATCACCGACGACATGATGGTCTGGAAGCCGTTGGTGAGCCCGTTGAGCTGGTTCTGGATCGTGGTCGAGAGCGACATGTCCCCGCAGATCAGGTTGCTGTTCCAGCCGATGCCGACGCCGATCGAACGCATGTTGGCCGCGCCGCTCATCGAGACGGCGCGGCCGCCGCCGATGCTGTAGAGCACGTCGTCGCCGATCACGCTGCCCTGGTGCTGCACGCCGTATTCGTTGACGCTGGTCTGCGCGCGCACGTCGAGGCCGGTCAGCAGCAGCGCGACGACGAGCGCGGCCATCTGCAGGCGATGGGAGGGACGGGAGGGAATGTGGGCGGTCATGGCGTGCCTCAGTCGAAGTCGGTGCTGCCCAGGAAGACCTGGCCGCGCCGCTCGCAGCAGCTGTACGGCCGCCAGAGCGCCCAGGCGTAGTCGCCCTGCTGGGCCTGCACGCGGGTGTTGGTGTGGGGGAAGACGGCGCAGCTGTTGGAGAGCGTGGGCGTCAGCTCCTGCCACTTGCCGGTGCTGGCGTCGCTTTCCATCAGCTCGCCGGCCGGCCAGTAGCCGTCGCGCGCCTCGGCCAGCAGCGACTGGTAGACGTGGATCTGCCCGCGGCGGGTCACGATGTCGCCGGCGCGCTGGGCGACGACGGCGCCGGACTTGTAGTCGTCGGTCTGGTGCAGGAAGCCGCCGCGCGGGTAGACGTTGCCCCACAGGTTCAGGCCGGTCCGAGTGCCGACCTCGCGCCGGCCCGGGATCAGCGATTCGGGGTACACCATCTCGGGCACGTTGTAGCGCCAGGCGAGCGTGTCGAGCGTGCTCAGCAGGTACGGCATGAAGGCCGTGCCCGCGCCCTCGCAGGCGTAGCCGGAGGCGCTGGCGAACTGGCTGAATACCTGGCCCCCAGGGTGGCCGATCACGTCGGCGTTTTTGAACTTGGCGAGGTTGTTCTCGTTGTCGTGGTTGGTGGTGCCGTCGCCGCCGTCCTCGGCCGTCGGATTGGGCGGGCTCATGAACCGCACTTCGGTCCACGGGTTCTCGCCGGTGTTGCTGTAGCTCGACACCACGGCGTCGGGAACGTAGTGGCGCACCTTCACCGAGGTGCGCACGGTGCAGCCGGTCCAGGTGCAGTAGAGCCAGTAGCAGATGCCGACGACGCGGTATTCGAGGCAGTCCGGCGAGAGCGTCGAGGCGACGATCGTGCCGGTGTTGATGGCGTAGGACGAGCCGGCGGCCGCGAGCATGACGGCGGCCGCGCCGTTGCGCATGCGGCGCGAGAGCTTCATGGCCGGCTCCTGCGGTGGGCGTCGATGCGGGCGACGGCCTTGGCCACGTCGGGTTCGCCGTAGACCACGTAGCGCTGGTCCACGACCACGGCGGGGATGGTGGTGACGCCGAGGCTCCAGGCGTCGACCACACCCTGATAGGCGGTGGCGAGGCGCGTCTGCAGCGGGGCGCCGCCGTCCTTGAGGCGCTGCCGGACGAGCGCGGCGCCGCGGGCGGGATCGCTCGGCAGGTCGGCGGCCAACTCGGCCTCGATGCGCGCGGCTTGGTCCAGCAGGATGACGCGCGCGCCGGCCGGCGCCTGGACGGGATGGCGGCTGTCGGTCACGACGATCAGATCGTCGTTCGCGTGGGCCGCTGCGCCGGCCAGCGCGGCGAGCAGCGCGACGGCCATCAGGCCGCGCCGCCACGCCGGCGAATGAAGGGACGAAGTGGGCATGTTGGAACCGCCGTGGATGGGTGATGGCGATAGTCCACTCCAGCCGGCGGGCGGGCACGACAAACAAACTGGCAGCGCCGTGTCCCGATTTACCGGGCAGGCCGGCGCGCGGCAACGCGGCGCCGTAGCCTCGAAGACCTCGGCTACCTGGGCATGTCGCCATCGGGGATGGTGGACAGTTCGGGCGTCCCGGCCGGGGAGGCCGGCGATTCGTTGGACGTGAGCAGGTCCAGCGCGGACAGCAGCGCGTCGGCTTCGACCGGGCCGGGCAGCAGCAGGGACTGGCCGGTGGTCTCGTCGCGCATGCGCACGGTCGGCGTGGCGACGATGCCGTCGCGGCTGCTTTCGCGCGCCTGGACCTGGACGCGCGCCAGCGCGCGCTCGCTGTCCACGCAGCGTTGCAGCGCGGCGGACTGGCCAGGAAAGCGGGCCTGCTCGGGCAGGCCCTGGCCGTCGCCGCGGGTGTGCTGGTAGATCCAGGTCACGGCCTGCCAGAAGGCGGCCGGGCCGCCGGTCTCGCCGGCGCACTCGGCCAGGCTGGCGAGCCGGGAGGCCGCTGGTTCATGCGCCGGTAGCGGCAGGTGGTGCCATTGCAGGCGGGTGTCCGGGTGCTGCTCGATCCAGGCCAGCACCTCGGGGAAGTAGGTCTTGCAGTGCGGGCACTCCAGGTCGGCGTACAGGACCAGCGTGAAGCGGGCGTTGGCGGCGCCGTGGTGCCAGGGCGGCCCGGCCGGCCGGGCCGGTGCCGGCGCCTGGTCGCCATCCGACAGGATGGGCGCTGGCGTCGGGGCGTCGGGCGCCGATGGCCCCGACAGGCGCCAGGCCAGCAGCAACAGGAGCACCAGCGCCCCGGCGGCGGCGAGCCAGACAAGGCGGCGCCGGGCGCCGCGGGAGGAAGGAACGGTCGGTCGCATCGCTGTCGCTGTGGTCGGGTCCGGGGCGGGTTGCCGTGGTCCGAGTCGAGCACGAGGGCGTTCGCGCATGGTTCAACAATCCGGCATGGCCGGCGTCCCGTTGTCGGGAAGCCTGTGACGAAACCTCGGCGGTAATAGGCGCTTGGCCGAGGAAACGTCACATCGGCGATTGCCGGATGGTTGTAGCGATTCCTAGTCAGTTATTGACAAATGCCTAGTAATCGCTACATTACCCCGCATGCCTCAACGACCAGACATGAGCCTCGAAGATGCCGCCCTCGTGCTGGCCAGGCGCCAGCCGCTGCTGCGCGCGCGCGATCTGACCCAGCGCGGCCTGTCGACGGTGATCCTTGGCCGGCTGGTGGCGGCCGGCAAGCTGGAACGGGTCGCACGCGGCGTCTACAGCCTGCCGGGACGTGGCCTCAGCGAGCACCGCTCACTGGCCGAGGCGGCGCTGCGCGTGCCCAAGGGCGTGGTCTGCCTGCTGTCGGCGCTGCGCGTGCATGGCATCGGCACGCAGGCGCCGCACGAGGTCTGGATGGCGATCCCGCACAACTCGCCATCGCCGAGCCTGGACCAGCCGGCGCTGCGCGTGGTGCGCATGTCGGGCGCGGCGCTGACCGAAGGCATCGCGCCGGTGGCGATCGATGGCGTATCGGTGCCCGTGTTCGATCCGAACAAGACCGTGGCCGACTGCTTCAAATACCGCAACAAGATCGGGCTGGACGTGGCCCTGGAGGCGCTGCACGACGGGTGGTCGCAGGGCAAGCTGTCGATGGATGCACTCTGGCGCTACGCGACGGTGGATCGCGTGGCCACGGTGATGCGCCCCTATCTGGAAAGCGTGACCGCGTGAGCCGAACCAATCTACCCGCTTCGATCCGTGCCCGCCTGAAACAGCGCGCGGACGCGACGCGCCAGGACTTCAACCTGACGCTGACCCATTACGGCCTGGAACGGCTGCTGTACCGGCTGTCGATCTCCCAATATGCCGATCGCTACCTGCTCAAGGGCGCGCTGCTGTTTTCGCTGTGGTACGACCAGCCGCATCGGCCGACGCGCGATGTGGACCTGCTCGGCTATGGGCCGGACGACGTGGAGACGGCCGTGGCCACGTTCCGCGAGATCAGCCAGATCGCGGTGGACGACGGCATCGTGTTCGACCCCGCTTCGGTCGCGGGGTCGGTGATTCGCAAGGAAGCCGGCTACGGAGGCGTGCGGGTCGATCTGCGGGCGACACTGGACGGGGCGCGCATCGCCTTGCAGGTGGACATCGGTTTCGGCGATGTGGTGACGCCGGCGCCGGAGCCGATCCACTATCCGGTGCTGCTCGACGATCTGCCCGCACCACGACTGCGCGCCTATCCCAAGTACACGGTGGTTGCGGAGAAGCTCCATGCCATCTGCCTGCTGGGCATGACGAACAGCCGCATGAAGGACTACTTCGACCTGTGGGTGCTGCTGACCGAGGAGGACCTGGCGCCGGACGAACTGCGTCGAGCGGTCGAGGCGACCTTCGCGCGGCGGCGGCTGGCGATGCCGGCCGACCTTCCCATTGGCCTGAGCGACGCTTTCGCGCAGGATCCGATCAAGCAGCGACAGTGGGCGGCGTTCTTCAAGAAGAACGGACTGGCGCCGCGGGAACTGGCCGAGGTCGTCGCACGGCTGCGCGATGTCTTCCTGGCGCTGCAGTCGGCGTGACGCGAGTGGTTCCGGCGGAACCTCAACCCGACACGGTGAGCAGGTCGCCGTTGGCGTTCATCGCCAGCGGTTCGATGCCGCGTGCGCGGTCGACCATCTCGGCGACCTTGAATGCCGCGTCCAGCTCGCCGATGCCGAATTCCTGCATTAGCCGGTAGCGTTCGGCCTTCTCCTCGGGCTCGGTCTGCGCGAGCGCCAGATAAAGACTCGGCGGCACTGCGCGGAACAGCAGTTCCATGCTCCTGGAGAGGATGACACCCTCGGTGTACTTGCCCGCTTCCTTGCGCGCCGAGAGCATCAGCGCCTTCTGCGCCGGCGTGAGTTCGCGGAAGCGGGCGATCTTCTCGACTTCATCGGGCGGCATGCTGAGGCAAATCCACCATTCGATCATGTTCAGCATCGGCTCGGCCGCCTTCGGCAGGTCGTCGAGGTTCTGCGTGGCGAGCCAGAACCAGGCGCCGAGCTTGCGCCACATCTTCGTGATCTTGACCACGTAGGGCGCCAGCAGCGGGTTCTTGGTAATGATATGGCCCTCGTCCGTGACGTTGATGATCGGCCGGCCCAGGAACTGGTCGCGTTCGGCGATGTTGTTGACCGTGTTGATCAGCGACGTGTAGGCGATCGAGAGCTGCGCGTTGTAGCCCTCCCTCGCGTAGGTCGCGAGGTCGACGATGGTGATGTCCGCTTCGGGCCATGGCGTACCCGGCCGGTCGAACATTTCGCCGTCCGCGCCCTGGCAGAACATGTCCATGGCGTCGGCCATTTCCAGCAGCCGCGTACGCCGGGTTTCCGGGAGCGTGGCATCGCGGCCGCGCTCGCGCAGCGCGTCGCGCACATCGCGCGTGAGTACGATGCGCTGCTCGGCAACGCAGCGCTGGGCAGCGACGAGGATGCACTGGCGGATCAGGCTGCGGTCGGCGCGCGTCATGCGCGCTTCTTCCTTGTCCTCGCCGCCGGTGATCATCAGCCGGGCGGTGATCTCCAGTTCGCCCAGCACGTCACGCTGCTCGTCGCCGACGTCCTCCTCGCCCCCCTCCTCGTCGAGCGCATCGGCATCGAGCGTCTGCACCTGGCTGGGGGTCTCGACCAGGCGATGCGCGTCGGCGAACGGGGCCAGGCTCACGCCGGAGCTGGGCGCGAGCTTGACGCGGTGGACGCTGAGCCCGAGCCGTGCGGCGAACTCTCCGAACAATCCGAAGCTGTTGCCGGCTTCGACGATGAACAGCCGCGGCCGGTAGATCGCGGTGACTTGGTTGAGGATGTTGTTGAGGGTGGCCGACTTGCCCGAGCCGGTGGGACCGAACAGGAACAGGTGGGCGTTCATCTGCCGGTCGAGCCGGTTCAGCGGGTCGAACGTAATCGTGCCGCCGCCGCGGTTGAACAGCGTGATGCCGGGATGTCCGGTGCCCTGGCTGCGCCCCCACAGCGGCGCCACGTTGACGCCGTGCTGCACGAACATCAGCTGCGTGTACCACTGGCGCTTGTCCTTGTCCGGGTCGTAGACGCAGGGCAGCCAGCGCAGGTAGGTGTTGAGCGGGGCCACCTCGTCGTCTTCGCGCACGGGCTGCATGCCGGCGTTGAGCAGGACGTTGCCCAACTGCAGGCCGCGCGCGTCGAGTTCGGCCTGGTCGCGTCCGCGCAGGTAGAACGTCAGCGCGCCGCGGTACAGCTTGTGCGCGCTGCCGATCAGCCCGCGCGCCTGCTGCACGTCGTGGCGGGCCTGTTCGGACGCCAGGGTCTCGCCGACGGCTTTGCGCGCCAGGTGGTTCAGGTGCGCTTCGAGCACGTCCTGCGGCGTCGCCACGAGCGTCAGGCACAGGGTCGTGTCTTCCGGCATCTGGTCGAACAGCGCGTTGATCGCGTCGCCGCCCTTGCGGGTTTCGCCGGTGATGTGGCCGGTGGCCGGCGGCATCCGCAGGCGGTCGACGCTGATCGCACGGTGCGGCAGGCCGTCGAAGTACCACAGGCCTTCGGCCACGTCGGAGCGCGGCTGGCCGAAGAACAGCCGCTGCGCGAAGTCCGTGCCGCTGGCCAGCTCGATCTCGCCGGGCTCGGCTTCATCGGGATAGCGCGCCAGCGCGTAGAACCGCTCGCGGTCGGCTTCGCTCGGGCCGAGCAGCGTTGGGTTCGGGTTGAACCAGCGCAGTAGCCAGGCATGGATGTCGGTCGCGCCGAGGCGGCGGGCGCGCACGCCGGCGTTGGCCAGCCCGCCGACCAGGCGGTCGCAGACGATGTGCAGCGCCTGCTCGGGCGATTGGCCGCGGCGGGCCGGCGCCTGGCCGACGCGGCGATACACCACCATGCGCGTGCGGCGCGACTGGCCGCGCCAGGGCAAGCGCGTGACGGTGCTGTCCTCGAACAGCCCGCCGGTCTTGACGATCGCGTGCAGGTGGTGGCCGAAGAAGCGCAGGTAGAAGTCGCTAAAGGCGCTGCCGCGTGCGGGCGGCTGCAGGTAGGCGCGCAGGTCCTCCAGATAGCGGTCCCAACTGGTCTCGTCCTGGGCGTAGAGCTGGACGACCCAGGGGTTCTCGTCCAGTTCGTCGAACGAGTCCTGCAGCGCGTTCTCGAGAGTGTCGCGGACCTGGCCCAGCCAGCCCGGCTCGCGGCCTTCGGTGCCGACCGGCTGCAGCTCGAAGAACGCGGCGACCGAGGCGCCGTCCTCCAGCAGCATGCACTGCGACTCGGAAAGGTACTCGGCCCACGGCAGCATGTCCGCGAACGACGGGGCGATGTCGTACAGAGCCTGCTCGTCGGCGACGGTGGCGGGACGGCGCGAGCGCCGGCCGGGGCGACCGGGTTCGGGCAGGCCATGCGTGCGCAGCTCGGCGACGTGGCGCTCCCAGGCATCGGCCGGTGCCGGCGACGCCGCAGCCGGCGCCGGGCGCGGCCGGCGCTTGAGCGAGGGCCACGCCATCGTCAGTAGTCCTCGGTCCGTTCGCCCGGCAGCGCGTACTGGACGCGCTGGTAGAGCGGGAACACCGTCGTGTAGCCGGGCACCGGCACCGGGTCCGAACCGGCCAAGTGCGGGAACACATACATGAGCAGGTCCGGGTTGGGCAGGCGGTGGAACTGGCGGTGGATCTCGTTCTGCGCGGTGCGCGTGTAGCGCGCCTGCTCGGCGGGCGCGGCCTGCACGTCGGCCGGCGTGAGCGGACGGCGCAGCGACTGCCGGGCATCGAGCAGGCCGCGCTCGCTCGGGCCGGCCGCGCCGCCGCCGGTCTCGACGTTCCAGATGTCGAGCATGGTCCGGTCGGAGCGCGGCAGCAGCTCCTCCTTGGTGGTTGCACAACTGGCCAGCGCGAGTGCAACGCCCAGCGCCGCCAGGGCGTCAGTCCAGTTCCTGCGCATGGGTCGCGTCTCCGAGGCGGTGGTCGACGCGGCGGCCGGCCGGGTCGTAGTCGATGCTCAGGGGTTCTTCGAGATGCACGGCGACCTTGGCGCCGGGCTGCACGTACACCGCGGCGAAGGCCTGGCCGTAGAGCTTGTTCACCCAGTCGGCCATGTCGCGGACGCCACCGGCGAGGATCTGGCCCATCGCTTCGTTGCCGGTGATGCCGACGGTGCCGATGGCGCCGTCGGGGCCGACGTAGGACAGGCGGCCGGTGTCCGAGTCGATCAGCGAGGCGACGCCGGCGCCGGCGGCGGTGATCAGCGCCCTGCTGCCGAGGTACTGCTGCGCGTTGGAACGGCGGTCGCCGGTGACGCAGGGAATGCCGTGCGGGTCGCTGATCCAGCCGAGGCCGTCCTGGGTGGTGTTGCCCTGGGCGTTGTCTTGGCGGTTGCCGCCACGCTCGCGATCCTCGGGGATGGTGCGGATGGTCCCGTCGTTGAACACGAAGGTCACGGAGCGAACCTGGCCGCGCACGCACGAGAGCGTCCAGTCGCCCGACGCGGTGCCACTGACGACCGCACCGGCGACGTCGGGGATGTCGATGCCGTTCGCGGTCAGGTTGTCGGGTCCGATCAGGACCTTGAACGGATACGGATCGTTGACCGTCCCGTCGATCGGCACGCGGCCGATCAGCGCCGTCATCGCGACCGATCCCATCAAGGTGGAGTTCGTCGGCACGGTGTAGACGGCCTTCGCAGCCGGCGCACCGGCTGCGCGGCGACCGGCGTCCACCGCCGCACCGGTGGCGTCGCCGATGCTTTCACCGGCTTCCCCGAAGCTCGTGGGGAAGCTGAAGCCGCTTGCGTTGTTGGCGGGCGAACGTCCGCGGCCCTCCTGGCGGGCATCATCCGGCTCGACCCAGCGCATGGTCTCGCCGCTGCCGCCGGTGCTGGCGTTGTCGCCCGGCTCCAGCCCCAGGCCCACCGGCAGGTCGGCGTGGCCGTCGCGGCGGCCGCTCGCGCCTTCAAGGCGTTGCTGCAGTTCCTGCAACAGGCCCTGGGTCTGCTGGCGCTCGGCGGCGGCCTGCTCACGATCTTGCCGCAGCTGGTTGCGCTCTCCCTCGATCGCGCTCTGGATGCGCCGGTCGACCGCGCTCTCGCGCTGCCGCAGCCGTTCGTTCTCCTGGCGCTGGGTCCTGTTGTCCGTCAACGCCGTCTGCAACTCGGTGCGCAGTTGCCGGACCTGCGCGACCAGCGTGGCGACGGTATCGCGCGGCGTGTCGCCTTCGATGCCCAGGGCCTTGGCTTCGTCCGCGGTGAGCTGACCGGCCCCCTGCTGCGCGGGTGCGCGGTCGCCGCCGGACAACAGCTTGAAGCCGACGAACACCAGCAGCAGCACCATCGGGATCATCAGCCACTTGAGCAGGCCGTTACTTTTCATCGCGGCCTCCGTCGCGGTCGCTCGGCGCGGCGGGCGCCGGCAGGTTGAGGGAGGCGTCGACGGGTGCGATCGCGGGCAGCAGCGACTGCGGCAAGCCGCGGCCGCGGGTGACGAGGTAGACGACGGTTGTGTCTTCCGGCGTGCCGGCCGGCCCGAGGTCGGGGTGCTGGAACGTCGCGGTCAGGAAGTCGCCTTGCAGCGCGCGCGGATCCAGATCGAACCCGCGCGGCGCGGTGTTGCGCAGGCGCACGGCGCTGACCCACAGGTCGCCCAGGCGCCAGGCAGCCAGTGCCTGCGCCTGGATGGGCAGCGTCGGCAGCAGCGAGTGCAGCGGCAGGTCCCGGCGCACGTTGGCGCGGGTAATGCCCGGCACCGGCTCGACCGTGCGCAGCGGCGCGTAGAGGCTTTGCGCGGCGTAGCGCGTCAGCACCACCGGCACGGGCGTCGGCGGTGCCGGACGGTCGGTGCGCGCGGCGCGTGCCTGTGGATCGTCCTCGGCCGCGACGCCCTGGCCGCCGGCCGGCGCCGCGATGACGATGCGCACCGGCTCCAGCGGCGGCTGTCCTTCCTGCGGCGCTTCGGCGGCAATGTCCAGCAGGATCACCGTGCCGCTGCCGGCATCCTGGAGTTGCAGCCGCGTCGGTTCGATCGGCTCGCTGGCGCGCAGGTAAACGGCGCCGGCCGCGCTCTGCACGCGCAGTCGAGCGCCCACCGACGCGGGGACGCCGACGCGCACGTTGCGGTCGATGAAGATGACCCGCTCCTCGCCGACGACGAGCGGCAGCGCCAGGGGCAGTCGCTCCCAGCGCAGGATCTCGACGGCATGGACGGGGACGGACAGCGCCAGCAGCAACGCGGCGCCGAGCGTGGCGAGAAGACGGTTCATGGCGTGGTTTCCGCGGGAGGGGTCGGCGCGGCGCTGGGTGCCGGGTCGGCAGGCGTGGCGATCCGCTGCGGGGTGCCGTCGTAGCAGTCGATCGCTAGGCCGAAGGGGTTGCGCTGCGGATCGACATCAGCGCGCACGACCTTCAGCGGGTAGCGCACGAACGCGCGCTTGACCTGTTCGGCGCCGTAGTACTCGTCCGCGGTGACGTCGAGCGTCACGACCCAATCGTGGTCGGAGACGGTGCGAACGCGCATGGCGGGGCTGGACCCGTAACCGCGTCCCGGAATCTCGTAGATACCGCGCACGCGCTGACGCAGCTCGCCTGCGTTGCGGCGGTACTCGTAGTCCTGGCGCAGGAAGGCTTGGCAGGCCGGCGTGAAGTACGCAGACAGCGCATGCAGGTTGCGCGGGTAGTCGTCATCGCCGTTGGTCGGCCAGCGCTGCAACTGCTGCCAGACGTAGAAGGTGAAGGCGTAGACGGACTCCGGCGGCACCTCCCACCATTTCCGGGTGCTGCCCGAGCGCAGATCGGGCGGGACGTGGATCGTCAGGTCGCGCGGCGCGCTCCACCAGCCGAGCCCCATCACCAGCGCCAGCGCGACGACCACGCCGGCCCCGATGCGCAAGGTCTTGATGTGCGCCTCCAGGCGCAGGACCTCGTTCTTGAACCGGCTCATGGCGTCCGGCTCCTGCGCGTGGTCCAGTAGCCCGAACGGGTCACCAACTGCCGGCCGCCGACGAAGCGGCCCAGCAGCGGCTGGCGCGAGGTCAGCCGCCATTGCAGCTGGCGGTACAACCAGGTGTCCGGGCGTCCGCGCTTGAGGCGACGCAGCGCGCTGCCGCCGCCGAACACGCCGATGGCGATCGCGACCACGATGGCGGTGGGCAGCAGCGCGATCTTGGAGAACGCCAGCGCCAGCGGCACGCCGGCGCCGAATCCCATTGCCGCCGACAAGCCCGCGCACACCCACAGTTCGTCCGCGGTCAAACCGCGTACCACGACCGGATGACGGTTCAGCCGATGGGGCAGGAACGCAACCGTGCCGTCCGGCCGGATGTCCTGGTCAGCCATGCCGACGGCCTCAGAGGATGCCGGTGGCTTCGGTCAGCAGCCAGATCCCCACGACCAGCAGGATCGCGCCGATGGCGACCGTCAGGCCGAATTGGCCCCACGTGGCGCGACCGTTGTGGATCTCGGCGTAGCGCGAGTAGGCGTGGTAGCACACGCCCACGAACATCGCCGCGACGACCAGCAAGGCCACCAACAGCACAATGTCGTAGCCGTAGTTGCGCAGCGTTTCCATGATGCCGCTGCCCCGGCCGCGCGAGGGGTCTTCGATCGTCGGCAGGCCCTGGGCCTGAACGAGCGGCGCGAGCAGGAAGGCGGCCGGCAATGCGGCCAGTTGCGAGAGGCGCGGAAAGCGAAAGCGACGTGAGAGCGGATTCATGTTGGGTGACCTTTAGGAGAGCAGGAAGAAGGTCAGCACCAGGTACAGCGCGACGAAGCGCACCACGACACCAAGGAACTGACGCTGGGATATCCGCTGCTCGGCCCATCCGACATAGGCGGTCCGCATCGCCCACACGCCCCACACGAGGAGTACGGCGAAGACGGCGCCGATGACGACGACCGAAACGGCGGAAGGGGGAAAGCCACCGTTGGCCTGAAAGGCGGCGGTCTGGGCGGCATTCATGGGGTGGCCTCCGGTTCACAGGAGGCGGCAGCGGTGGACTGGCGGTAGTCACCGAGCAGCACGGCCGGATCGCGCGGCTGCGCGCGCGATGGGGTCAGGTAGTCGCGGATGCCGGCGCGGACGCGCTCAAGGTCGGCGCTCAGGCGGCCATAGTCGAAGTGGTAGCGGGCGCGCTCATCGCGCGGGCGCGTGGCTTCCTGCGCGATCAGCCGGTCGATGGCGTCGAGCTGGCGCAGCGCAGCGGCCAGGCGCGCGTGCTCGGGGCTTGCGTCGTCGGCCTGGGCACGTACCGGGAAACCCAGCACGATGCACAGCGCCAGCAACAGGCCCAGCACGCAGCGCCAGTCGGCGATAGGAGGAACGGTCATCCGCATTTGCCAGCCCGCGAATCACGAGGAATGGCGAAATGCTCTCGACGCAGGCCGATGCGCGCCGCAAACAATCCGGACCTGCGCAGGCCCCGATTGATGGACGGAAATGCGTGGCGGCTAGAGGTACTTCTTGAAGGTGCTCGCGGTGATGCACACGGCGACACCCAGGAGGATCGCGCTGGGCAGCAGGATCAGCAGCGGATGCACGCTGATCGGCAACGCCAGGTAGACGACCCACGGCAACACGATCAGCGGCATCACCGAGGCTTTCGCGCGGTGGTAGACGAAGCCGGACTCGCGGCCGGCACCGAACTTGCGCACGTCGCGCCGCGCCAATCCATCGACGAAGCCGACGAACGCCGCCATCAGGAACAGCGGCAACGTCAGCACCAGCACCAGCAGCCGGACGATGAAGGTAAGCGTGGTGTATGCCGCGGCGATCAGGTAGCTCTCGCTCCAGACGTAGACCTGGCTCACGTAGTAGCGGAAGTCCTTCGTGCCGCCGTGGCTGGGCGCGCGCGCCTGCGCGGCGGCGTTGCTCATCCAGTCGAGCAGGCCGCTCTTGACGAAGATCCATTCGTACGAGCGCTCGACCAGCCAGTGCGCCGTGCGGCCCGGCTCCTGCACGACGGCGCTGCGGGTGAAGTGCGTCGAGAGTTGGTTCAGCTCGAAGTCGAGCATGCCCTGGGCGTGGCGCCAGCCCTGCTCGGGCCAGAAGAAGTGCATGCCGATGCACTCGACCAGGATGCAGAGCAGCAGCGATCCGATCAGCACGCCGAAGAACCGCAGGGGCATCGTCACGATGCTGGCCAGCAGTCCCTGCTGCCGGACCTGCTGGCGCTGGGCGGTGGCGGCCGGGTCCTTCACGGCCGCGCCTCCTCCGCCGCGCCTTCGGTGCCGGCGATGTGGCGGAAGCCTTCGAGCAGGTCGTCCGGCAAAGGCGTGTCCTGCAGGCCCGGCGTGGCGCGGCCCTCCCACCAGTCGCCGGCCTCAGCGTAGTGCTGCCGCATGTAGCCGGCGAGCTGTTGCAGATCCTGCGGCATCACTTCGTCGGGGTCGGGCGCCGGCAGCGGCATGCGCACTTTCCAGAGGTTGCCGCCCTGCATCAGCGCGAAGGCTTGGCCCTTGGGAAGCCCGACGACGTGCGCCGGTTCGATCATCGGGACGCTCGTGCTGGAGATGCGGTCGTGGGTATTGGAGGTGAAGTCGGTCGGGCCGTGGATGTCGGAGCTGTCGGTGGCGCCGCTCATCAAGGTCGTGGCGTAGACCTCGACCTTGGGCAGTTGTCGGGTCAGCAGCTCCGCGGTCGCCGACTCGCGCACGCGCAACATGATCAGGTTGTTGAAATTACCAATCACCTGACCGGCCTTCGCCTTGCTGCCGATTCGTGCCTCGATGTCGCTGAGGGTCTGCGTGTAGGCAGTCATTTGCAGATCCGCGCCGCCGCCCTTGTTGACGAGCGGGATGAATTCGTCGCCCATCAGTTCGTTGAATTCATCCGCGTGAACGTTGATGGGCACCCTCATGCCCGCTGCCGCGCCCGGCAGGCCGTCGTCGATGCCGAACTTGTAGATGTGCCCGGCGACCGACACGAGATCGCTGAACATGCTGTTGCCGACCGCTGCGGCGACTTCGGCATCCGATAGCGCGTCCAGGCCGATGTAGACGACGGCGCGCTTGCGCACGATCTGCATCCAGTCGAAGATCGGACGCGGGTCGTTGAGGTCCGAATAGTCGGGCGCCAGCAGCTGCGCGATCTTGCCGGTGGTCAGCTTCTCCAGCAGCGGCAACAGGCTGGCGACGATCTGGGTTCACCCCCGTTTTCACGGACACTTACGAGAAGGCCGATCAAGGCCATGAGGAGTG
>NZ_JBHSGG010000043.1:0-100094 GCF_042654365.1 Coralloluteibacterium thermophilum
GGCAGCGGCGCGGCGCCAGGCCGCGGCCGCGGCCAGTGCGGCGGCCTCGCGCTCGGCGCCGCCATCGCGCTCGTAGGCCGCCTGGGCGGCGGCCGCGGCATCGCGCTGGCGCGCCTCGGCGTCGGCCAGTGCCGGATCGACGCTGGAGCGACTGGCAAGCACCTCGCCGAGCGCCGCGCCGGTCTGGGCCAGGGCGGCGCGCGCGGAGTCGTATTCCGCCTGTACCTGTGCGCGGCGCCGCTCCAGCGGCGCGACGGCGTCGGTGGCGGGCTGGCGGCGGCGCCAGGCGGCGAACTCCGCCTCCGGATCGGTCCGGAGCTGGCCTTCCAGCGTGGCGACCTCGCGCTCCGCGCGGTCCGCCTCCTCGCGCAGCGCGTCTGCGTCGGCGCGCGCGGCGTCCGCGGCCTCGCCGTCCTGCCGGGCGCGGTCCAGCAGCGCCTGGACACGCTCCACCGCCGCGGCGTCCAGCCCGCTGCCGGGCAGCGCGTCCGCACTGCGTGCGACCGCGTCGGCGACGGCGGGAGGCAGCTCCGGCGCGTCGCCCTGCGCATGCGCACGGGCCGGCAGCAGGGCAAGGAGCAGCAGGACGGAGGCGAGGGCGGGGCGCATACCGAGGAGGCTGGCCGGGCTTGCACGGCGCGAGCCAGGCACAGTATCATGTTCGTCTTTCTTTGCAGGGCCAGCCGCCATGAAGGCCGATATCCATCCCGAGTACCGGAGCGTGGTCTTCCAGGACCTGTCCTCCGATTTCAGCTTCCTCACCCGCTCGACCCTCTCCAGCAAGGAGACGATCAAGTGGGAGGACGGCCAGGAATACCCCCTGATCAAGCTCGACATCTCGTCGCACTCGCACCCGTTCTACACGGGCAAGCAGAAGATCATGGATACCGGCGGCCGCGTCGATCGTTTCCGCAAGCGTTACGCCGCCAAGGGCTGATCGCCCACCGCGTCGCCCCGAACACCCCGCTCCGGCGGGGTGTTCGCGTTTGTGGTGCCTGCGGGACGGCCTGTAGCGCCGGCTCTCCTCGCGTCACGCATGCGGACCCGTATGCGATAATCCTGCGAATCAGCCGGCAGCAGCGGGCTGGCGTATCCATGATCCGTGTGCTGCCGGATGCGCGACGCGCTCCGGAGGCCGCGGCCTCAAGAACAGGAGACTTCCGTGGCAGATCAGCAGAGCGTCGTGCTCACCGACACCACCGGCAAGAATGTCGAACTTCCCGTCCTGCGCGGCACGCTCGGCGCCCCGTGCGTCGGCGTCGCCAAGCTGCCGAAGGAGACGGGCAACTTCACCTACGACCCCGGCTTCACCGCGACCGCGAGCTGCCGCAGCGCGATCACCTACATCGACGGCGACGAGGGCGTGCTGCTGTACCGCGGCTATCCCATCGAGCAGCTGGCGAAGCACTCGAGCTTCCTCGAGGTGGCTTACCTGCTGATGCACGGCGAGCTGCCGGACGCCAGGCAGTTCTCGGACTTCGAGCACGACGTCACCCACCACACGATGATCCACGAGGCCCTGAAGAGCTTCCTGCAGGGCTTCCGCCACGACGCGCATCCCATGGCGATGCTCGCGGGCGTCATCGCGTCGCTGTCGGGCTTCTACCACGACGGTCTCGACATCGAGGACCCGGCGCAGCGCCGTCTCGCGGCCATCCGCCTGATCGCCAAGATGCCGACCATCGCCGCGGCGGCCTACCGCTACTCGATCGGCTGGCCGATGCGCTATCCGCGCAACAACCTCGAGTACACCAACCGCTTCCTGCACATGATGTTCGAGGTGCCGTCCGAGCCCCTCGAGCTGCCGCCCGTCGCCGCCAAGGCGCTGGACCTGCTGTTCATCCTGCACGCCGACCACGAGCAGAACGCCTCGACCTCGACGGTGCGCCTGGTCGGCTCGACCGGCGCCAACCCCTACGCCTGCGTGGCCGCCGGCATCACCGCGCTGTGGGGCCCCGCCCATGGCGGCGCGAACGAGGCCGTGCTCAAGATGCTCGAGGAGATCGGGCGGCCGGAGGATGTCGCCAAGGCCGTGGCCCGCGCCAAGGACAAGGACGACAGCTTCCGCCTGATGGGCTTCGGCCATCGTGTCTACAAGAACTTCGACCCGCGCGCGACGATCATCCGCGAGACCTGCCACCAGGTCCTCAAGGAGCTGAACGTCGACGACCCGCTGCTCGAGGTCGCGATGCGCCTGGAAGAGGCGGCGCTGAAGGACGAGTACTTCGTCCAGCGCAAGCTCTACCCGAACGTCGACTTCTACTCGGGCATCATCTACAAGGCCCTCGGCATCCCGACCGAGATGTTCACGGTGATGTTCGCGATCGCGCGCACCGCCGGCTGGGTGTCGCACTGGCTGGAGCAGCAGGAGGACCCGGAGAACAAGATCGGTCGTCCGCGCCAGATCTACACCGGCGCCGCGAGCCGCGACTACCCGGCGAAGTAAGGCCGCCGCGGATGTCGAACAGGAACGCCCCGGGAGACCGGGGCGTTCTCGTTCGCGCGGAAGGAAAGAACGGCGCGATCAGTCCTCGTCGTTCGCGCTGGCGTACTGGGCGATCTCCTCCTCCGCCAGCAGGGTCTCCAGCGCCGCGAGCGAGGCGCGGCGCATGGGGCGGCCCGCGACCGGGTCCAGCGGCGCCTGGCGCAGGACCGCGCGCGGCAGGACGGTCAGGTCGAACGGCAGGTCCTCCGCGGTGAAGGTCCAGACCGGCGCGTCCGCCTCGCGCTTGCGGTCGAGACGGATCCGGCGTGCGCCTTCCTCGGCGGGCACGCCCTGCTCCAGGAGGTAGCGGGCCACGGCCTCCGGCTCGTCCGCGAACAGATGCAGGCAGACCGGGCTGTACGCGTCGGCCGTGCCCTCCAGCACCGCGCCGACCAGGCGCGGGTCGAAGCGGGCGAAGAAGTGCATGGCGCGTGCCGCGGCCTCCCGTCGCGTCCGCAGCAGCTCCGGCTGTTCGTGCCCCCGGAACAGGCGCTGGTGCGTGCGCAGCGCCTCCTCGATCTCGACGTTGCGCGGCAGCGAGGCGTCGTCGTGGATCCCCAGCCGCGCGGCGGCCTTCATCTTGGCCTGCCGGAAGTCGCGGATGCCGTCGCTGGACATGATGCGTGCCGCTTCGGCGGCCAGCCGCTGGCGGCGTTCGCGGATGCGTGTCTCTGCGTGCTTGCGTGCGTGGTGCATCGCGATCTCCCTCGTGTCCGGCGGCCGACTGCAGGCTTCCCCATCCGGCGCGATGCCGGCGTGCAGGTGCGGCCGTGCGTCCGGCCGCCCGTGCGGGTTCGACCCGCCGGCGGCCGGCGGGTTCCCGTCAGAAGATGTCGAAGGCTTCCTGCTCGCTGGTCGAGGGATAGCTGTCGTAGCCGCGCGTCGCGAGCCGCTCGAGGTCCTCGGTCTTGAAGAACTCGCGCAGCGCGCCCGGCGTGCCGGCGCCGACCGGGTAGCCGCTGCCGCGGTCGACGTAGGTCGGCACGAGGCCCTGCGGCACGCGCTCGTCCTCGACCGGACGGCCGTCCAGGGCCACGCGCATGTAGTCGATCCAGATCGGCAGCGCCGCGCGGCCGCCGTACTCGCGGAAGCCCAGCGTCGTGAAGTCGTCCATGCCGACCCACACGGTGGTCACGAGGTCGGCGCCGAAGCCGGAGAACCACGCGTCGCGGTGCTCGTTGGTCGAGCCGGTCTTGCCGCCGATGTCCGGGCGCTCGAGCACGCGCGCCGCCGTGCCGGTGCCGCGCTGCACGACATCGTGCATGAGCGAGGTCACCTGGAAGGCCGTGCGCTCGTCGATCGCGCGCGGTGCGAGCTGCACGTAGGGCGGGCCGACGAACTCGGCCGCGGCGCGGCGGTCCTCCTCGGTGATGGGCGGCAGCGCCGGCGCGGCCGGCATCGTCTCCTGCGCCTCCGCGACGTCGGCCGTGGCCGGGCGCGGCGCGGCGCCGAGGTCGAAGCCGTCCACCTCGCCGCCGAAGGACATCCCGCCGCCGGCAGGGCCGAGGTCGAAACCGTCGACGATGGTGGAGGTAGAGGTCTCCAGCACGCGCCGCTCGAAGCAGTCCCGGCAGGCGACGGCCGGATGCGTCCTGGCGATGAGCACCCCGTCGCGGTCGTAGATCCGCTCGATGAACCACGGATCCACGAGGAAGCCGCCGTTGGCGAAGACCGAGTAGCCGCGGGCGACGGTCAGCGGCGGCACGGAAGTCGTGCCCAGCGCCATCGTGAGGTTCGGCGGGAGGCCCTGCTCGGGGAAGCCGAAGCGCGCCACGTACTGGCGGGTGAAGTCCACGCCGAGGGCGTCCAGCACGCGTACGGAGACCAGGTTGCGCGACTGCACCAGGGCCTCGCGCAGGCGCATCGGCCCCCGGAACTGCCCGTCGTCGTTCTGCGGGCTCCACACCCTGCCGGTCCAGCGGTCGTTGAAGACCACCGGTGCGTCCAGGACGATCGAGGCCGGAGTGAAGCCGCGCTCGAAGGCCGCCGCGTACACGAAGGGCTTGAAGGCCGAGCCCGGCTGGCGCTGCGCCTGGGTCACGCGGTTGAACTTGTTGGCCGCGAAGCTGAAGCCGCCGACCAGCGCGTGCAGCGCGCCGTCCTCGGGGCGCAGCGAGACCAGCGCCGCCTGGGCCTTGGGGACCTGCGCCAGGACGTAGCTGTCGGCGTCGCCCCCCGGCTGCAGCCGGATGATGTCGCCGCGCGTGAACAGCTGGCGCGGCGCGCGCCGCGTCCAGCGCACGGCGTCGCTGCCGAGCTCGACCTCGCGTCCGTTGGCCAGCATCACCCGGGCGCTGGAGGCGCCCGACTCGAGCACCAGCGCGGGCAGCAGGCCGCCGACCGAGACCGCGCCGCGCAGGTGGGCGCGCAGCACGGCCGGGTCGTCCTCGCCCTCGGGCAGCTCGACCCGGTCCTCGGCCCCGCGCCAGCCGTGGCGGCGGTCGTAGTCCAGCAGCCCGCCGCGCACGGCGAGGTTGGCCGCGTTCTGCGCCTTCGCGTCGATGGTGGTGTAGACGTGCATGCCCTGGTTCAGCACGTCGCCGCCGTAGCGGTCCACCATGGCCTGCCGCACCATCTCGGCGACGTAGGGCGCTTCGACCTGGACCGGCGGCTCGTGCGGTTCGGCGTCCATCGGCTCGGCCTGGGCGGCCGTCATCGCCGCGCGGTCGATGAAGCCCAGCTCGTGCATGCGCACCAGCACGTAGTTGCGGCGGATGAGCGCGCGCTCGGGATTGGTGATCGGGTTGCCGCTGGAGGGGAACTTCGGGATCGAGGCCAGCACCGCGGCCTGGCCCAGGGTCAGCTCGTCCAGGCGTTTGCCGTAGTAGAACTCGGCGGCCGCGGCCACGCCGTAGGCGCGGTTCCCGAAGAAGCCCTTGTTGAGGTACAGCTCGAAGATCTCGTCCTTGGTCAGCTCGCGCTCCATCTTGAGCGCGGTGAGCATCTCCATCAGCTTGCGGCTGTAGCTGTACTCGGAGCTCAGGAAGAACTGCCGCGCGACCTGCTGCGTGATGGTGCTGCCGCCGGGGACGCGGGCGTCGTCGGTGGTCGCCAGCAGCCAGATCGCCCGGCCGATGCCGCGCCAGTCGAGGCCCTGGTGCTCGTAGAAGCGCGCGTCCTCGATGGCGATGAAGGCCTGCTTCACCTGTTCCGGCACGTCCCCGATGCGCACCGGGTAGCGGCGGAACTCGCCGAACACGGCGATCAGCTCGCCGTCGCGGGCGTACACGCTCATCGGCACCTGGAGCTCCACCTCGCGCAGGGCCTGCACGTCGGGGATCCGCGGCGAGATCAGCCAGTAGGCGACGGCGAGGGCGAGGATGCCGGCGAGCAGGAGCGCGAGACCGGCGTACAGGGCCAGCCGCAGCCAGCGGACGAGTCGGGACATCTAAGGAGACCAGTGGTTGCGGGGCGGAACGGCCCGAGAGTATAGATCGGCCGGGGGGAGGCTCCCACGAAGGGCGTCGCATCCGCGAAAATGCGAAGCGGCGCACGAAGCACGCAACTTGCATGCTGCCTAATGGCGCCCGGGGCTGTACGGTTTGCGCGCCGCGCCATCGTTAAGACGGTGGTTGCCAAGCGATAAAAAACCGTTATCTAATGTATGGACGCACCAAGCCCGCATAAGCGCTTGAGTGCGAGGGGAATGCGCAGCGCGCTAGGGGAAATGCCGTGGCTCTGTTCGGAAACAGTGCGCCACCCCTCGTCGGGGTGGACATCAGCTCGACTGCCGTAAAGGTCCTGCAGCTCAGCCAGGCCGGAGGCCGCTACCGCGTCGAGCACTATGCGGTGGAGCCTCTGCCGCCCAACGCCGTGGTCGAGAAGAACATCGTCGAGGTCGAGGCGGTGGGCGAGGCGATCAAGCGCGCGATCGCGCGCGCCGGCACCCGGGCCAAGCACGCCGCTGCCGCGGTCGCGGGCTCGGCGGTCATCACCAAGGTCATCCCGATGCCCGGGAGCCTGGACGAGGACGAGATGGAGGCCCAGATCCAGGTCGAGGCCGCCAACTACATCCCGTATCCGATCGAGGAAGTCAGCCTCGACTTCGAGGTGCTGGGCCCGGTGCCCAACAATCCGGAGATGGCGCAGGTGCTGCTCGCGGCCTCGCGCTCGGAGAACGTCGAGGTGCGGTCCTCCGCGCTGGAGCTCGGCGGCCTCACCGCGAAGGTGATGGACGTGGAGGCCTTCGCGATGGAGAACGCCTTCAGCCTCATCGCCAACCAGCTTTCCGTCCCGAAGGACGCGATCGTGGCGCTCGTCGACGTGGGCGCCACCATGACCACGCTCAACGTGCTGCGCAACCAGCGCAGCATCTACACGCGCGAGCAGGTGTTCGGCGGCAAGCAGCTCACCGACGAGGTGATGCGCCGCTACGGCCTTTCCTACGAGGAGGCCGGGCTGGCCAAGCGCCAGGGCGGGCTCCCGGAGAGCTACGGTATCGAGGTGCTCGAGCCGTTCAAGGAGGCCATGGTCCAGCAGGTCAGCCGTCTCCTGCAGTTCTTCTACGCCGGCAGCGAGTTCAACCGCGTCGACCAGGTGGTGCTCGCCGGCGGCTGCGCCTGCATCGGCGGCATCGCCGAGATGGTCGAGGCGCAGCTCGGCGTGCCGACCAAGGTGGCCAACCCGCTGGCCGACATGTCGCTGGGCTCGCGCGTGCAGGCCCATGCCCTCGCGCAGGACGCGCCTGCGCTGATGATCGCCGCCGGCCTCGCGCTCAGGAGCTTCGACTGATGGCACGGATCAACCTGCTGCCGTGGCGCGCCGAGCGCCGCAAGCAACGGCAGAACCAGTACCTGGCCATCCTCGGTGGCGTCTTCTTCGCCTCGCTGCTGGGCGGCTACCTGCTGGTCAGTGTCTACGACGGCCGCATCGACCGCCAGAACGCGCGCATCGCCTACCTCCAGAACGAGATCACCCAGCTCGACGCGCAGATCCGGGAGATCGAGGAGCTGGATCGGCAGAAGGCGCGCCTGCTCGACCGCAAGCGCGTGATCGAGGAGCTGCAGGCCAACCGCTCGCAGATGGTGCACCTGTTCGACCAGCTGGTCCGGACGATCCCGGACGGCGTCCAGCTGCTGTCGATCAAGCAGAACGGCGAGAACCTCACGCTCGAAGGCCTCTCCCAGTCGAACGCGCGGGTCAGCGCCTACATGCGCAGCCTGGACGCCTCCGGCTGGATGACCTCGCCGGACCTCGCCGTCATCGAGGCCAAGGGCGACAACCCCGGCCTGCCGTACACCTTCTCGCTGCGCGTCAGGCTGACCAGCCCGCAGAAGGAAGCGGAAGCGGCCGGGCTGGAGGAGGGTGATGTCGTGGATGCCGCCGACGGAACGGGAGCCGCGTCGTGAGCCAGCAGAAGTTCAGCCTCAACAACCTCGACTTCAACAACGCCGGTGCGTGGCCCGCCTCGGTCAAGACCTTCTTCTGCGTGCTGATCGCAGTCGTCGTCCTGGCTGGCACCTGGTGGTTCTTCATCCGCGACAGGATCTCGACGCTCGAGACCCTGGAGCGCAACGAACAGGCCAAGCGCACCGAGTTCGAGACCAAGCAGGGACGCGCGGCCAACCTCGAGCCGCTGAAGCTCCAGCTCGCGCAGATGGAACAGATGCTGCAGCAGATGCTGCGCCAGCTGCCCAGCCGCACCGAGATGCCCGACCTGATCGTCGACATCTCGCAGACCGCGCTGGCGGCGGGCATCACCAACGAGCTGTTCCAGCCGCAGCCGGAGATCCCGCGCGAGTTCTACGCGGAGAAGCCGATCTCGCTGCGCATGGTCGGCAGCTACCACCAGTTCGGCGCCTTCGTCAGCGGCGTCGCGTCGCTGCCGCGGGTGGTGATCATGACGATGCACGACATCTCGCTGAAGCCGCGGGACGCCGGCCGGGGCGGCATCAGCAGCGGCAATCTCATGCTCGAGGGAACGGTGAAGACCTACCGCTATCTCGACGAGGACGAGGCGGCCGCGCAGGTCGCCACCGATACCACTGCAGGGGGAGCGCGCTGACATGCGTTTCAGGATGATGCACGCGTGTCGTGCGGGCTGCGTGGCGCTTCTCTGCGTGCTCGCGAGCGCATGCTCGGGGCCCGAGGGCGACCTGCGGGGCTGGGTGGCGGAGGTGAAGGCGCGGCCGGCGCCGCCGCTCGAACCGCTGCCGGTGATGCAGCAGTTCGAGACCTTCGAGTACGCGGCCCAGGGGCTGCGGGATCCGTTCACTGCGCCGCTCAACGAGCGCGACGGCGGGGGCAGCGGCCCGCGCCCCGACCCGGACCGGCGCAAGGAACCGCTTGAGGCGTTCCCGCTGGACTCGTTGAAGATGGCGGGGACCATCGGTGGGGGGAGCGGGTTGATCGGGCTGGTGACGGCACCCGACCGTGTCGTGTACCGCGTGCGCCAGGGGAACTACCTCGGGCAGAGCGACGGTCGCGTCACCGAGGTGCGCGAGGACCGCATCGACATCGTGGAACTGGTACCGGATGGCGCGGGCGGCTGGCTGGAACGTCCAGCATCCATCGCCCTTGAAGATTAATGATTGGGGAAAACACGATGAGCGCATGGAACATCGATCGCCGCACGCGCCAGGGTAGCGGGCTTGGCCGCGCCGTGCGATCGGCCTTTCTGGCCGCGGTACTGGCCGCTGCCGCCACGCCGGCCTTCGCCGACGGGACGCTGCAGGACGTCAGCTTCGACGCAGGCGCCAGCGGCAGCGTCGACATCCGCCTGAGCTTCGACCAGGCGCCGACGGAGGTGCAGGCCTTCACCACGGACAATCCGCCGCGCATCGCGATCGACCTGCCGAACGTCAGCAACGGCTTCGACGCGCGCCGCCTCGCCGTGGGCGCCGGTGCGACCAGCGCCGTGTCGACCGCCGAGGCGAACGGCCGTACCCGCGTGGTGGTGGATCTGTTCCGGCCCGCGACCTACGAGACCCGCGTCGAGGGCAACAACCTCATCGTGTCCGTGCACGGCGGCCGCGCCAACAGCACCGCACCGGCGCTCGCGAATCCTGCCGACCCGGCCAAGCGCCTGCCGGCCGCCGTGGCGGTCTCGAACATCGACTTCCGCCGCAGCGAGAACGGTGCGGGTCGCCTGATCCTGCGCTTCGACGGCGACGGTGCCGCCGCCGACCTGCGCAACGACCGGGACAGGGTCGTCCTCGACCTGGCCAACGCCAGCCTGCCGGCGACGCTGCAGCGTCGCCTGGACGTGACCGACTTCGCCACGCCCGTGCGCACCATCGAGCCGCGTCCGCACAACGGCGGAACGCAGCTCGTGCTGAACACCGCGGGCGCCTACGAGTCGCTCGCCTACCAGACCGGCAACGAGTACATCGTCGAGGTGACGCCGCGCGCCCGCGAGGAGGCGCCGGTCGCCGCACGCGCCGGGCGCCAGGAGCCCACCTACTCGGGCAACCCGGTCACCTTCAACTTCCAGGACATCCCGGTCCGCACCGTCCTGCAGCTGATCGCGGAGGAGTCGAACCTCAACATCGTCGCCTCCGACTCGGTGCAGGGCAACGTGACCCTGCGCCTGGTCAACGTGCCGTGGGACCAGGCCCTGGACATCGTGCTGCGCGCCAAGTCGCTGGACAAGCGCCGCGATGGCTCCGTGGTCTGGGTGGCGCCGCAGGCCGAGCTCGCTTCTTATGAGCAGGCGCGCGAGGACGCCCGCATCGCCCTCGAGCAGCGCGCCGAGCTGGTGACCGAATACATCCAGGTCAACTACGGCAACGCCGAGGACATCGCCAAGCTGCTCACCGACGAGAGCAAGACGGGCCAGAGCGGCGGTGGTCAGGGTGCAGGCGGTACGGGCAACGACCGCGGCTTCCTGTCGGCCCGCGGCAGCGTCAGCTTCGACCGCCGCACCAACACCCTGCTCGTGGTCGACATCCCGAAGAAGATCGAAGAGATCCGCAGCATGGTCGAGCTGCTCGACCGCGCCGTCGACCAGGTGCTGATCGAAGCCCGCATCGTGGTCGCGAGCGAATCGTTCTCGCGCGAGCTGGGCGTACGCTTCGGCGTTGCCGGGCGCGAGGCCAACGACAACAACGTGATCGGCATTGGCGGTTCCGGCTCGCAGAACAGAGGGAACCTCGAGGTCACGCCCAACGCGCCGATTCCCGGCACGGGCGTGGTCCCGCGGAACCCGCGGAACTTCGAGAACCCCATGGGTGGCGGCTACAACGTCAATCTCCCGGTGTCCTCCGCCGCGGGCGCGATGGCGTTGAGCATCCTCGGCGACAACTACCTGCTGGACCTGGAGCTCAGCGCACTGCAGCAGGAGGGGCGCGGCGAGGTCATCTCCAACCCGCGCGTGATCACCAGCAACCAGCAGGAAGCCCTGATCAAGCAGGGCGACGAAGTCGGCTACGTCACCCTGCAGCAGAGCGGCGGCGGCACCGGCAACTTCACCGTCGAGTTCAAGGAAGTGGTGCTCGAGCTGCGCGTGACGCCGACGATCACGCAGGACGGCCGCGTCTTCCTCAACATGTCGGTCAAGAAGGACGAGCTGCTCGGCTTCACCGAGACGCCGCTCTACCGCGTGCCGAACATCTCCAAGCGCGAGGTCAACACCGCGGTGCTGGTCAACAATGGCCAGACGGTCTCGATCGGTGGCGTGTACGAGTTCTCCACCCGCGAGGATGTCAGCAAGGTGCCGTGGCTGGGCGACCTGCCGTTCTTCGGCAACTTCTTCCGCAACCGCAACCGGAGCAACGACAAGGCCGAGCTGCTGATCTTCGTGACGCCGAAGATCCTCGACATCGGGGAAGGGGTCCGCTGAGGCCCGTGCCGCAATGGGAACCGGGGCCGCGCAAGCGGCCCCGGTTCGTTTCGGGACGCGTCGGGGCCTCGTGCGCGGTCGCGGCCACCCTGGCGTCCGCGCGGCGGATCGTGAACCATCGCAGGCTCCGCAGGTCCAAGCGCAGTCTCCAGGAGTCGTACCCATGTCCGTGAGCTTTCCCGATTCGCCGACGCTCGATGCAGCCGGCCTGCACGCGGCCTTCGAGGCCCTGCGGCGCGATCTCGGCACGGCCATCGTGGGCCAGCAGCCCCTCGTCGAACGCCTGCTGATCGCGCTGCTGGCCGACGGGCACCTGCTGGTGGAGGGCGCGCCCGGCCTGGCCAAGACCACCGCGATCAAGGAACTCGCGGCGCGGATCGAGGCGGACTTCCACCGCGTGCAGTTCACGCCGGACCTGCTGCCGGCCGACCTGACCGGTACCGAGATCTGGCGACCGCAGGACGCGCGCTTCGAATTCCAGCCGGGCCCGCTGTTCCACAATCTGCTGCTGGCCGACGAGGTCAACCGCGCACCGGCCAAGGTGCAGTCGGCGCTGCTCGAGGCGATGGGCGAGCACCAGATCACCGTGGGGCGCACCACCTACGCGCTGCCGCCGCTGTTCCTGGTGATGGCGACCCAGAATCCCATCGAGCAGGAGGGGACCTACCCGCTGCCCGAGGCCCAGCTCGACCGCTTCCTGATGCACGTGCGCGTCGGGTATCCGGAGGCCGAGGCGGAAACCGAGATCCTGCGCCTGGCGCGGGCGCGCGCCCGCAGCGCGCTGGCCGCTCCGGCGGCGCCGGCGCGACGGATCAGCCAGGCCGAAGTCTTCGCCGCGCGGGCGGCCGTGCTCGACCTGCACGTCGCGCCCCAGCTCGAACGCTACATCGTCGAACTGGTCCTGGCCTCGCGCGACGCCTCGGCCTACGACGCCGCGCTCGCGCGCAGGATCGCCTGGGGCGCCAGCCCGCGCGGCTCCATCGCGCTCGAGCGCTGCGCGCGGGCGAGGGCCTGGCTGGGCGGGCGCGACTACGTGACGCCGGAGGACGTGCAGGCGGTCGCGCCGGACGTCCTCCGCCACCGTGTGCTGCCGAGCTACGAAGCGACCGCGGCGGGCTGGGACGGGGAACGCCTGGTGGCGGAACTGATCGGGCGCGTACCGCTGCCGTGAGCCGGCAGGAGACGGTCCCGCCCGGCGACGGCGTCCGCCCGGATCTCGCCGATCTCATCGCGCTGCGCGAACGCGTGCGCGCCTGGCCGCCCGCGGGCCGCGGCGTGCACGGCGCGACGGGGAGCAGCTCCCGGCTGCGCGGCCGCGGCATGGACTACGCGGAGTCGCGGCCCTACGCCCAGGGCGACGACGCCCGCCACATCGACTGGCGCCTGACCGCGCGCAGCGGGCGGACCCACACCAAGGTCTTCCACGCCGAGCGCGAGCGCGTCTCCCTGTTGATCTGCGACACCGCGCCGGCGCTCTACTTCGGCACGCGCGTGTGCTTCAAGTCGGTGCAGGCCGCGCGCGCCGGCGCCTTGGCGGCCTGGGCCTCGCAGCGCAGCGGCGACCGCATCGGGGCGATCCGGGCGGGCGACGAGGCGCCGCAGCCGCCGGCGGGCGGCGTGCGCGGCGCGCAGCGCGCGCTCGACACGCTCGCGCGCTGGTACGCAGGTCCGCCCGCCGACGACCGCGGCCTCGACGAGGCGCTGGCCGCCGGCGGGCGCCTGCTGCGCCCGGGCGGCCGGATCGTGGTGCTCGCCGATCCGGCCAGCCTGGAGGCGGTGGACGACGCCCGCCTGGCCCTGCTCGCCGAGCACCACGAGCTGTGCGTGGTGCTGCTGGTGGATCCCCTGGAGCGGGCCCCGCCCCGCGCGCGCGTGGCCCTGCAGGCGGGCGACACCCGGCACGTGCTCGATCTCGCCGGAGCGCAGGCCCGGGAGGCGTGGCGCGCGCGCTTCGAGGCGCCGGTCGAGCGCGCATGCACGCGCCTGCAGCGCGTCGCCGCGGCGACGCTGGTGCTGTCGACCGATGCCGCGCCCGAGGCGATCCTGCCTCTCCTGATGCCGGGACGGGTGGCGGCATGAGCATCCTGCTGCTGGCGGCGCAGGCCGGACCCGAGCTGCGCGACATCCACCTGCCGCCGCCCCCGGGCATCTGGCCGCTGGCCTGGGGCTGGTGGGTGCTGATCGCCCTGGGCGCCGTCGCGCTGGGCATCCTCGTGTGGTCGTTGCGGCGCCGGGCCGTGCGCCGCCGGCGCCGTGCCGCGCTGGCCGGGGCCTTCGACACGGCGCTGGCCGGGGCCGGCGATCCCGCGGCGCGTCTGCGCACGATGTCCGAACACCTGCGCCGCGCCGCGCGGCTGCGCGATCCCGGCGCCGTCGCGCTGCGGGGCGACGCCTGGCTGCGCTTCCTCGACGGCGACGATCCCTCGCGCCCCTTCAGTGCGGGCCCGGGGCGCGTGCTGGAAAGCGGGCCCTACCAGGCGCGGGCGGATGCCGCCGCAGTGGCGAAGGCCGAGCCCCTGGTGCGCCGTCGCTACCTCGACATGACGGGGGGCCGATGAACGCGCTCGCGGGCATCGTCCTCGCCTGGCCCTGGCTGCTGCTGGCGTTGCCCCTGCCGCTGCTGGTGGCGCGCCTGCTGCCGGCCGCGCCCGACGCCGGCGCCGCGCTGCGGGTGCCCTACGCCCAGCGGCTCGCGGGGCTCGGCGAGCCGGCGCGCGCGCGCCACCTGCGCCTGGCCTGGCTGCCGCTGCTGGCCTGGGCGCTGCTGTGCGTGGCCGCCGCGCGGCCGCAGCGGCTCGGCGAGGTGGTCCAGCCGCCGCAGAGCGCCCGCGACCTGATGCTGGCGGTCGACCTCTCCGGCAGCATGTCCGAGCCCGACATGCAGCTCGGTGGGCGGCCGGTCGAGCGGCTGGCGGCGGCCAAGGCCGTGCTCGGCGACTTCCTCGACCGCCGCCAGGGCGACCGCGTCGGCCTGATCCTGTTCGGCGAACGCGCCTATGCCGTGACCCCGCTCACCCTCGACCTGGAGACGGTGCGCCAGCAACTGGCGGACAGCGTCGTCGCGCTCGCCGGGCGCGAGACCGCCATCGGCGACGCGATCGGCCTCGCGGTCAAGCGGCTGCGCGAGCAGCCGGAGGGGCAGCGCGTCCTGATCCTGCTGACCGACGGCGTCAACAACGCCGGTGCCCTGGAGCCCGCGAAGGCGGCGGAACTGGCGGCGGTCGCGGGCGTGCGCGTGCATACCATCGGGTTCGGCGGCGAGGGCGGCGGGCTGGGCGCGCTGTTCGGCATGCGGATGCCGGGCGGTGCCGACGCCATCGACGAGGAGGCGCTACGCGAGGTGGCCGAGCTCACCGGCGGGCGCTACTTCCGCGCCCGCGATACCCAGGAGCTGGCTGGCATCTACGCCGAACTCGACCGCATCGAACCCGTCGAGCGCGAGGGCGAGATACAGCGGCCGCGCGACGAGCTCTATGCCTGGCCGCTCGGGCTGGCGCTGGCGCTCGCGGCGTCCGGGCTGCTGCTGCGCCGGCCGCGCGCGGGCGGAGGTGCATGAGCATGGTCGACGGACTCGTCTTCCTGCGTCCCGCCTGGCTCCTGTTGCTGCTCGGGCTTCCGCTGCTGGCCTGGCTGTGGCGGCGGCGTCGGCAGGCGGACGCCGCCTGGCGCGACAGCGTCGATCCGCACCTGTTGCCGCATCTTCTCGACGCCCGCGGGGGCGGCCGGCGCGACCTGCCGCTGCTGCTGGCCGCGTGCGTCCTCGTGCTGGCGACGTTCGCGCTGGCCGGGCCCAGCTGGCGCCACGACAGCCAGCCGCTGTGGCGGCCGCAGGCGGCCCTGGTGGTGGCGCTGGACCTGTCCTCGTCCATGCTGGCCGAGGACATCGCCCCGTCCCGGATCGCGCGCGTACGCTACAAGCTCGCCGAGCTGCTCGAGACGCGCCGCGGCGGCCAGGTGGGGCTGGTGGTCTACGCGGACGACGCCTTCGTCGTGTCGCCTCTCACCGAGGACGCCGCCACGGTGCGTGCCTTCCTGGACGCGCTGTCGCCCGACATCATGCCCGTCGATGGCCAACGGCCGGAGCGCGCCATCGCCCGCGCGGTCGCGCTGATGGAGAACGCCGGCTTCGCGACCGGAACCGTGCTGGTGATCACCGACAGCGCGGGGAACGCGGCCGGCCGCGCGGCAGCGGCCGCGCGCGGCAAAGGGTTCACCGTCTCCGTGCTCGGCGTGGGCACCGAGCAGGGCGCGCCGGTCACCACCGGCAGCGGCTTCCTGGCGGACCGCGGCGGCGGGCTGCGCATGCCCCGGCTGGATCCCGCCGCGCTGCGCGAACTGGCCGCGGCGGGAGGCGGGCGCTATGCCGCATTGAGCGGCGACCGCGAGGATCTCGAGACCCTCGGCGTGCTCGACCCGCAGGCGGTGGCCGCCGGCGGCGAGGAGAGCGTCGTCGGCCGCCGCGCCGACGGCGGCATCTGGCTGGTCCTGGCGCTGCTGCCGCTGGCCCTACTCGCGTTCCGGCGCGGCTGGCTGATGGTCCTCGCGGTCGTGATGGTGCTGCCGGTCGCCACGCCTGCGCAGGCGGGCGGCCTGGAGGGGGCCTTCCGCCGCGCCGACCAGCGCGCGCGGGACGCGCTGGAGGCGGGCGATGTCGAGCGCGCCCGCAGCCTGGCGCGCGATCCCGCACTCGCCGCGGCGGCGGCCTACCGCGCCGGCGACCATGCCGCCGCGGCGGCGATCTGGGAGCGCCTGGACGGCGTGGACGCCGACTACAACCGGGGCAACGCACTGGCGCGCGCCGGGGATTACGAGGCCGCGCTCGCCGCCTACGACGCCGCGCTCGCGCGCGATCCCGGGCACGAGGACGCCGAGGCCAACCGCCGCGCCGTGCAGGAGTGGCTCGAGCGCCAGCCGCCGCAGCCGCAGGAGGGCGGCGAGGGCGGGCAGGACCCGCCGCCGGAGCCCGGGCCGGGCGAGGACGCGCAGCAGGGCCAGGGCGACAGTCCGGCGCAGCCCGGGCAGGACCCGCAACAGGACGCCGACGCCGAGCCCGGGGACGCCGACGGCGCACGCGACCCGGAGGCGTCGCCGGAGCCCGAGCCGGGCGACGAGGACGCGCAGCGCGAGGCCGAGGCCGCGGCGCGTGCGGAGATGGAGCGCGCGCTCGCCGAACGCGCGCAGCAGGAAGGCACCGCGCAGGTCGATCCCGAAGCGCGCCGCGAGGACGAGCAGCGCCAGGCCGTCGAGCAGTGGCTGCGTCGCGTGCCGGACGATCCCGGCGGCCTGCTGCGCCGCAAGTTCGAGCTCGAGCACCGCCGCCGGCAACTGCAAGGAGATTCCCGATGAGACGCCTGCCTGGCTGCGTCCTGTTCGTCGTGCTGGCCCTGCTCGCGCTGCCGGCGCTGGCCGCGCCGCGCGCCTGGCTCGACCGCGACCGCGTGGTCCTCGGCGAGACGGTGACGCTCAACATCGAGGTCGCGCGCGCGACCGGCGAACCCGACCTGTCCCCGCTGGACGAGGACTTCGTCGTGCGCGGCCGTTCGAGCAGCAGCCAGACGCGCATCGTCAACGGCAACGCGAGCACGTCCACCCTGTACGGGGTGACGCTCGAACCGCGCCGCGAGGGCGTCATCGGCATCCCGCGCCTGCGCATCGGGGACGTGGAGACCGAGCCGCTGGCGCTGACCGTCGCGCCCGCGTCCACCCGGGTGGCGCGCGCGGGCGACCCGGTGTTCGTGGAGAGCGAGCTCGAGACCGACGCCCCCTACGTGCAGCAGTCGGTGGCCTACACCGTGCGGCTGTACTACGCGGTGACGCTGCTGGACGGGCAACTGGAGGCGCCGACGCCCGACGGCGTGGCGGTGCAGCGCATCGGCGACGACGTGACCTATCAGCGCAGCCTCGCGGGGCGGCGCTACAACGTGGTGGAGCGCCGTTTCCTGGTGACGCCGGAGCGCAGCGGCACCATCGAGATCCCGCCCGCACGGTTCCGCGGCCGCGCGCTGGGCAGCGGTTTCGACGCCTTCATGCAGGACAGCCAGGTCTCGGCGACCTCCGGCACGCCGCAGACGCTCGAGGTGCGTCCGCAGCCGGCGGATGCCCCCAGCCCCTGGCTGGCGGTGCGCGCGCTCGACCTGGAAATGGAGCCCCCGCCGGAGAGCGGCCGCGCCGGCGAGCCGCTCCTAGTCACCGTGCGCCTGCGCGCCGACGGCGCGACCGCGGCCCAGTTGCCCGACCTGGGCTTCCCGGAGGTCGCCGGCGCGCAGGTCTTCCCGGAGCCGGCGGACACGCGCGAACAGTGGCGCGACGGCCGTGTGCAGACGACCCTGAGCCGCCGCTTCGCCATCGTGCCGCGCACCGGGGGGACCCTCGAGGTGCCGGCGCTGGAGGTGGGCTGGTGGAACGTCGAGGACGATCGCCGCGAGGCCGCGCGGCTGCCGGGCTTCGAGGTCGACGTGGCGGGTGCCGGCGTCGCGCCGCGCGCTCCCGCGGACGCCGCCGCGGCACCGGTGGATGCGCCCGTGGGGGCCTCCCCCGGGGTGGGCGGAGCGGTCTGGCCCTGGCAACTGGCGACGCTGGTGCTCGGCCTGGCCTGTGCCGTCCTGCTGGTGCGCGATCGCCGGCGCGTCGCACCGGCCGCGTCCGCGCCTGCAGCGACCCCCGCGGCCGGCGCCGGGCGCGGGGCGGAGGCCGCGCGCGCGCTGCGCAGGGCGCTGGACGAAGGCGACCTCGGCGCGGTCGCGGAGGCCCTGGTCGATCTCTGCGGCACGCGCGGACGCGGCGGGCTGGAGGCCGTGGCGGGCCGCCTGGCCGACCCGGCGCAGCAGGCCGCGGTGGACGCCCTCGCGCGGGCGCGCTGGGGCGGCGGCGATCCGCGGCCGACGCGGGAGCAACTGCGCAGCGCCTTCGCCGACGGGCCGAGGCTGCGCAGCGTGGCGCCCGACCCGCACCGGGAGGCGCCGCTGCCTCCGCTGTACCCGCCCCGCGCGCGCTGACCCGCCCGGGGCGCCACGACGTCCGGCATTTCTGCCGCCAAGGCTCCTTGCGTTAGGCTGCGCCGCGCGCGGCGTTCCGCCGCCCCGTCCGCAGCGCCGTTCCGGCCGCGTTTCCTTCGGAGTTTCCATGACCCAATCCGGCGGCCTTCCGCTGCATACCAAGATGTTGCTCGGCTTCGTGCTGGGCGTGACCGCGGGCATCCTCGCCAACCTGTTCGCCGCGGATGCCGGCTGGCTGGACGTCGTCACCACCTACGTGACCGACCCGATCGGACAGCTGTTCCTGCGCCTGCTGTTCATGCTGGTCATTCCGCTGGTGTTCTCCGCGCTGGTCCTGGGCGTGGTCGAGATCGGCGAGCCCGGCTCCCTGGGCCGCATCGGGCTGAAGACCCTGCTGTGGGTCGCGCTGGTGACCACCATCGCGGTGACCATCGGCCTGATCGCGGTCAACGTGCTGCAGCCCGGGTCGGGCCTGGACGAGGCGGCGCGCGACGCGCTGCTGGCGCAGGCCGGCGACCGCGGCAGCGAGATCGCCGCCTCGCGCGAAGCGGTCACCGGCATGCAGCTCCTGCTCAACCTGGTGCCGCGCAACCCGGTGGCGGCCGCGAGCAACGGCGACCTGATCGCGGTGATGGTGTTCGCGCTGTTCGTCGGCGTCGCCGCGACCGTGGTGCGCAGCGAGGGCACGCGCACCTTCGTCGGCACCTGCCAGGGCATCTACGACATCTGCCTCAAGCTGATCGGCTGGATCATCCAGCTCGCGCCCTACGCCGTCGCGGCGCTGCTGTTCACCATCACCGCGCGGCTCGGCGTGGACGTGCTGTGGCAGCTGGCGCGGTTCGTGGGCACGGTGCTGCTGGCGCTGGGCATCCACTTCTTCGTGGTCTTCCCGATCCTGCTGTGGGTGGCCGGGCGCGCCTCGCCGCTGCGCTTCTTCCGTGCCGCGCAGCCGGCCATCCTGACCGCCTTCTCGACCTCCTCCTCCAGCGCGAGCCTCACGACCACGCTCAAGGTGTCGGAGGAGAGCCTGGGCGTGCCGCGTCACATCGGCCGCTTCGTGTGCACGCTGGGCGCGACCGCCAACATGAACGGCACGGCCCTCTTCGAGGGCGTCACGGTGCTGTTCCTGGCGCAGTTCTACGGGGTCGAGCTGGCGCTGAGCCAGCAGGTGATGATCCTCGGCCTGTGCGTGATGGGAGGCATCGGCGCCGCGGGCGTGCCCGGCGGCTCGCTGCCGGTGATCGCCATGATCCTCGCCATGTTCGGCATCCCGCCCGAGGGGATCGGCCTCATCCTCGGCGTGGACCGCCTGCTCGACATGTGCCGTACCACGGTCAACGTCACCGGCGACATGGTCGGCGCGGTGGTGATCGCGCGCTCCGAGGTCGGGAAGACGGTGGCCGCCCCCGCCGACGGCTGAGCCCGTGCCGGCGCGCGGCGGAGGTTTGGCCGTCCGCCCGCGCGTCGGCGACAATGACGCGCCGTCGCGACGACGGCCCACGCTATCGCCCTTCCGGAACCCCGATGACGACGCCTTCCCGCCGCGACCTCGCCAACGCCATCCGTTTTCTCGCCGCCGATGCGGTCGAGGCCGCCAAGTCCGGCCACCCCGGCATGCCCATGGGCATGGCCGACATTGCCGAAGTGCTCTGGAACGACTACCTGAGCCACAGCCCGAAGAACCCGAAGTGGTTCAACCGGGACCGCTTCGTGCTGTCCAACGGGCACGGCTCGATGCTGCAGTACGCCCTGCTGCACCTGTCCGGCTACGACCTGCCGATCGAGGAACTGAAGAACTTCCGCCAGATGCACTCGCTGACGGCGGGGCATCCCGAGGCGAACCACACGCCGGGCGTGGAGACCACCACGGGCCCGCTCGGGCAGGGCTTCGCGAACGCGGTCGGCTTCGCGCTCGCCGAGAAGCTGCTGGCGCAGCGCTTCAATCGCCCCGAGTTCGAGATCGTGGACCACCGCACCTGGGTGTTCATGGGCGACGGCTGCCTGATGGAGGGCATCTCGCACGAGGCCGCCTCGCTGGCCGGCACCTGGAAGCTCGGCAAGCTCGTCGCGTTCTGGGACGACAACGGCATCTCCATCGACGGCAAGGTCGAGGGCTGGTTCACCGACGACACCGCCGCGCGCTTCGAGGCCTACGGCTGGCAGGTCGTGCGCGGCGTGGACGGCCACGACCCCGACAGCATCAAGGCGGCCATCGACGCCGCGCTGGCCTCGGCCGACAGGCCGACCCTGATCTGCTGCCGCACCACGATCGGCTTCGGTTCGCCGAACAAGGCCGGCAAGGAGTCCAGCCACGGCGCGCCGCTGGGCAAGGACGAGATCGTCGCCATGCGCGCCGAGCTGGGCTGGCCGCATCCCGCCTTCGAGATCCCCGAGGCGATCCGGGACGGCTGGCGCGCCGTCAATGCCGGCACCGTGCGCGAGGACGCCTGGAACCGCCTGTTCGACGCCTACGCGCGCCAGTTCCCGGAGCAGGCCGCCGAGCTCACCCGCCGCTCGCACGGCGAACTGCCCGAGGGCTTCGCCGCCGCGGCCGACGCCTACATCGCCAAGGTGGCCGCCGACGGCCAGACCATCGCCTCGCGCAAGGCCTCGCAGCTGGCCATCGAGGCCTTCGCGCCGCTGCTGCCGGAGCTCGTCGGCGGCTCGGCCGACCTCGCGCACTCCAACCTCACCCTGTGGAAGGCCAGCACCTCGGTCGCCAGCAGCGACCCGGACGCCAACTACGTGTTCTACGGCGTGCGCGAGTTCGCGATGACCGCGATCTCCAACGGCCTGGCGCTGCACGGCGGCTTCCTCCCGTTCGACGCCACCTTCCTGGTGTTCTCGGACTACGCGCGCAACGCGGTGCGCATGAGCGCGCTGATCCCGGCGCACACCATCCACGTCTACACCCACGACTCCATCGGCCTGGGCGAGGACGGCCCGACGCACCAGCCGGTCGAGCATCTGGCCAGCCTGCGCTACATCCCCAACAACGACGTCTGGCGTCCCTGCGACGCGGTCGAGTCGGCGGTGGCCTGGCGTGCGGCCATCGAGCGCCGCGAGGGTCCGAGCTGCCTGGTGTTCTCGCGCCAGAACCTGCAGCACCAGGCGCGCACAGCGCAGCAGCTCGCCGACATCGCGCGCGGCGGCTACGTGCTGAGCGATCCGCCGGAGGCCACCTTCGACCTGATCCTGATCGCCACCGGCTCCGAGGTGGAGCTGGCCATGCAGGCGGCGCGCACGCTGGAGCAGCAGGGCACCAAGGTGCGCGTGGTGTCGATGCCCTCGACCGACGTGTTCGACCGCCAGCCGCCGGAGTGGCGCGAGGGCGTGCTGCCCTCGTGGTGCCGCCGCCGCATCGCCATCGAGGCCGGCACCGCGGACTTCTGGCGCAAGTACGTGGGCCTCGACGGTGCCGTGATCGGCATGGACAGCTTCGGCGCCTCGGCGCCGGCCGACACGCTGTTCGCGCACTTCGGCTTCACCGTCGAACGCGTGGTGGAAGCGGCGCGCGCGCTCGGCTGAGGCCCTGGGCGAGGCGCGAGTGGCAGGCGTGAGGAACGAGGGTGTTCCTCGCCCTGCCGTTGCTCCTCTTCACTCGTTTCCCGAGACGGCCTCCAGCGCCAGGGCCACGAGGCTGGCGTCGAGGCGCTCGCGCAGGCCGGCGGGCCGCTCCAGCCCCATCCGGGCCATCGCCTCGGCATCGTCGCTGGCCGGACCGCGGCGCCAGGCGCGCCAGGCCGTGCGCAGTCGGTCGCTGCGGCCGGCGGTGCGCGCGCGCAGCCAGGCGAGGGCCCTGAGCAGGCGCTGCTCGACGGGCGTGAAGTCGCTGCCGACGGGGTAGTCCGGCAACAGCCCGGCATCGCGGAACGGCCGCAGCCGCGCCGCCAGCCGCTCGGGCGTGTTGCCGCGGATGTCCGGCAGGCGCGCCCGCGCACGCAGCTTGCGCGCCTTTCGGGCCTCCGCGACCAGGGCCTCGCCGAAGCGCGCGTCGGCGATGGCCAGCATGGCCTCGACGCAGTCCGCGTCCCGCGCGCCGCGCAGGTCGGCGATGCCGTACTCGGTCACCGCGATGTCGCGCAGGTGGCGCGGGATGGTGGTGTGGCCGTAGTTCCAGCGCACGCTGGACTCGGTGCGCCCGCCCGAGGTGCGGGTGGCACGGAACATCAGCACGGAACGGGCATCCTCGAGCGCGTGCGCCATGGCCACGAAGTTGTACTGGCCGCCCACGCCCGACACCACGCGGCCGTCCTCCAGCGCGTCGGAGGTCGCCGCGCCGAGGGCGGTCATCAGCATGCAGGTGTTGAAGAAGCGCGCGTGCACCCGCTGCTCGCGTTCCAGCGCCTCGTCGCCGTAGAGCTGGTTGATCTCGGTGACCCGCGTCATCCGCAGGCCGCTGCATTCGCGCTCGCCGCACCGGCGCAGCCAGTCGTAGAGGTCGCGGGAACCGAGGTAGAACGCGCCGTCGAGCCAGCGGCCCTCGCGCTCCAGCAGCAGGCGGTCCTCGTGGTTGGCTTCGCCGCGGTTGATGCGGCGCATGACGCGGATGTCGTCGACCACGCGGCGGCGGAGCACGCCGGCCTCCGCGAGCACACGGAAGCCGTCGTTGACCATCTCGCTGGCGCCGAACAGCCCCTGCTCGAAGGGATCGACGCCGCCGATGCCGCGCACCAGGGCCGAGTCCGCCAGGCCCGGCGCCAGCGCTTCGAGCACGGCGCGGTAGTCGGCGTTGCGGGTGTGCCGGAGCACCAGGGCGTGTGCCAGCGCGTCGGCCAGCGCGCCGATGCCGATCTGCAGCGTGCCGCCGTCGCGGACCAGGGTGCTGGCGTAGAGCCCGATGGCGTAGTCGGTGTCGGAGACCGGCTGGCGCGGCAGGGCGAACAGCGGCGGCGCGGGGTCCGGCAGGGCGAGCACCAGGTCGAAGAAGTCCGCGTCGACGGCGCACGGGCCGTCGATCCACGGCAGCCCGGGATCGATCTCCGCGACCATCAGCGGCCGCGCACCTCCGCGTGCGGCGATGGCGTCGAGGAGATCGAAGGTGAGGTCGGGATTGCAGCTCAGCGACAGCCGCGTGCCGCCGGGTTCGCGCGCGACCTTCTGCACGACCACGTTCGGCGCGCGTGCGGCCACGTCGCGGGCAACGTGGGTGTAGTTGAGGCTGGCGTACTCGCTCTGCGCCTGGGTCGAGCCGAGCAGCCCGCCGGACTGCATGTAGAACTCCTCGACCTCCACGTTCGCGGGCAGGGCGTCGCGGGCGCGGTCGCGGACGTAGTCGAGCGCCGGGAAGTCCTCGCCGAAGTGGCGCGCGAGGAAGGGCCGCAGGAAGCGCCCCTCCAGCCCCGGCCCGGGCGCCGGCGGGCCCAGCGACAGCGCGGTCATGATGTGCAGTCCCAGCGTGGCGTCGTCGCGGGCGCGCGCGTAGAGCGCGTTCAGCAGGCGGTGCGGCTTGCCGAGGCCGAGCGGGGTGGCCAGCACCACCCGCTGCCCCGCGTGGGCGTAGATGCGGGCGACGGCATCGTCCAGCGTGTCCGGCTGCATCGGTTCCTCCCTGGCGAAGTGCGGCCAGTATCGCAGGAGGCCGTCAAGGCGCCGCCAGCTCCCCGCGCCGGCACCCCCGGCCGCTTCGCGATCGAAGGCGCGCGTCCCCGCTAGTCGAGGATGAAGACCGCGTCGGTGAGCTGCCGGATCTCGTCCGCCGCGTGGCTCACGTAGACCAGTGGGATGCGTGTCTCGTCGCGCACCCGCCGCAGGTAGGGCAGGAGTTCGGCGCGGCGCGCGGCATCGAGCGCCGAGAGCGGTTCGTCGAAGAGCAGCACCTGCGGCTGCGAGAGCAGGGCGCGCCCGATGGCGACGCGCTGCGCCTCGCCGCCCGACAGGCCCGCCGGCCGTCGTCGCAGGAGCGCTTCGATGCCCAGCAGCGCCACCACCTCGTCCAGTCGCGCCGCCGGCGCCGTGCCGGCCTCGCCGCGCCGCCGGCGCGCGCCGTAGAGCAGGTTGGCGCGCACGTCGCGGTGCGGGAACAGGCGCGCGTCCTGGAACACGTAGCCGATGCGCCGGCGGTGCACGGGCAGGTCGATCCCGGCCGCGGCATCGAACAGGCGCGCCCCGCCGATGCGGATGTGCCCGTCGCGCGGGCGCAGCAGGCCGGCGATGGCGTACAGCAGCGAGGTCTTGCCGGCGCCGGAATGTCCGGACAGCGCGATCACCCGCGCCTCGCTGCGGATGCGCACGCGGCGGCGCCAGTCGCCGCGCGCGAGGTCGACGTCGATGTCGATGCTCACGTCGCCCTCCGCTGCCGGCGCAGCAGCCATTCCGACGCCAGCACCGCGGCGAAGGCGAGCACGGTCGCCACCAGCGCCAGCCGCCACAGCCGCGCCTCGCCGCCGGGCACCTGCATCAGCCCGTAGATCGCGAGCGAGAGCGTCTCGGTCTCGCCCGGGATGGCCGACACGAAGGTGATGGTGGCGCCGAACTCGCCCAGCGCCTTGGCGAAGGCGATCACCAGACCGGCGACGATGCCCGGCCAGGCCAGCGGCAGGGTGGTGTCGAGGAACACCCGCCACGGCGGCGCGCCGAGGGTGGCCGCGGCCTGTTCGATGCGCGGATCGACGTTCTCGATGGCGAGGCGGATCGAGCGCACCATCAGCGGGAAGGCCATCACCGCGCAGGCGAGCGCGGCGCCGGTCCAGCGGAACGCGAAGACCAGGCCGAAGTGCGCGTCGAGAAAGGCGCCGATCGGGCCCTGGGTGCCGAACAGCACCAGCAGCACGTAGCCGGTCACCACCGGCGGCAGCACCAGCGGCAGGTGGACCAGGGCGTCGAGCAGGATCTTGCCGCGGAAGCGCACGCGCGCGAGCAGCCAGGCGACCGCGATCGCGAAGGGCAGGCTGCACAGCGCAGCCACGGCCGCCACGCGCAGGCTGAGCGCGATGGCGGCGAGTTCGGCGTCGGTGAGGCCCAGCATGCGGACGGCGCGGTCGGGTCAGCGCAGGACGAAGCCGTGGCGCGCGAACACGGCGGCGGCACCGGGTGCGGCGAACCAGTCGAGCAGGGCCCGGGCCTGCGGATGGGCGCCGCGGCGCGCGACGGCGGCGGCCGGATAGACGATGGGCGCGTGGCTGCCCGCAGGGAAGCCGGCGACCACCCGCACCCGCGGCTCGGCCTGGGCGTCGCTGGCGTAGACCACGCCCAGCGGCGCTTCGCCGCGTGCGACCAGCATCAGCGCCTGGCGCACGTCCTCGGCCTCGACCACCCGCGGCGCGGCGCTCTCCCACAGCCCGAGGTGGGCGAGCGCGTCGCGGCCGTACTTGCCCGCGGGCACCGTGGCGACCCGCGCCATCGCGAGCCGGCCGTCGTCGAGCGCCGCAGCGAAGGCCTGGGCGGAGGCGAGGGGATCGCCGCCGGTGGCGGCGGTGCGCGGCGCGATCAGCACCAGCGTGTTGCCGAGCAGGTCGCGGCGGCTGCCCGCGACCAGGTGGCCGCCGCGTTCGAGGCTGTCCATCCACTCGACGTCGGCGGACAGGAACAGGTCCGCCGGGGCGCCGCGTTCGACCTGGCGGGCGAGGGTAGAGGAGCCGGCATAGGAAATGCGGACGGGAGCGCCGCCTGCGGCACGCCAGCCGGCGACCACCTCGTCGAGCGCACCGCGCAGGCTGGCCGCGGCGAAGACCGTCACCGGACCGTCCGCGGCGCGGCCCACGGCCGGCAGGGCGAGCGCGAGGGCGAGCAGGGCGATGCCGGAGAGCAGGCGGCGGAACGTGCACATGGCGGGAGCTGCGCGGCGAGCGGAAGGGCAAGGATAGCCGCAGCGCACGCGCCCGCCGCCGGGACGGCGTGGCCCTCCGGTCCCTCAGCCGAAGGCCTGGAGCAGCCGGGCGGCGCCCGCCACCACCGCGCAGAACAGGCCGATGCCGGCGAGGACCGTGCCGGTATCGCGCCCGCGCAGGCCCACGCCGATCACGATCAGGACCAGCCCGATGGCGATGGCGCCGTGGAGCAGGCTTGCGAGGCTCATGGGATGTCTCCCGCGTGGACGGCCGGAGCGGCGGGAACGAGGCCGCCGCCCCGGCCGGGGTGGTGGATCAGAAGCGCCAGCCGAGCATCACGCTGTAGACCATCGGGTCGACGTCGACGGTTCCGACCTTGGTCCCGTCCACGCGCACGTCGGCGCCGATGTCGATCCAGCGCGCATCGGCCACCAGGTCGAGCGTGTCCGAGAGCCGGAACACCAGCCCGGCCTGCGCCGAGGCGCCCCAGGAATTGCCCAGCCGTACGTCGGCACCGGCGAGCGGACCGATGGCCTCCTCGTCGTAGGTCCAGGTGTAGTTGATGCCGGCCCCGAGGAAGGGGCTGACCCGCGCCGACGGCGCGAAGTGGTACTGCGCGGTCAGCGTCGGCGGCAGGTGCCTGAAGTTCACCGCGTCGGCGCCGTTGACGCGTGCGGTCTGGTGGAAGGGCGTCGCTGCGAGCAGTTCGATGGCCCAGTGCGGAGTGAGGCGGGCGGTGATCGCCAGGCCGAGCTGGGTCTCGTCGTCCACGCTGGCCGCGAGCGTGCCGCCGGCGAGGCGGCCGTTGTCGGACTTGGGCGAGACGTGGGTGGCGCCGGTGCGGACCGACCACTCGACGGCATGCGCGGGCGCGATGCAGCCGGCGGCGGCGAGGGCGACGACGATCAGGGCGGAAAGCGGAGTGCGGGACATGGGGTCCTCGGGTCTTGTTCTTTGCGTCGTGTCATTCGACGCGGAACAGACTGCGGGCCGGACCCCGCCGCCGCCTTGATCGCCGTCAATGCGGCGTGACGTCGCCTCTGCCCTCGGCGCTGCCGGCGAGCGCGGGTTCGAGCACGGCGGCGAGCCGGACCGCGGCGGCGCGCACCTGGGCTTCGGCGAGCGGGCGCAGGCGTTCCAGGTCGGCGTCGTTCATCCGGTGGCCGTCGGGGTAGAGCCCTTCGTCGCGGATCAGCGCGCAGGACTGCTCCGCCCAGGCCGCCGGCGTCGCCCGGGGCACGTCGGCCACGCCCTCGGCCGCCAGGGCGTCGGCGTACTCCGCCCAGCCCAGGCCGCGCGACAGCAGGACGTAGCGGTCCCAGACGGCGTGCAGGTTGGTGCCCTGGGTGCGCGTCTCGGCGTCGTAGAAGTAGCGCCCGTAGGCGTCCGGCCGCAGTTCGGTCCGCAGGCTGATCTGGTAGTCGTTGCCGCCGCGGTCGTCGCGGCGGCCGGCGTGCATCGGCTGGTGCACGTCGCCGACGAAGTGCACCACGAACTTCAGCGCCCTGGCGCGCTCCGCGTCCGGCTGCGTCCGGTCGGCCAGCAGTTCGGCCTGGCGCTCGATGGCCTCGACGATGCAGTCGCCGCCGGGGCAGTCGCGTGCGGCATCGTAGCTGCAGTCGCCTTCGGGGAAGTTGATGTAGTGCCACGCGGCGGTGCGGCGACCTTCCTCGGGGTCGGTCGCGCGCAGCTGGTCGGCCCAGGCGGACACTCCGGCGAGCGTCGGCTCGCGCTCGCCCTCCAGCAGGCGGGCGACCTCGGCGTTGGCCTCGGGCGAGAGCTGGCGCTGGGCGAGCTCGGCGACCATGCGGTGGCCCTGTTCGCTCCATCCGTACGCGGGCGAGGTGAGGGCGGCGAGAAGAAACGCGGACACAAGGGGAGTACGGCGCACGGCAGATCATCGGCAGGTGTGGTGAACCGGATAAGATACGCGGTCTGCGCGGCCTCCGGGGCGGCGCGCCCCCAACCCAAGAGGAGTTCGAAGTCATGGCGATCAAGGTGGCGATCAACGGGTACGGCCGCATCGGCCGCAACGTGCTGCGCGCGCTGTACGAGTCGGGCCGCACCGGCGAGATCCAGGTGGTGGCGGTGAACGACCTCGGCGACGCGGAGACCAACGCGCACCTGACCCGCTACGACACCGCGCACGGCAAGTTCCCGGGCGAGGTCGCCGTCGAGGGCGGCGACCTGATCGTCAACGGCGACCGCATCAAGGTCCTCGCCGAGCGCGATCCCTCCAAGCTGCCGTGGGGCGAACTGGGCGTGGACGTGGTGCTGGAGTGCACCGGCTTCTTCACCAGCAAGGAGAAGGCCAAGGCCCATCTTGCCGGCGGCGCGAAGAAGGTCGTCATCTCCGCGCCGGGCGGCAAGGACGTGGACGCCACCGTGGTCTACGGCGTCAACCACGACACCCTCAAGGCCGAGCACACGGTCATCTCCAACGCCTCCTGCACGACCAACTGCCTGGCGCCGGTCGCCAAGGTGCTGCACGAGAAGATCGGCATCGTGCAGGGCCTGATGACGACGATCCACGCCTACACCAACGACCAGGTGCTGACCGACGTCTACCACTCCGACCTGCGCCGCGCGCGCTCGGCCACGCACTCGCAGATCCCCACCAAGACCGGCGCCGCCGCCGCGGTCGGCCTGGTCCTGCCGGAGCTCAACGGCAGGCTCGACGGCTTCGCGATGCGCGTGCCGACGATCAACGTCTCGGTGGTCGACCTCACCTTCACCGCGGCGCGCGAGACCAGCAAGGACGAGATCGACGCGGCCATCCGCGAGGCCGCCGAGGGGTCGCTCAAGGGCATCCTCGGCATCAACACCCAGCCGCTGGTCTCGGTCGACTTCAACCACGACCCGCGCAGCTCGATCTACGACGCGACCCAGACGCGGGTGCTCGGCAACCTGGTGAAGATCCTCGCCTGGTACGACAACGAGTGGGGCTTCTCCAACCGCATGCTCGACACCACCAAGGCGCTGATGGCGGCCAGGTAAGGCGCGCAGGCGCAGTCTGCGAAGAAGGCCCGGCGCGCCGGGCCTTCTTCCGTCGCGCAAAGAAGAACGCCCCGGGAGACCGGGGCGTTCGCGTTTCGGGAGGATGCGCCGCTTACTCGGCTTCCTCGGTGTCCAGCGCGGCCTCCTGGACCGTGCCGGCCTGGGCGTCGATGCGCAGCGCGACGCGCGCGCCCTGCGGGTTGACGGCCTCGCCGTTCCAGATCGTGCCGTTCTGCTCCAGGCCGCTGACGTTGGTGTAGCCGGCAGCGTTGAGCGCCGTTTCCAGCTCGGCCTCGCCGGCGACCACAGGGCCGGACGCGGCGGCCGCAGCGGGATCGGCGACCGGGTCCGCCGGGTTGGCGCTGGTGGCGTCGATCGGGTCGGTCGGCGGGGTCGTGTCGACCGGCGGCGGCACCTGGTCCACGGCGCTCTGGGCGTGGGCGAAGCCGGCGAATGCGATCGCGGCGGAGAGGGCGGCAGCCTTGAGGATGGTGTGCGTCATGCGTCTGTCTCCGTTGGGAACGAATGCATCCACCGAAGTGCGGATACGGGGCCGAGTCTGTCCGTCCGCGGGTTAAGTCCCCTTGAAATCGATGCTAATCGCGCGTGATGGGGCGCACTGCATTCACGCATGTGGCGAATCCGGCACGAGGGCTGCAAGGCGTGCGAGGCGGAGGGAGGAGCGACGGCGGACCTCGCTCCACGCGCCCTCGGTCCTTTCCGTTCGACGTCCCGTTCCTCGCCACCGGTCTTCATGTCCCGCTCCCGCGTGCGCGGCCGTTTGCCCGCTCCGCGGCGCGACGGGACAATGCCCGCCCCGACCAACCCACCAAGGACGCCGCATGACCATCCTCCGCATGACCGATCTCGATCTCGCCGGCAAGCGCGTGCTGATCCGCGAGGACCTGAACGTGCCGGTCAAGGACGGCAAGGTGGGCTCCGACCAGCGCATCGTCGCGGCGCTGCCCACGCTGCGGTTGGCGCTGGAGAAGGGGGCGGCGGTCCTGGTGACCTCGCACCTCGGGCGTCCGACCGAGGGGCAGTGGAGCGAGGCCGACTCCCTGGCGCCGGTGGCGCGGCGGCTCTCCGAGCTGCTGGGCCGCGAGGTGCCGCTGGTGCGCGACTGGGTCGACGGGGTCGAGATCGCGCCGGGCGAGATCAAGCTGCTCGAGAACTGCCGCATGAACCCCGGCGAGGGCAAGGACGACGAGACGCTGGCGAAGAAGTACGCCGCGCTGTGCGACATCTTCGTCATGGACGCCTTCGGTACGGCGCACCGCGCCCAGGCGTCCACCCACGGCGCGATCCGCCACGCGCGGGTGGCCGCGGGCGGGCCGCTGCTGATGGCCGAGCTCGACGCGCTGGCCCGCGCGCTGGAGAACCCGAAGCGCCCGCTGCTCGCCATCGTCGCCGGCTCCAAGGTCTCGACCAAGCTCGAACTGCTGTCCAGCCTCGTCGCCAAGGTCGACCAGCTGATCGTCGGCGGCGGCATCGCCAACACCTTCCTGCTCGCGGCCGGCCATCCGGTGGGCAAGTCGCTGGTCGAGGCCGACCTGGTCGAGACCGCGAAGAAGATCGTCGCCGACGCGAAGGCGCGCGGCGCCGAGATCCCGCTGCCGGTCGACGTGGTGGTCGCGCCGGCGTTCAGCGCCGACGCGCCCGCGACCGTGAAGCGGGTCGAGGAGGTCGGGGCCGACGACATGATCCTCGACATCGGCCCGGAGACCGCGAAGCAGTACGCCGGGCGCGTCGCCGCGGCGGGCAGCGTGGTCTGGAACGGGCCGGTCGGCGTGTTCGAGTTCGATGCCTTCGGCAAGGGCACCGAGACCCTGGCGCGCGCCATCGCCGCCTCCGACGCCTTCTCCATCGCCGGCGGCGGCGACACGCTCGCCGCGGTGGACAAGTACGGCATCGAGAAGGACGTGTCCTACATCTCGACCGGCGGCGGCGCCTTCCTCGAGTTCCTCGAAGGCAAGACCCTGCCGGCGGTGGCGGCGCTGGAGGCCCGCGGCGGTTGAGCGCGCCGCCGCGCACGCTGTTCTTCGACCTCGACGGCACGCTGATCGATTCCGAGGCGGGCATCCTCGCCGCGGCCCGCGCCGCCCTGGCCGAGCTGGAGGTGGCCGCGCCCGAGCCCGGAGCCATGCGCAGCTGGATCGGCCCGCCGATCCGCGACAGCTTCGCGCCGCTGCTGCTGCACGACCCCGCGCGGGTGGAGCTCGCCGTGGCGCTGTACCGCGCCCGCTATGCCGAGAGCGGCTGGCGCATGCACACGGTCTACCCGGGGATCGAGGCGGCGGTGCGCGGCCTCCACGCGCGTGGGCACCGGCTGGCGGTGGTCACGGCCAAGCTGGACGCGCACGCGCAGCGCGTGGTCGGTGCGCTGCCCTTCGGCGACCGCTTCGAGACCGTCGTGGGCGCGAGCGAGGACGGCTCGCGGGTCGCCAAGGCCGATCTGGTCGCCGAGGCCCTGCGCCGGCTCTCCGTCCGCGGCGCAGAGGCATGCATGATCGGCGACCGCCGCTACGACATGGAGGGCGCACGCGCGCACGGCCTGCGCGCCGTCGGCGTGCTCTGGGGGTTCGGAGACGGGACCGAGCTGCGGGCGGCCGGCGCGCACGCCCTGGCGGACGCGCCGGAGGCGCTCCCCGGCCTCGTCTGAGGCCTGGAGCGGGGCGGTGCGGCGCTGCCGGCGCGACATGCGACGACGTATGTATGACACCGGTCGCAATCGCGCCGCGCCGCTGTGCTAGCTTCCCGCTTCCAGAACAGGGAGCCACGATGACCGCACCCCTCCGCCGCACCAAGATCCTCGCCACGCTCGGCCCGGCCACGGACGCCCCCGGCGTCCTCGAAGGCATCATCCGCGCCGGTGTCGACGTCGTCCGCCTGAACTTCTCGCACGGGACGCCGGCCGACCACGCCGCGCGCGTGCAGGCGATCCGCGAGATCGCCCAGCGCCTGGACCGCGAGGTGGCGGTGCTGGCCGACCTGCAGGGCCCGAAGATCCGCATCGAGAAGTTCGCCGAGGGCAAGGTCGCGCTCGAGGCCGGCCAGCGCTTCGACCTGGTGGCCCGCGCAGACGTGCCCCCGGGCGACGCGACCCAGGTGGGCGTGAGCTATCTCGGCCTGGTGGACGACGTGCGCGCCGGCGACATCCTGGCCCTGGACGACGGGCTGGTGACGCTCGAGGTCGAGGCGGTCGAAGGCGAGCGCGTGCGCACCCGCGTGGTGACCAGCGGCGTGCTCTCCAACCGCAAGGGCGTCAACAAGATCGGCGGCGGGCTCGCGCTGGGCGCGCTGACCGACGACGACCGCGCGCACATCCGCATCGCCGCCGAGCTGGGCGTGGACTTCCTCGCCGTCTCGTTCTGCCGCAACGCCGCCGACATCGAGGAGGCGCGCGCGCTGGCGCGCGCGGCCGGAAGCCACGCCTGGATCGTCGCCAAGATCGAGCGCGCCGAGGCCATCGACAACCTGGTGGAGATCATCGAGGCGTCGGACGTGATCATGGTCGCGCGCGGCGACCTGGGGGTGGAGGTCGGCGACGCCGAGCTGCCGGGCCTGCAGAAGGACATCATCCGCAAGACGGTCGAGCGCAACCGCATCGTCATCACCGCCACCCAGATGCTGCAGTCCATGGTGGACAGCCCGATCCCGACCCGAGCCGAGGTCATGGACGTGGCCAACGCCATCATCGACGGCACCGATGCGGTGATGCTCTCGGCCGAGACCGCGGCCGGGCAGTACCCGGTGCGCGCGGTGGAGGCCATGGCCCGCATCTGCGTGGGGGCCGAGCGCCAGTTCAAGCACGACACCGACTTCGAGGCCGCCCCGCGCAACCTGGAGCGCGCGGACCAGGCCATCGCCATGGCGGCGATGTTCCTGACCGGGCACATCAGCGTCCGCGCCATCGTGGCGCTGACCGAGTCCGGGGGCACGGCACGCTTCCTGTCGCGCTTCCGCTCCCACGCGACCATCTACGCGCTCACCCACGACCCCGCCGCGCGCCGGCGGATGGCGATGATGCGCGACGTCTTCCCCATCGACTTCGACGCGCGCGGCATGCGCATCCGCGAGGCGGCGCGCGCGGCGGTCGGCCAGCTGCACGCCGCCGGCCTGCTGCACGTCGGCGACCGGCTCATGCTCACCAACGGCGACCACATGGGCCAGCTCGGCGCGACCAACACCCTGCGCCTGCTGGAGGTGGACGAGAACGGACTGGCGACGACGCTGGGCGATCTCTGAGGGCAGCGCCGCGGGCACCGCCGCGGCGCGCCGACGACGCAGCGTGCGGCGCCCGGCGCCGCGCGCGGTTGCCGCGTGGGCTGGATTCGACGGCGTCTCCACTGGAGCGGGGGCTATACTCCTGCGGTTTTTTTCACCCACCGCCGTCAGGACCCACCACACATGAGCATCGAACAGCTTGCCGAAACCGCACAGGCCATGGTCGCCCGCGGCAAGGGCATCATCGCGATCGACGAATCCACCGGCACCATCCAGAAGCGCTTCGACTCCGTCGGCATCGAGAACACCGAGGAGAACCGCCGCGCCTACCGCGAGATGCTGCTGACGACGCCGAAGCTGGGCGACTACGTCTCCGGCGCGATCCTGTTCGACGAGACCCTGCGGCAGAAGACCGTCGACGGCACGCCCTTCGTCGAGGTCATGAAGAAGGCGGGCATCATCCCGGGCATCAAGGTCGACGCCGGCGCCAAGCCGCTGGCCGGCTGCCCCGGCGAGCTGGTCACCGAGGGTCTCGACGGCCTGCGCGAGCGCCTCGAGGAGTACTACCGGCTCGGCGCCCGCTTCGCCAAGTGGCGCGCGGTCATCAACATCGGCGAGGACATCCCCTCCGGCACCTGCATCGAGGCCAACGCGCACGCGCTCGCGCGCTACGCGGCGCTCTGCCAGGAGCAGGGCCTGGTGCCGATGGTGGAGCCGGAGGTGATCATGGACGGCGACCACGACATCCAGACCTGCTACGAGGTGACCGAGGCCACCCTGCGCTCGCTGTTCGGCGCGCTCTACGAGCAGAACGTCATGCTCGAGGGCACCATCCTCAAGGCGTCCATGGTCGTCTCCGGCAAGGACTGCCCGGAGCAGGCGGACGTCGAGGAAGTGGCCGAGGCCACCCTGATGTGCCTGAAGTCCACCGTGCCGGCGATCCTCCCGGGCATCGTGTTCCTCTCCGGCGGGCAGAGCGACGAGAAGGCCACGGCCCACCTCAACGCCATGAACCAGCCGGGCCTCAACAACCCGTGGCCGCTGTCGTTCTCCTACGGCCGCGCCATGCAGTCGGCGGCGCTCAAGATCTGGGCGCAGGACCTCAAGGCCAACGTCGGCAAGGCGCAGGAGACGGTCTACGCCCGCGCCCGGGACAACGGCCTGGCGGCCCTCGGCGAGTGGCCGGGCGCCTGATCGCGCAGGGCTGGACCCGCTTGGCGACAGGGCGCTCCGGCGCCCTGTCGCGTTTTCACGAGGCCGCGGCGTCCAGGGCGGCGCGGAAGATCCCGAGCAGCCGGTCGTCGAAGAGGCAGAGGGTGACGTCCGCACCGCCAGCGTGGTCGCGGAGGGCCGCGATGGCGACCTGCGCCGCCAGCGCGGCGGGATAGCCGTAGACGCCGCAGCTGATCGCCGGGAAGGCGATGGTGCCGACGCCGTGGGCGGCGGCCAGCGCGAGGCTGTTGCGGTAGCACGCGCGGAGGAGGGCGGGCTCGTCGTGCCCGCCGCCGCGCCAGACCGGGCCCACGGTGTGGATCACGTAGCGCGCCGGCAGCCGGTGCGCGCCGGTCAGGCGCGCCTCCCCCGTGGGGCAGCGGACGCCCGGCGCGACTTCCGGCAGCGCCCGGCATTCCGCCAGGAGCCCGGGCCCGGCCGCCGCATGGATGGCGCCGTCCACGCCGCCGCCGCCGAGCAGGGCGGGGTTCGCCGCGTTCACGATGGCATCCCGGGCGAGGCGGGTGATGTCGCCCTGCACGAGGCGAACGTGCGCCATGCGCGTCTCCTTCCTGTTCCGCGACCGGCCCGGGGGCGTACCCCCACCTTTCGTCACGCTCGCCCGTCACGTCCGCCACCTAGAATCGCGGTCCTCCGCCGCCGCGGTCCTGCGCGACGGAAACCGTGCCGGCGGCGCGTTCCAAGCGCGATCGTCGTCGCGATGGAACCGCCACCTCCTTCCGCGGTCAAGCCTCCAGACCCAAGAACCTCGATGTCCATGATCTCCAAGCGACGCTCCGCCGCCGCCTTCGCTGCGCTCGCCGTCCTCCTTCTCACCGCCGGCTGCCGCGACTCGGGAGCGCCGTCGGGCGGTCCTGGCGGAATGCCGCCGGCCGTCGTGACCGTGCAGGAGATGCAGCCCACGGCCTGGCGCGACAGCATCCAGGCGCTCGGCACCACCCGCGCGAACGAATCGGTCACCATCACGGCCAAGGTCAACGAGACCGTGCGCAGGGTGAACTTCGAGAGCGGCGACGCCGTCCGCGCCGGGCAGCTGCTGGTGGACCTCTCCGGCAACACCCAGCTGGCCGAGCTCGAGGAGGCGCGTGCCGCCTACGAGGAAGCCGAGCGGCTGTTCCGGCGCAACCAGGAGCTCGCCGCGCGCCAGCTGGTGGCCGAAAGCGCGCTCGACGCGCAGCGGGCCGTCCGCGATGCGGCCCGCGCCCGCATGGAGCAGGTGCGCGCCCAGCTGGGCGACCGTGCGATCACCGCCCCGTTCGACGGCGTCCTCGGCCTGCGCCAGGTCAGCCCGGGCGCGCTGGTCACGCCCGGCACGCCCATCGCCAACCTCGACGACATCTCGATCATGAAGGTCGACTTCTCGGTGCCCGAGGTCTTCCTCGGCCAGATCGGCCGCGGCCAGGCGGTGACCGCCCGCAGCGCGGCCTTCCGGGACCTGGAGTTCCAGGGCGAGGTGATGTCGCTGGACTCGCGCGTCGATCCGGTCAGCCGCGCGGTGACGGTCCGCGCCGAGTTCCCCAATCCCGACGGCGTCCTCCGCCCGGGCATGCTGATGACGGTCGACCTGCTGCAGCCGGAGCGCCAGGTGCTGGCGCTGCCGGAGATCGCGCTGGTGCAGATCGGCCGCGAGGCCTCGGTGTTCCGCGTGGACGAGAACCAGATCGTCACCCAGGTGCCGGTGACGGTCGGCGCGCGTCGCCGGGGCGAGGTCGAGATCGTCGAGGGCCTGGCCGCTGGGGACCGCGTGGTGATCGACGGCACGGTGAAGCTGCGCAGCGGCATGACCATCGACCCGCGCCCGCGCGGCACCGCGTCCGGCTCCGAGCACGCGCCCGTCCAGGGCGGCGCCGCGCCGGCCGTCTCGCCCTGAGTCCCGCCCCATGCGTCTGTCCGATATCTCGATCCAGCGGCCGGTCTTCGCGACCGTCCTGAGCCTCCTGCTGGTGGTGCTCGGGGTGATGGCCTTCACCCGGCTCACCCTGCGCGAACTGCCCGCCATCGACCCGCCCATCGTGTCGGTGGACGTGAACTACCCCGGCGCCTCCGCGGCGGTGGTGGAGACCCGCATCACCCAGTTGCTGGAGGACGCGCTCGCCGGCATCGAGGGCATCGACATGATCGAGTCGCGCAGCCGCAACGGCCGCGCGAGCGTGACCATCGAGTTCACCCTCAACCGCGACATCGAGGCGGCCGCCAACGACGTGCGCGACGCCATCAGCCGGATCATGGACCGCCTGCCGGACGAGGCCGACGCGCCCGAGGTGGCCAAGGTCGAGAGCGACTCCGAGGTCGTGCTCTGGCTCAACATGAACGCCGAGGGGCGCGACACCCTCGAACTCACCGACTACGCCGAGCGCTACGTGGTGGACCGCCTGTCCGCGCTCGAGGGCGTGGCGCGCGTGCAGATCGGCGGACGCCAGCGCTACGCCATGCGCGTCTGGCTCGACCGCGAGGCGCTGGCGGCGCGCGGGCTGACGGTGGCCGATGTCGAGGGCGCCCTGCGCCAGGAGAACATCGAGCTGCCGGCGGGCCGCCTGGAGTCGCTCGACCGCGACTTCACCCTGCGCGTGGAGCGCCGCTACCTGGCGCCCGAGGACTTCCGCAACATCCCGCTGGCGCGCGGCGACGACGGCTACGTGGTGCGCGTCGGCGACGTGGCGCGCGTGGAGCGCGCGGCCGAGGAGCCGCGCGCCTACTTCCGCAGCAACGGCCAGTCCAACGTCGGCCTGGGCATCGTCAAGACGTCCACGGCGAACAGCCTCGACGTGGCGCGCGCCGCCCGCGAGGAGGCCGCGCGCATCCAGGAGACGCTGCCGGAAGGCATGTCGATCTTCGTCGCCTTCGACAGCACCCAGTTCATCGAGGCGGCGGTCGAGCGGGTGTACTGGACCCTGGCCGAGGCCGGCATCCTCGTGGTGCTGGTGATCTTCCTGTTCCTGGGCAGCGTGCGTTCGGCGCTGATCCCCGCGGTGACCCTCCCGGTCTGCCTGGTCGCTGCCTTCATCGCGCTGTACGCCTTCGGCTTCACCATCAACCTGCTCACGCTGCTGGCGCTGGTGCTGTGCATCGGCCTGGTGGTGGACGACGCCATCGTCGTGCTCGAGAACGTGCAGCGCCGCGTCGACCTGGGCGAGCCGCCGCTGGTGGCGGCCAAGCGCGGCACGCGGCAGGTGGCTTTCGCGGTCATCGCCACGACCGCGGTGCTGGTGGCGGTGTTCCTGCCGGTGGGCTTCATGGAGGGCAACATCGGGCGCCTGTTCCGCGAGCTGTCCGTGGCGCTCGCCGCGGCGGTGGCGCTGTCGGCCTTCGTGGCGCTCACGCTGACGCCGATGATGTGCTCCAAGCTGGTCCGCCGGCAGGAGAAGCCGCTGGGCTTCAACGCCTGGATCGAGCGCCAGCTGACCCGCCTCACCGACGGCTACCGCCGCGTGATCGGCCGCACCGTCGGCCGCCCGCTGCTGTTCGGCGGCGTGCTGCTGGCGACCCTCGCCGCCAGCCTGCTCATGCTGCGCCTGGTGCCCAGCGAGCTGGCGCCGGCCGAGGACCGCGGCTCGTTCTTCGTCTCGGTGGTGGGGCCGGAAGGCGCGGGCTACGACTACACCGTGCAGCAGATGCAGCAGGTGGAGCAGGTGCTGTTCGGCTTCCTCGGCGACGACCAGCCGCTGCAGCGCGTGAACACGCGCGCGCCCGCGGGCTGGGGCGGCAGCGAGGAGATGCACACCGGCCAGGCCATCGTGTTCATGAAGGACTGGCGCCAGCGCGACGTGAGCACCGCCCAGGCGGTGCAGCAGGTCAGCGGCCAGCTCGCCGAGATCCCCGGCGTGCGCGCCATCGCGATGTCGGGCGGTGGCCTGGTGCGCACCCGCGGCCAGCCGGTGCAGCTCGTGCTGGGCGGCCCCGACTACGAGGAGCTCGCGCTCTGGCGCGACCGCATGCTCGCCCGGATGGAGGCCAATCCCGGCCTGCAGGGCGCCGATTCCGACTACAAGGAGACGCGCCCGCAGCTGCGCGTGCAGATCGACCAGGTGCGCGCTGCGGACATGGGTGTCTCCACGCAGGAGATCGGCCGCACCCTCGAGACCATGATGGGTTCGCGCCGCGTCACCACCTTCGTGGAGGACGGCGAGGAGTACGAGGTCATGCTGCAGGCGCAGCCGGACAACCGCGCGTCGCCGTCCGACCTCGACAACCTCTACGTGCGCTCGCAGCGCACCGGCGAGCTGGTGCCGCTGGCCAACCTGGTGACCCTCTCCGAGATCGCCGAGCCGGGCCAGTTCAACCGCTTCAACCGCCTGCGTGCGATCACCCTCTCGGCGCGGCTCAACCCCGGCTACACCCTCGGCGAGGCCCTGACCTGGCTGCAGCAGGTCGCGGCCGAGGAACTGCCCGAGTACGCCCAGCTCGACTACAAGGGCGAGTCGCGCGAGTACCAGAAGGCGGGCGGCGCGGTGGTGTTCACCTTCATCGCCGCGATGCTCATCGTCTACCTGGTGCTGGCGGCGCAGTTCGAGAGCTTCATCCATCCGCTGGTCATCATGCTCACCGTGCCGCTGGCCCTGCTCGGCGCGCTGTTGGGCCTGGCGGTCACCGGCGGCACGCTCAACCTGTTCAGCCAGATCGGCATCGTCATGCTGGTCGGACTGGCGGCGAAGAACGGCATCCTCATCGTGGAGTTCGCCAACCAGCTGCGCGACGAGGGCAAGGCGGTGGTCGAGGCGATCAGCGAGGCCGCGGCGACCCGCCTCCGGCCGATCCTGATGACGTCCATCGCCACCATCGCCGGCGCGGTGCCGCTGGTGCTCGCGGGCGGCCCCGGCTCGGCCAGCCGCGCCACCATCGGCGTGGTGCTGATCTTCGGCGTGGCCTTCTCGACCCTGCTCTCGCTGTTCGTGGTGCCGGCCTTCTATGCGCTGCTGGCGCCGTTCACCCGCTCGCCCGAAGCGCTGGCGCAGGAGATCGAGCGGCTGGAGAAGGAGACCCCGGCCGTCGGCGGCCACGCCTGACGACGACACCTGCCGGCCCGGCCGCTGCGCTGCGGCGGCGGGCCGGCTTCGTGCCGCGTTCATCGCGAGCGGGCACAATCGGCGGCTGTTTCTTCGTCAACGCGAACGCCGATGCGCCATCGCCTGTACGCCGTCCTCGCCCTCGTCTGCCTGCTCGTCGCGCCGGCCGCGGCGCAGGCCGCACGCACACCGACCTACGACGTGGACTACCTCGTGCGCTTCCTCCCCGGGGAGAAGGCCGCCGACGTGACCATCCGCGTGCGCCAGGGCAGCGGCAGCCTGCGCACCCTCGACCTCGACATGCCGGCCGCACGCTATACCCGCATCGAGGGCGACGGCGGGGTCGAGCGCGACGGCGACCGCGTCGTCTGGGACGTGCCGGACGACGGCGGCGCGCTGCGCTACCGCTACGAGATCGACCGCCGCCGCCGCGACGGCGGCTACGACGCGCGCATCACCGACGACTGGGTCATCGTGCGCGGCGACAGCCTGGTGCCGTCCGCCCGCACCCGCACGACCCGCGGTGCGCGCTCCGAGGCGACGCTGCGTTTCGAGCTGCCGGCCGACTGGGGCGTCGACACCCAGTGGGAGGACATCGACCGGACCAGCTTCAGGGTGAGCAATCCCGACCGCAGCCTCGCCCGGCCGACCGGCTGGGTGATCGCCGGCGAGCTCGGCATCCGCCGCGAGCGTCTCGACGGAACCCTGGTGAGCGTCGCGGCGCCGCGCGGCGACGCCATGCGCCGCAACGAGATCCTGGCGATGCTCAACCTGGTCCTGCCGGAGATGAAGGAGAGCTTCGGCAGCCTGCCGCCGAAGCTGCTGATCGTCGGCGCCGGCGATCCGATGTGGCGCGGCGGGCTGTCCGCGCCGATGTCGCTGTACATGCATTCGGCCCGGCCGCTGATCAGCGAGAACGGCTCCAGCACCCTCGTCCACGAGGTGGTCCACGTGGTGACGCGCGTGCGCGGCGCCGGCCGCGACCGCTGGATCGGCGAGGGCATCGCCGACTACTACGGCATGCGCCTGCTCAACCAGGTCGGCATGCTGAGCGACAGCCGCTACGCCCGCGCCATCGAATGGATGGAGGATCGCGGCAAGGACATCGATTCGCTGGAAGGCACGCTCGCACAGGGCGCGCTGCGCGCGCGCGCGGTGATCCTGTTCCGCGACCTCGACGCCGAGATCCGCGAGGCCACCGACGGCGAGCGCGATCTCGACGGCGTGGTGCGCGAGCTCATGAAGAAGGGCAGCGTACGCACCGCCGACGTCCGCGCCGCGGCGGAGGCCGTGCTAGGACGGCCCGCCAGGACCCTCGACACGCCGCTGCTGGACTACTAGAACGCATACGCGCGGAAGACGGATCGCGCCGCAGGAGCGGGCGTCCGTGGGGCCGCTGGGGCCGGACCTGCCGGTCGCGGTCCGGCCGATGGCGCTCGACGGGCCCGAGGGGCCCGTCGCGAGGGCGGTCAGTCGCCGCCGGTCCTCGGCGCGCTGCCGAAGTCGCCCTCGGCCTCGGCGGCCAGGTAGGCGAAGACCGCGTAGGCCGCGACCTGCTGGTCGAGCGCGGCCGGCTCGATCTTGTCGAGCGTGTCGTTCGCGGTGTGGTGGTAGTCGAAGTAGTCGGTGCCGTCCTGCGCGAGCTGGGCCCAGGCCATGCCGCGCTGGACCATCGGCCCGACGTCCGGGCCCGGGCTGCCGCCCTCGGCCTCGTAGGCGATGCCGATCGGGGCGAGCACCTCGCCGATCCGCGCGATGGCCTCGCGGGCCTCGGGCTTCACGCCCGCGCGCAGCGCGTAGATGCGGCCCGCGCCGAAGTCGCTCTCGGCGCCGATGATCTGCCGGGCGATGTCGCCCCCGTGCTCGCGCGCATAGGCATAGGCGCCGATCAGGCCCTGTTCCTCGTTGGCGAAGGCGATCACGCGGACGGTGCGCTTCGGGCGCTCGGGCAGCGCGGCGATCAGGCGGCCCGCTTCCATGGTGATGGCGATGCCCGCGCCGTCGTCGATGGCGCCGGTGCCCAGGTCCCAGGAGTCGAGGTGGCCGCCGATGAAGACGATCTCGTCGGGCCGTTCGCTGCCGACGATCTCGCCGATCACGTTGTGCGAGGTGTACTCGCCGCGGGTCTCGGCGTCGATGTCCAGGCGCACCCGGACCGGCTGGCCGCGTTCCAGGATGCGGGCGAGCTGGTCGGCGTCCGGGATGGAGAGCGCGGCCGCCGGGATGGGTGTCACGTCGTCGGCGTAGCGCATCATGCCGGTGTGCGGCATGCGGGCGGAGTCGGTGCCGATGGAGCGGATGAGCACGGCGCGGGCGCCGTGGCGCGAGGCCTCGTTGGCGCCCTGGCTGCGGGCACCGACCACCCGGCCGTAGCCGCGGCCGTCGCGGAAGCGCTCCATCTTCTGGTCGATGAAGGCGATGCGGCCGCGCACGCTCGCCGGGTCGGCGGCCTTCAGTTCGTCGAGGCTGCCGAAGCGCACCACCTCGGCCTCGATGGCCTCGCCGCCGGTGCCGACGCTGCCGCCGAGGGCGGTGATCAGCAGCGGCTGCGGGAACGGCGCCACCACCTCCGCACGCTCGTGCCCGCGGTGCCAGACGGGGAAGGTCACCGGCTCCAGCCGCACACGGTCGTAGCCCAGGGCGCGGAAGCGTTCCTCGGCCCAGGCCACGGCGCGGGCATCGGCCTCGGTGCCGGCCATGCGCGGCCCGATCTCGGTCGTCAGGGACTCGACGATCCCGAACGCACCGGTGCCCGCCATCGCGCTGTCGCGCAGCGCGACGGCGGTGCCGATGGCTTCGTCCGGGATGCGGGTGCCGCCTTCCTGCGCGGACAGGGGCAGGGCGAACGACAGGGCGACGACGAGTGCGCCGAGGCGCCGGGGCAGGGGAACGCGCATGCAGGGCTCCGGTAGTGGCGGGGCGCCCGGCGCCCGAGGGGGCGCCGGCCGAAACCGCCGAGTCTACCGATCGCGGGTCCTGCGTCCCGTGCCGAAAGGCCGATGGCGCGCGGCCTCAGGGGCTGGCGCCGCTGCCGCTCCTGGCCTTCAGCGCGTCGCGGATCTCCCGCAGCAGGACCACGTCCTCCGGCGGCTCGGCCGGCTGGGGCTCCGGCGGCGCCGGTTCGTTGCGCTTGAGCCGGTTGATGACCTTGACCACGAGGAAGATGGCGAAGGCCACGATCACGAACTGGATCAGCACGTTGATGAAGGCGCCGATGCCGATGGCGACGGCGGGGACGTCCTCGCCGGCGGCATTGACGGTCGCCTCGCGCAGGGGGATCACCCAGTCGGCGAAGTCCACGCCGCCGATCAGCAGGCCGATGGGCGGCATGATGATGAGGTCGACCAGGCCGGTGACGATCCTGCCGAACGCGGCACCGATCACGACGCCGACCGCGAGGTCGACGACGTTGCCGCGCATGGCGAATTCCTTGAACTCCTTGACGATGGACATCGCGCTCTCCGGGGGCTGGGGGCGGAAGGGATGATGCGGGAAAAGAACGTCGTCCGGAATCGTCTCAGCGAGGGCAGGGCGCGATGCTGCCCTCGAAGGCGATCAGCCCGTCGACGCCTGCACGGAAGCGGTCGCCCGGCTGCAGCGCGGCCACCCCGGCCGGCGTCCCCATGAAGATCAGGTCGCCCGCGCGCAGGTCGTACAGCGTGGACAGGGCATGCACGATCTCGGGCACGCCGAAGATCATCGCGTCCAGTCCGCTCTGCTGGCGGACTTCGCCGTTGACCTCCAGCCAGAGCCGCGCCGTCGGGCCGGGGACGGCCACGGACGCCGGCACCAGCGCGCTGGCGGGCGCCGAGGCGTCGAAGCCCTTGGCGGTGTCCCAGGGAAGGCCCTTCTGCTTGGCCGCGGCCTGCAGGTCGCGGCGGGTGAGGTCGAGGCCGACGCCGTAGCCGTAGACCAGGTCCAGCGCCTCGTCCTGGGGCACCACGCCGGCGGCGTCGCGTCCCAGCGCCACCACCAGCTCCACCTCGTGGTGCAGCTCGCGGGTGCCCGGCGGGTAGGGCACGGTGCCGCCCCCGGGAACCAGCGCGTCGGCAGGCTTGTGGAAGAACACCGGGTTCCCGCGGTCCACGCTGGCGCCCATCTCGCGCGCGTGGTCGGCGAAGTTGCGGCCCACGCAGTAGATGCGGCGGACGGGGAAGCGGGCGTCGCTGCCCTGGACCGGCAGGGTCGCCTGCGCGGGGGCGGGAATCACGGTGTTCATGGGCACCTCGGATGACGGACACGAAAACGCCCGGCCGGGGCCGGGCGTCGTGATTGTCGCCGCGCGCGGCGCGCGACGCGAGGGTTCAGCGGGAGAGCATGGGGTCGCGCTTGCGGACCACGCGGTACTCGCCCTCGATCACGCCGTCGCGGTTGGGCGCCTCGACCGGCGCCCGCAGCTGCGCCGCGATCCGCCAGATCATGCCGGCGGCCAGCATCGCCAGGCCCACGAACAGGCCGAAGACCAGCAGCAGCGACAGCACCGCGACGCCGGCCACGCCGAGCGCGAACTTGGCGAGCGGATGGCGCGGCTTGCGCAGGTCGAACTGGACGAAACGGAAGCGGGACATGGCACGGGCGTGGCAAGATTCCAGGTCGCAATTATGGGCGAATCCGTCCCGGAGAAAGTAATGACCCCGTTAATCGAAGCCGCCGCCGTGGGCGAGGACGCCTACAGCCACGCCGAGGCGACGGTCGCGGGGGAGCCGGCCTCCCTGGTCCTGATCCGGGTCGAGGGGCAGGTGCGCGCCTGGCACAACGTCTGCCCCCATGCCGGGCGGCGCCTCGACTGGGCGCCGGGCCGGTTCCTGGTCGACAAGGCCGGCCACCTGGTCTGCGCGGCGCACGGTGCGAGCTTCCGCCGGGCCGACGGCCTCTGCGTGGCGGGGCCCTGCAAGGGCCAGTCGCTGGTGGCGGTGGCGGTCGAGGAGCGCGACGGGCAGGTCTGGCTGGCCGACTAGCCGACGCCGCGGCGTCACCAGATCAGGTTGACCATCAGCACCACGACCACGAAGTAGATCAGCATCAGCGGCGCGCCGATGCGCAGGTAGTCGCGGCTGGAGTAGCCGCCCGGGGCGGAGACCATCGCCAGCACCGGGTTGGAGGCCGAGAGGAAGTTGTTCGCGGCGGAGAGCGCGACCACCATCGCGAACACGCTGGGATTGCCGCCCACCGCAAGCGCCAGGTTGATCGCCAGCGGCACCATCACCACGGTCGCGCCCACGTTGGTGATGACCATCGCGAAGAGCGTGGTGAGGAGCGCCAGCGCCAGTTCGAAGGTCCACACCGGCATGTCGTCGGGCAGGCGTTCGAGCACGCCCTGGGTCAGCCAGGCGGCGGCGCCGGTCGAGTCCATGGCCCAGCCCAGCGGGATGAGGCAGGCCATGATGAACACCGTCTTCCAGTTCACCGAGGCGTAGGCCTCGTCCATGTTGAGGACGCCGCCGACCAGCATGGCGGCGGCCCCCGCCATCAGCGCCACCGGCACCGGGATCTGCGCCGAGAGCGCCAGCGCCATGGCCGCGGCGAAGATGCCCAGCGCCATCCACAGCTTGTGCGGGCGCTGCTCCTCCTTGGGGTAGTCGGTGACCACCACGAAGTCGCGCTTGGAGGCGGCCTGGGCGAGGTCGGTCCAGATGCTGTGGAAGACCAGCAGGTCGCCCGCGCGGATGGCCAGCCGGCGCAGGTCCTCGCGGAACACCTCGTTGTCGCGGTTGACCGCCAGCACGCTGATGCCCCAGCGCTTGCGCATGCGCAGGTCGGCGACGGTCTGGCCGATGAAGGAGGAGTTCGGCGGCACCACCGCCTCGGAGATGCCCGCGCGGCTGGGATTGAAGAGGTCGCCGAAGTTGCGCAGGCGGGCGCTGACCCGGAGCAGGTTGTTCTGCGCGTAGTCGTGGATCGCCTGCCGGCTGCCCATCACGCCGAGCACGCTGCCGACCCACAGCATCTCGTCGGCCGGCGGCGCCAGGCGCGCGGTCTGCCCGCTCTTGAGCGCCAGGAACAGAGGCGCGCCGTGCTGCGCCTCGGCCTCGCCGATCGACATGCCCACCAGCGGGCTCTCGGCGGTCACGGTGAGTTCGAACAGCTCGCCCTCGATGCCGTAGGTCTGCGAGAAGTAGCTCTCGGTGCGCGCCGGGGTCGCGCTCTTGTCGGCCGCCACCTCCAGCCAGCGGCCCCCGAAGAAGCGGAAGTAGGCGAGCGACGCGGCGAGCAGCGCCAGGCCGACCGGCATCGGCGCGAACATCGCGAACGGGACCAGGGTGGTCGCGCCCGAGGGCAGGTTGTCGTTGGCGTGCAGCAGCAGGTCGTTGAGCAGGATCAGCGGCGAGTTACCGACCATGGTCAGGCTGCCGCCCATCACGACGGCGGCGCCGATCGGCAGCAGCAGGCGCGACAGCGACAGGCCCGTGCGGTTCGACAGGCGCGAGGTGACCGGCAGGAACAGCGACATCACCGCGGGGTTCTGCATCGACGAGGAGATCGCGCCGGCGATCGCCGAGGTCATGAGGATGAGCCGCTCCTCCATGCCCCTGGACTTGCGCAGCAGCCACACCGCGAGGCGGTTCAGCGCACCGGTGCGGTCGAGCCCCGCGCCGAGGATCATGGTGGCCATCACGCTGATGACCGCGTTGCCGGCGAAGCCCGCGAACAGGCGCTCCGCCGGCACCAGCCCGAGCAGCCCGAGGGCGATGAGCACGACCAGCGCGGTGAGGTCGGCGCGGACACGCTCGGTCATGAACATCGCCATGGTGAACCCCACCAGGCCGAACACCAGCAGCATGTCGTTGGTGAGCGTCAGGCTCTCGTCCATGTCCGCGCGCGTGTCCTCGTTCTCTCGCCGTCAGGGCACCCGGTCGCAGACGATGTCCCAGACCCCGTGGCCGAGGGCCAGGCCGCGCCGCTCGAAGTGGGTCTCGGGACGCCAGGGCGGCCTCGGCACGGTTCCGCCGGGGCCGGCCCGGTTGCGCAGCCGCGGTTCCGCGGCCAGCGCCTCGTGCATGTGTTCGGCGTAGGGCGCCCAGTCGGTCGCCAGGTGCAGCCGCCCGTTGGGCGCCAGCTTGTCGGCGACCAGGGCGAGGAAGCCCGGCTGGACGAGGCGGCGCTTGTGGTGGCGCTTCTTGTGCCAGGGATCGGGAAACCAGATGCGCACCTCGTCGAGCGTGCCGTCGGCGATCTCGTCGCGCAGCACCTCCACCGCGTCGTGGCAGTACACCCGGACGTTTCCGGTGCCGTCCTCGCCCAGGCCCAGCAGCAGGCGGCCGACGCCCGGCGCATGCACCTCGATGCCGATGAAGTCGCGCTCCGGGTCCTGCGGTGCCCACCAGCGCAGCGCCTCGCCGTTGCCGAAGCCGATCTCCAGCACCCGCGGCGCGCTGCGGCCGAACACCGCGTCGAAGTCGCGCGGGGTGCCGGCGTACTCCAGGCCCAGCCGTGGCCAGTGGGCCTGCATGGCACGCTCCTGGCCCGGGGTCAGGCGCCCTTGGCGCAGGACGAAACTGCGCACCTCGCGGCGCCCCGGCGTCGGCGTGAACGGCTTGCGCGCCGGGCCGGGCAGGCCCTCGGCCGCCTCGTCCGGGTCCTCTGCGCTCGGGTCGTCCGGCCGCACCGTCATCAGAGGGAGAGCCCGTCCAGCGGCGACGAGGCGCTCGCGTGGCGTCGGCGCGGGATGCGGCCGGCCAGGAAGGCCTCGCGCCCGGCGACGACCGCATGGCGCATCGCCGTGGCCATGCGGACCGGGTCGCGCGCGCCGGCGATCGCGGTGTTCATCAGCACGCCGTCGCAGCCCAGCTCCATGGCGATGGCCGCGTCTGACGCGGTGCCGACGCCGGCGTCCACGATGATCGGCACCTTCGCGTTCTCGACGATCTCGAGCAGGCTCCAGCGGTTCTGGATGCCCAGGCCGGAGCCGATCGGCGCCGCCAGCGGCATGACCGCCACGCAGCCGATCTCCTCAAGGCGCTTGGCGAGGATGGGATCGTCCGAGGTGTAGACCATCACCTCGAAGCCGTCCGCCACCAGCGTCTCGGCGGCGGACAGGGTCTGCACGACGTCGGGGTACAGCGTCCTCTGGTCGCCCAGGACCTCGAGCTTGACGAGGTTGTGGCCGTCCAGCAGCTCGCGCGCGAGGCGGCAGGTGCGGACCGCCTCCTCGGCGGTGTAGCAGCCGGCGGTGTTCGGGAGGATGGTGAAGCGGTCCGGCGGCAGCGCGTCCAGCAGGTTCGGCGCGTCGGCGTCCTGGCCGATGTTGCTGCGGCGGATGGCGACGGTGACGATCTCCGCGCCCGCCGCCTCGGTGGCGCGACGGGTCTCGTCGAAGTCCTTGAACTTGCCGGTTCCGGTCAGCAGGCGCGAGCGGAAGCGTCGGGTGCCGACCTGGAGGAGGTCGGCGGCATCGGGGGCGATTTCTGGCATCGGGGGATTATGGCCGATGCGGCCGGGGGATGAACCCCATCGCGCACGCCGCGGCGGATGGCCGCCGTCGTTCAGCCGCCGCCGATGGCGCTGACGATCTCCACGCGGTCGCCTTCGGCAAGCCGGTGCTCGCCGTGGCGGCTGCGCGGGACGATCTCGCGGTTCACCTCGACCGCCACCCGGCGCCCGGCGAGGCCGGCCTGCTCGAGCAGCTGCGCCACGGTGGCGTCGGGCGGGGTGTCCAGGGGGGTGCCGTTGAGAGTGATCTGCATGGGCGGAAGTCTACGGCGTGCCGTGCACTTCGGGGCGAGCGCAGGGCAGCCTTTGAGGCGCGTCGGGAGAGCAGGGCGCAGCGCAGGCCGGGCGTCCGGGCCGGGTGGGCGCCGCACCGTGCGCGGCAACGATTGAGCCGCGCCGCGGCTGGCAGTAGACTCGCCGCCCGACGCGGGTGTAGCTCAATGGTAGAGCTGTAGCTTCCCAAGCTACTGACGAGGGTTCGATTCCCTTCACCCGCTCCAGTTTAGGTTCCATGGAAATCCAAGGAGTTCCATAAACCACTGTCAGCAAAGAATTTTTTGCTAGGCAGGCGTCCAGTGAGAGCCACCGAAAGCCACCCGAAGCTACGACTTTTAAGTCCAAGCATAAGTCCAAGTAAGCGGGTGGGTCCGGGTCCGGTTTGTTGCTGGGGCGGAGCGGGCCATGCGAAGAGGATCTGACTCCTGACTCTGTTCAGGAGCAGACATGGCACTCACCGATGCAGTCGTCCGGCACGCCAAGGCCACCGGAAAGGACTACACCCTCCCTGACTTCGACGGCCTCACGCTGTCCGTCTCCGCGGCCGGCACCAAGGCTTGGTTCTTTCGCTACTACTGGCTGGGCCGGCAGAAGCGGATGTCCTTCGGGCACTACCCCGAGATCGGTCTGCGCGAGGCGCGCCTCGAACGGGACAAGGCGCGCGCCTTGGTCGCCAAGGGCATCAACCCGCAGCGTCAGCGCACCCAGGATCGGCGCCTGGCGACCGATGCCGAGCAGTACACGTTCCAAGCGGTCTACGACAAGTGGTTCGCGTTCCGCCAGCAGAGCCGTCTGAAGAAGACCGGGCGCAACGTCACCCTCGGGACGCTCCCACGCATCTTCAGCAACGACGTCCTCCCGTCGCTGCGCAAGCGCTCGGTCTATGAGATCAACCGCGCTGACCTGCTCGGAATCGTTGGGCGGATCGAGAAGCGCGGTGCGCCGTCGATCGCCGAGAAGGTCCGGACCTGGCTCAACCAGCTCTTTCGGTACGCGCTGGTGATCGTACCGGGCCTGGAGCGCAACCCGGCCTCCGACCTGGATGTGGTCGCCATGCCGGCGCCGCCCGTGCGCCACAACCCGTTCCTGCGCATGCCCGAGCTGCCCGAGTTCCTGCAACTGCTGCGCAAGTACCCCGGCCGGCTGCAGACTCAGGTTGGCGTTCGCATGCTGTTTCTGACCGGCGTGCGCACGGGCGAGCTGCGGCTGGCGACCCCCGATCAGTTCCACCTCGATGACGGCCTGTGGATCATCCCGCCTGACGTCGTGAAGCAGCTCGAACTGAAGATGCAGAAGGAGAACCTGCGCACGGAGGACATCCCGCCCTACATCGTGCCGCTGTCCGTACAGGCGGTCGAGATCGTCCGGCACATGCTCGACCGGCTCAAGCCTGCGCAGAAGTACCTCTTCCCGGGCGCCAAGTGCCTGAAGCAGCGCATCAGCGAGAACACGCTCAACGGCGCGATCAAGCGCCTGGGATATGCCGGTCGGCTCACCGGCCACGGCATCCGCGCCACGATCTCGACGGCCCTCAACGAACTGGGCTATCCGGACAAGTGGATCGACGCGCAGCTTTCCCACGTCGATCCGAACCCGGTCCGTAGGACCTACAACCATGCCGAGTACGTCGACCAGCGCCGGCACATGATGCAGGACTGGGCCGATCGGCTGGACCTGCTCGAACAGGGCGAGATCGAGGCGGCCTGCAATCCCCTGAACATCCAACTGGAAGGCTTGCCCGTCCTGGAGGCGGGCATGAACCTGCAGGCTCCGCTGGCGAGTGCGGAGACGCAGAAGCTGGTGCTGTCCAAGCCCGCTGCCGTTGCCGCTGCGCCGCAGCCCGTCCAGGTGCAGGCCGTCCCGGTGCGACGGCTGTCCGCGGTACGGGCGCCCAAGACCGAACCGGCCATCTCCAACGTCCAGCGCGAGCGCATGATCCTGCTCGATATCCTGGAATCACCCCACAACCTCTCGGTGGCCGACTACGCCAAGCTCGCCGGCAAGTCGCGTCGCTGGATCACCTATGAGGTCACGGCCGGCAACCTGTTGTCGATCAGCTTGGGCAACCGCGGGCAGCGCGTGCCCGACTGGCAGCTCGATCCGCTCAAGCGCCGCTTGGTACAGGCCGTCTTCAAGCAGACCGCGCGGGGCGTAGACCCGTGGGAGATCTATCACGCGCTCATGCAACCGTGCGCCGAGTTCGGCGGCGAGTCGGCCGTCGAGGCGGTCACCGCCGAGAATCTGGGGGTAGCGGTCAAGGCGGTCTGTCGCACGCTCGCCATGCAGGTGTTCGATGGCCCCGTTCCACACCGCGAGGGCTATCGGTCTACGCGACCGTCTGCCCTCGTCTGAGGAAGCGCTCGATCGCGGGGGAGTTGCCGCGCTCGGGTCGGATCAGATGGGTTCCGACCCAGTGGGTGCTGTCCGTCAGCGGACGCATGATGACACCCCAGTTCCGCGACTGTTCGAGAAGCGGTCGCGGAGCGAGGCCGACCCCATAGCCGGCCGCCACCTGTACGGCCATCAGCTCAAACGAGGTCGACCGGCAGGGGTTCGCTGGCCGGGGGCCGAACAACGCTTCGGCGGCGTACGGACAGCACTCGAACAAGGTGTACGTCCCGAGCTTCTCCACGGGAACCGCCGGATAGCTCAGCAAGGGTGATCGCTCTGGTAGGGCGACGGCCAGCTCATCCTGCCAAAGCAGGTCGATCTGCAGGTGTCGCACCGGGGCGGCACCCATCGCTATGCCGATGTCGTAGCGGCCGTCCTCCAATCCCTCGAAAAGGTCGGTCGCGGACGCCTCGTGCACAACGACAGGCGTTTCAGGTTCCTCAGCCCGCTGCAGGGCAAGCAATGATGCCAAGCGTGGCGACGACGGCACGCAGGATGTGACGCAGAGCTTAAGCGCAGAAGCTCGACAAAAGGCTTGCATGAAGGCCCGTTAGGTCATGGCTTGAGGCGATGGTCGCAACCGCCATCATAAAATGAGTTAAATTTACCGTGGTTTAACTTGGAGCGCTGAACGACGCTTTTGCCGATGCAGAAGCGCTCCGTCCAGCGAGGCCGCCCGGTCGGCACGACCACCTACGAGCCTGAGCCCGCGTTGGCGTTCGGACAGGCTGTTCGCGCTGCACGCCTGGAGCGAGGGATCGCCCAGGAAGAACTTGCAGCGGTGGCGGAAATCGATCGTTCGCACATCGGCAAGATCGAGAGGGGCGAACATATGCCAACCTTGGCGTTGATCCTCAAAATCTCAAACGCGCTGCGCATGAGTGCGGCTGATTTGATGTCGACGACAGTAGCTAACCTGCAATCGGGCAGAAAAACCTAAGCCCAAGTGTCAACCCGGTTTAACTGTCCGGATGGGCGTGCAGGTACGTGAGGAACTGCTGTAATGCAACGCACGGCTCGTTACCCGCCAGGCGCAGCAGATAGGTTGTGAGCACGGCTGATTCGCTGGCTAGCGGCCGGACCACGATGTCTGGATGTTTGCAGAGCGCCATGCGGGTGGTGCTTGTAAACCCGACGCCGTAACCTGCAGATACCAGCGTGAGCATCATGTCCGACGAGCGTACATGCTCGACGACTTTCAGATCCTGCTCCAGCGTGCGAAGCAGCAGCGTCAGTTCGCGAGAACATCCCTCGTAGGTCTGCGGATCACACATGACCAGCGGATATCGGGCCAGTTCCTCGAGGGGTATCTCCTTGTACGCCAGTAGTGGGTGGTGCGTCGGGATCGCCGCGAGCAGCGTGTCGCGCCAGACGGGCTCGGCGCAGATGCCGTCCCCGACGTTGGCGGTATGCGCAAAGCCTGCCCTGAAGTCCCCCGCGCGAAGCCCCCGCAACTGTTCCTGCAGAGGCACTTCGCAGATACGTATCTCGATCTCCGGCGCATCTTCCCGAAAGCGCGCCAGGATCTCGGACAGGCGGGGGTCGATGGCGCCATCGGAGATGGCGATGCGCAAGCTCCCGCGATATCCGGTCGCGATCGCCCTGACGTTCTCGCCAGCCTGTTCCAGGAGCGCCAACACCCGACGAACTTCGTCGAGGTAGACGGTACCTGCTGCGGTCAGACGGGTGCCCCTTCGATTGCGATCAAAGAGCACCACGCCTAGATCTTCTTCCAGCTCCTTGATTGTCCTCGACAAAGGAGATTGCTCGATGTGCAAACGCTCGGCTGCGTGCGTGAAGTTCAGCTCCTCACCTAGAACGACAAAACAGCGAAGGTGTCGCAGTTCCATAGGCCATACTCCGAGTCAACCTCGAAACCTTCCTATGCATGGTTGAGCTTTCATTGCCTGAACCGCTGCATCAGTCATAGGTAGTGCCCCGGTTGTGGATCAGCCGCGACGAGTTGGCCAGGATGCCGATATCCGGGATGGATTGAAGCGCCGCCGCGTAGAAGGCCACCGCAGCAGTACGATCAAAGTGCAGTCGATGTTTGGCTATGTCGTGCGTGGGTCGCGATATGCGAGCAACCTGAGCGCATTGAACACCACCAGTAGCGTGGACCCCTCATGGATGGCGACGGCCGGGCCGATGCCCAGGCCGAAGATCGTGGCAGGCACCAGGAATGCGACGATGCCGAGGCTGACGTAGACGTTCTGCCGGATCACGCCGCGGGTGTGCCGGCTCAGGCCCACCGCGAACGGCAGGTGGCGCAGGTCGTCGGCCATCAACGCGACGTCGGCGGTTTCCAGTGCAACGTCCGAGCCAGCGGCCCCCATCGAGATGCCAACCGTGGCGTTGGCCATCGCTGGCGCGTCGTTGACGCCGTCGCCGACCATCGCGACCTTGTCCTGCTCGCGCAGTTTGCGGATGGCCTCGACCTTGTCCTCGGGCATCAGGTCGCCCCAGGCTTCGTCGAGGCCCACTTCCGAGGCGATCGCCTCGGCGACGCGCTGATGGTCGCCGGAGATCATGATCATGCGCGTGATGCCGAGCGCGCGCAGTTCCTTGAGCGCCTCCGGCGCACCTTCGCGCGCGGTGTCGAGCAGACCAATAGCGCCCAGGTCGCGCGTGCCTTGTCTGACCACCATCGAGGTGCGGCCGGCCTCGCGCAGCTGCGCGATGGCGGCCGCAGCGGATTCGCCTAGCGGCGCGACGCCGTCGGTGCCGAACATCTCGGCCTTGCCGATCCATACCGTCTCGCCGCCGAGCGTGGCCGTGACACCGCGACCGATGAGATTTTCCAGGCCGCCGGCGGCCGGGATCTCGCGCCCGCCGAGCCGTTCCCGACCATCTCGGGCGATGGCGGCGGCCAGCGGATGATCGCTGAGCGACTCGACCGCGACCGCGACGGTGAGCAGTTCCTCCTCCGTGACACCCTCCACCGTGACAACGTCGGTGATGCGAGGCCGGCCTTCGGTCAAGGTGCCGGTCTTGTCGAAGGCCATCGCGTTGAGCGAGCCCAGTTCCTCCAGCGGTGCGCCTCCTTTGATCAGCACGCCACCGCGTGCCGCGCGGGCGATGCCCGAGAGCACGGCGCTGGGTGTGGCGATGGCCAGCGCGCACGGACTGGCCGCCACGAGCACGGCCATCGCGCGGTAGAAGCTGTCGCGGAAGGGCTCGTCGACGACGACCCAGGCGAACAGCAGCAGGAAGGCCAGGACCAGGACCGCGGGCACGAAGATCCGCTCGAACCGGTCGGTGAATCGCTGGGTCGGTGACTTGCGTGTCTCGGCCTCGCTGACCATTTTCACCACGCGCGCCAGCGCCGAATCGCTGGACTTGCGCGTGACCTCTATCTCGATCGCACCGCTGCCATTGATGGTGCCGGCGAACACGCGCGAAGCGGTATCGACGCCGTCGGGCCGCGCCCGCGCCGTCGCGGGGTCGTCCACGGGGCGCTTGTCGACCGGAATGCTTTCGCCGGTCACCGGCGCCTGGTTCACGCTGGAAGTGCCGAGCACGAGGAAGCCGTCGGCCGGCATGCGCTCGTTGGGCTTGACCAGCACGATGTCGCCGACGGCGAGTTCCTCGACCGCGATCTCCTGCACCTGCCCATCGCGACGCACGACCGCCGTGTCGGGCGCCAGTTCGGCCAGCGCCTCGATCGCGCGCTTGGCGCGACCCATCGCGTAGTGCTCGAGCGCGTGTCCGAGGCTGAACAGGAACAGCAGCAGCGCGCCCTCAGCCCATGAACCGAGCGCCGCGGCGCCGGCGGCAGCGACCAGCATCAGCGTATCGATCTCGAACCGCTTCATGCGCAGGTTGTCGATCGCCTCGCGCAGCGTGTAGACGCCGCCGAAGAAGTACGCCGCGACGTAGCAGGCGAGCGGGAGCCAGCCGGGCGCACCGGCCACCAGCTTCTCGATGGCGTACCCGGTGATCAGTAGACCGCCGCAGACCAGGGCGAAGATCAGCTCGGTGTTCGGGCCGAGCAGGCCGCCGTGCGCGTGCCCTTTGTGATCGCCGGCCTCATGATCATGGTCGTGATCCCCTTCGGCATGGGCATGTTGTTCCTTGGCCGGTTGCCCACGCGGCACCACCTTGAGTTCCGCCAGTGCCTTCCGCAGGTCCTGCTCAGAGGTTCGCTCACGGTCGAACTCGATGGCGACCCGACCCGCGGCACTGGCCTCGGCTTCCAGGACGCCCGGAAGCGCCCGCAGGCGCTCGCCGACCGTCCGCGCCCGGCGCTGGTGGACGATGCCGTCCACCTCCCAGGAGGCGTGGCCGTAGCGGCCGCTGATCGCAGCGCCAGCCCCCTCGACGATCTCGCGGATGCGCGCCAGCGGAAGCATCTCGGCGTCGTAATGGATGCACACCTGCGCCGGCGTTCCATCCTCGCCGTCGCGGACGTGGACCTGCTCGATGCCGTCCCGGCCCTCAAGATCACGGATCAAGCGTCCGACGCAGGCGTCGGCCTGGTCGGGAACATGTGGAAGCAGGATCTGCAGATCCAAGCGTAGCTTTTCAGTCATGGCGTTCTCCTTGGGTCTGCTGGAGAGGGAAATTGACGGTCGGCCCGTTTGCGAGGAAGGTCGGCGTCTCTTCGGAGTCGCGTCCCGAAACTGGGCATCGCAGACATTGTCGTTTCATCCTGTCCTGGCCTCCTCCCGGACGCTACGCAGGATTTCGATGCCGCCGAGGGAAGCAACCGCCGCGATCAGCGCACCCGCGACCAGGTCCGGCCAGGACGAACCCAACCACAACACCAGCGCGCCGGCGACGATCACGCCGCCATTGGAGACGAAGTCGTTGAAGCTGAAAGTCTCCGCGGCCTTCATGTTGACGTCGTCGGACCGCATGCGGCGCAGCAGCACCAGGCACCACAGGTTGATCGCGGCCGCGACCAGCGCCAGCCCCATCATCACCGGGCCCAACGGCTCGGCGCCGTACAGCCAGCGCCTGACCACGTCCGCCATCACCGCGACCGCGAACAGCAGCAGCATCACGCCGGACACGGCGGCCGCCCCGCGTTTCCACGCGGGACGGCGGTCGATGGCGAGGTAGCTCAGCAGATAGACGGCTGCGTCCGATCCGTTGTCGACGGCATTGGCGAGCAGCGCGCTGGAATCGGCCATCCAGCCGGCAGCGCCCAGTCCGGCGAACAGCGCCAGGTTCCACAGCAGCACCTGCCGTAGGACGCTTTTCTGCCGGGCCGGATCGAGCGTCACGTCGCGTGCCGCCTGGGTCGATGCTTCGCGGTCGCGCGAGCAGCGAAGGTGGGCAGCACGAGCAGCGTCAATACCGTTGCTGTGATCAACCCACCGATGACCACGGTCGCCAGCGGTTTCTGCACCTCGGCGCCGGAGCCGGTGGCGATCGCCATTGGGACGAAGCCGACGATGGCCACCAACGCGGTGGTCAGCACCGCCCGCAGGCGGTTGGCGGCACCGGTCGCCGCCGCTTCCAGAGGCTCGTCCCCCGCGGCTAGGCGTTCACGGATGGCCTGCATCAGCACCAGGCCGTTGAGCGTCGCAACGCCGGAGACCGCGATGAAGCCCACCGCCGCGGACACCGAGAAGGGCATGCCGCGCACTAGCAGCGCCAGTATGCCTCCGACCAGCGCCAGCGGGACGCAGACGAAGACCAGCGCCGCCTCACGGATGGTGCCCAGTGCCATATACAACAGTGCGCCGATCATCAGGAACACGACCGGGATCACCAGCGCCAGCCGCGCCTCGGCACGCTGCAGGTTCTCGAACTGCCCGCCCCAGTCAAGGTAGACGCCGCTGGGCAGAGACACATCGGCCACGGCTGCCTGCGCCTCCCCGACGAAGCCGCCCAGGTCACGGCCACGGACGTTGGCCTGCACCACGATGCGACGGCTGCCGTTGTTGCGGCTTATCTGGTTGGGTCCTTCGCTGACCTCAATGCGCGCGACCGAGGACAGCGGCACCACGGTGCCGTCGGGAGCCACCACGGGCAGTGCAGCGAGCCGGGCCGGATCATTCCGAGCGTCTTCATCGAGCCGAACTACCACGTCGAACCGGCGGTCGCCCTCGAAGATCTTGCCGGCGGCAGTGCCACCAATGCCAGTTGCCAATGCCTCGCTGACGTCCGCTGCAGTCAAGCCATACTGTGCGGCAGCGGCATGGTCGACCCGCACGGTGAGCGTCGGCAGGCCCGACACCTGCTCCACGCGCACGTCCGCCGCGCCGTCGATGCTGCGGAGCTTGAGCGAAATCTGGTCGGCGATCGGCTGCAGGACGTCGAAGTCGTCGCCGAACACCATCACAGCCAGGTCCGTGCGCACGCCGGAGATCAGTTCGTTGAAACGCAGTTCGATCGGCTGGCTGAACTCGAACGCATTGCCGATCTGGTTGCCGACGATGCCCTCAAGCCGGCCGATCAAGTCTTCCTTGCTTAACGACTTGTCTGGCCACTCGGATTTCGGCTTGAGTACGATCACGCTGTCCGAGATGTTGGTCGGCATGGGATCGATGGCCGCCTCCGCCGTACCAGTACGGGAGAAGACCGTCTTCACTTCGGGTTCGCTGGCGAGGGTCTTCTCCAGGGCCAGTTGCATCGCCAGCGACTGCTCCAGCGAGGCGGAAGGGACTCGCAGGGCCTGCATCGCCAGGTTGCCCTCGTCGAGGGTCGGCATGAACTCCCGGCCCAGCGAAACGAATGCCGTGAAGCCGATCGCAAGCATGGCGACCGCGCCGAGCAGGACCGCGCGGGGCCGCGCGACCGCAGCGCGAATGACCGGCTCGGCCTTGCCGCGTACGAAGCGGATGATGCGGGTCTCGTGTTCGCCGTCTTGTCCGCCTTGGTGCCCGCGTTCCTTTTCGTGCGACGGCGCATGTCCGGGCCGGGGCTTGGGATCGCGCACGAACAGGGCGGCCATCGCCGGCACGAAAGTGAAGGAGAAGATGAACGCTCCGACCAGGGCGAGCATGAAGGTCGCGGCCATCGGCTGGAACGTCTTGCCCTCGACGCCTTCCAGTGTGAGGATCGGCGCGAACACCAGCAGGATGATGAGCTGGCCGAACGCGGCCGGCCGCACCATCTTGCGCGCCGCCTGGATCGCGACGCCCAGGCGTTCCCCGGCGGAGAGCGACCGTCCCAGTTCGGCCTGCTTCTGGCCGAGCATCAGCAGCGTGGCTTCGATCACGATCACCGCACCATCGACGAGGATGCCGAAGTCCAGCGCGCCCAGGCTCATCAGGTTGCCGCTGATCCCGAAGCGGTTCATGCCGATCACCGCGAACAGGAACGACAGCGGGATCACCAGCGCGGTGATCGCCGCGGCGCGGATGTTGCCGAGCAGCAGGAACAGCACCACGATGACGAGCAGCGCGCCCTCGGTGAGGTTTTTGGCGACGGTCTTGATCGTAGAGTTGACCAGCATGCTGCGGTCGAGCACGGGTTCGGCGACGATGCCCGGAGGCAGGGAGCGGTTGACCTCGGCCAGACGCTCCGCCGCTGCCTGCGCCACCGTGCGGCTGTTGCCGCCGGCGATCATCAGCGCCGTCCCGAGCACCGCTTCGTGGCCGTCGCGCGTGGCGGCGCCCAGCCGCGGCGCCTGTCCCAGCCCGACACTGGCCACGTCTGAAACGCGGATCACCACGCCGCCTCGGTTGGCGACCGGCGACTGTGCGAGGTCGTCGACCGTCTGCGCCAGGGCATCGGCTCGGACGATCAGGCCTTCGCCGGCACGCTGGACGAAGCCTGCGCCGGCCTGGACGTTGGCGCGTTCCAGCGCCTGCACCAGATCGCCCAGGCCAAGACCGTAGGCGGCCAGCCGCTCGGTGTTCGGGCGGACGGCGTATTCCTTGACGTAGCCGCCGATGGTGTCGACGCCCGCCAGGCCTGGCGTCGAGCGCATCTGCGGCGCGATGATCCAGTCCTGCACCGTGCGCAGATAGGTGGCGCGTTCTTTCGCCGTCGCGAGCCGGTCGCCCTCCGGCGTGAGGTAGACCTCACCGGCCTGCCATCCGGGCGTGTTCGGCTTGCCGACGTTCTCCGGGTCGAACGGGACGAAATCCACCGTCCACATCAGCACCTCGCCGAGGCCGGTGGTGACCGGCGACATCATCGGCACCACGTCCTCGGGCAAGTCTTCCTGCACCTCGCGCATGCGCTCGGCCACTTGCTGACGTGCGAAGTAGATGTCGGTCTGGTCGGTGAAGATGGCGGTGACCTGCGAGAACCCGTTGCGCGAGAGCGAACGCGTGCTGGTCAGGCCGGGGATGCCGGCCAGCGCCGTCTCAAGCGGGTACGTGACCTGTCGCTCGATCTGGCCCGGGGCGAGCGCGGGTGCGATGGTATTGATCTGCACCTGCCGATTGGTGATGTCCGGTACCGCGTCGATCGGTAGCTTGCCGAGCTGGAACAGGCCATACGCCGCGATGACCGCGGCGACGAAGACCACCGCCCAGCGGAAGCGCACCGCCGTTTCAATGATGAGTTTGAACATGGCGGGGTCCTCAGTGGCCGTGCTCGGCCTCGCCCTTGGCGAGTTCGGCCTTCAGCAGGAATGCGTTGGTGCCGGCGACGCGCTCGTCGCCCGACAGCCCGTTGAGGATCTCGATGCGCCCGCCCGCGCGGCGACCGGCGAGCACCGGAGTCGCACGGAAGCCCTTGCCGTTGTCGGCCACGAATACGACCGAGCGGCCCTCCACGGTTTGCACGGCGTCGGCAGGCACGGTCAACGTGTCGTCTTTGGCCGCCGCGACCACGACGCCGGACACCGGCGTACCTGCCGGCGGCAGCGGGCCGGATTCCGGGCGCGCACGGATGATCGCCATGCCACCCTGCTCGCGGACATCGGCGGCGGAGCCGATCACGATGGCACTGAAGCTGCCGTTCGTGCCGGTGACTTCGATGCGCGCGCCGGGTTCGACTTGCGCCGCGAGCGCGGGCGGGGCGGAAAACACGAGTTCTGTCTGCGCTGGATCGGCCACGTTGGCCACGATGTCACCCGCGGCGACGAAGCCGCCGGGCGTCACCTGGACCGCGCCGACCACGCCTGGTACCGAGCTGGTAATGGTCACGCGCCCACCTGCGTTCGGCGAGCCGGCCGCGACGACCTGGGCTGCGGCCGCACGGGCCGCCGCTTCGGCCGATAGCGAGCGTGCCCGCGAGGCTTCGAGTTCCTGTTTTGCGACCACGCCCTGAGTTACCAGCGCCTGGTCGCGCTGATACACCAGCCGTGCCGCTTCCGCTTCGGCGCGTGCCGCATCCGCATTCGCACGCATCGTTGCGGCTTCGCCGCTGACAATCACTGCCAGAGGCTGGCCGACGCGAACCCTGGTGCCGGGTGCGACGATGACGCGCTCCACGCGACCACCGATGGAAGCAGCAACGGCGGCACGTGCACCAATAGCGGGCTCGACACGTCCACTCAGGCGTGTCTCGCTGCCACCACCGCGACCAACGGCAACCACCTGGATACCTGACGCTTCGATCTGCTGCTGGGTCAGGGCAACCAGGCCCTCCTCGCTCTCGGTCGCTTCATCGCCATGGTCGTCATGGCTGTCTTTCTCGTCATGGCCCCCTTCGGCGCCGTGATCTGCATGGCTTTCTTGTGTCTGATCGTCACCGTGCGATCCATGGCCGTCATCATCGGAGTGGGCAGCATGGGACGCTCCGGCATCCTGGCTGCTGGTGAGCCTCGCAAGGCCGAAGCCTGCGACGAGGGCGACCAGGAGTGCGGCGACGTAAATCAGCCGCCTAGTATTTGTTTTCATCGGGATTCTCCGAACGGGGCGCGGCCTTCCAGGAGCGCCAGGTCGATTTCGGCAAGAACGCGCGCGATCCGCGCGTCCACGGCGGCATTGCGCGCGGCGATGAGCGCCGCGCGCGCACTGCGGAGTTCGAGTTGCGAGATGCGGCCGGCCTCGAAGCCGATGCGGGACAGGCGATAGGCCTCCTCGGCAGCTGCGACACCGCTATCGGCGGCGCGTGTCCGGCTGTTCGAGGCGGCTAGCGTGGCCTCTGCGGCCAGTCGCTCCGCCCGTACCTCCTGTTTCTGCGCGATCAGCCGGGCCTCGGCGGCCCGCTGCTCGGCATATGCGGCTCGAATGCCACCCCGATTGCGATCGAACAGTGGAATGGTCAATTCGAGGCCGACCGTAAATGCCTCATCGTTGGTTTCCCGGAACCGGGTCCTGCCAACGGCGGCGCTGACATCCGGAAGCGCGCGACGCCGTTCGACCGTCACCAGTCGGCTCGCGGCATCGAGTTCGGCCTGTGCAACCCGGACGGCGAGAGGATCGTCTGCACCGACTCCGGTCGGGTTGGAAGTACGGTCCAACAGGCTTGCACTGATGGCTTGGACGGGTCTTTCGAGCATGGCGATCGCCGACAACCGCGCGAACGCACTGTCGCGGAGGGCCTTGGTTTCATCGAGTGCAGCCCTGGCGGCCTCGACCTCGCTCTGTGCCTGGACACCGCGCAGGGTCGCCTCGCGGCCCTGTTCGACCATGGCCGCGACCCCGCGCGCGTCCTGCTCGGTCAGCGATAGGGCCTCAGCAGCGAGGTCGTAGCGTCGTGCTGCGGCTTCGGCCTCGGCATAGGTCAGTGCCAACTGGCCCGCGACCTGCCAGCGAGTCTGCACGCGCCGAAGGTCCGCTGCGTTGGCCTCGGAACGCGCCGCCTGGATTCGGGCGGAGCGTTGGCCAAACAGTTCAAGGGGCTGGTTGATCGACAGCGTCGTTTCGCCGTTGCCGGTACCGTTGTAGGGGCCGGTGCCGTAGACGTTCTCTCGGCTGTAGGCGATTGAGGGATTGGGAAGGGCGCGGGCCTGCTCCGCACGGGCGGCAGCTGCGTCATAGACGGCATTGGCTTCGAGCGTCGACGGCAGCGCGTCGAGCCGGGCAACTAAATCATCGTAGGACGGGGCGGTCTCGACGACAGTGTCGTTCGCCATTGAAGGCGACGCCAATGCCAAGACAGCCACGGCCAGTCCGACCGCGATGAGCGGCCGTCCAAGCGGCGTAAACATGGGAACTCCGGAAGCAAAAGTTGACGTGGGAACCCGTCAGAACGGGCACTGAACACGTCAGCCTCGCGGAGGCCTCAGGGGTCCTTCGGATATTCCGGATGCGGGAGGATCATCCTGCGATACAGCCTGAACGGCGCGCACGGCGTCGTAGCCCACAGTCGTACTGGATGGGACGTTTGCTGTCGAGTGATGGCAATGGCCGTGGGCGCAGACGCCGTGGGCGTTGCTGGAGTCATCCCCCTTGCCGGCATCGTCGCTTGGCGATGACGCATGGTCATCCAATGCAATCGCCGTATGCGTATCGAGCGATTCGAACGAGCAAGCGAACGCATCGGCGATAGGCAAGATCACCAGCACTGCGACCAGCAGTGCGGCAATGGTGCTTCTCAGCTTGACGAGTGTTCGATGCATCGGGCAAAACATACCAGTCAAGGCTCCCCGGACACAATAACAAGCTGCCTTCCCCCTATAGAAATCCAACAGGGCCGCCAGCGCCTTGCTCAGGCCTCCCCAAAACTCTTGCAAAACCGAGGCTTGGCCGGCCTGCCGCACCGACTCGCCCAGCATGCTGGCGTGCTGATCTAAAGGGTAATCTTTGGGGTCTATTCAGCTAGAAACTATGAGCCCTTCTCCGGGGGGGCTGGGGATCGAAGGAATGGCCGGTCGAGAATGTGCTCCTTCCAAAGCCCTCATGGGGCGATCTTCGAGTCGATGCACTCGGAAAAGACGTCTAGGTCAGGGTCATAGACTGAAGACCGGACTTGCATGAGACCAAGTACGGAGTGAAACAGGTTGTCGTGGCTGAGCGAATTGCCCGCCTGACGCTTGACGCAGCGCACATCGATGCCAGCGTTGTCGCGCATTCCCGGAGAAATCCACACCACCATCGGCACCTTGATCTGGGTTTCCGGTGCGATCGCGTAGGGGAAGCCGTGCAGGTAAAGGTTTCCTTCACCTAGGGACTCGCCGTGGTCCGAGAGATAGATCATCGCGGTATCGTGCGATCGATCCTGCGCAAGCATCCGGATGGTCCTTGCCAGAAAGTCATCGGTCTCCAGGATGGCGTTGTCGTAGGCGTTGACGATCTCTTCCCGGCTGCATTTTCCGAGGTCCGGGCTCCTGCAGTCCGGGACGAAACGTCGCAGCGACGGCGGATATCGCTTGAAGTAGCTGGGGCCGTGGTTCCCGAGTTGATGGAGCACGACGACGACATCGCCCGGATTGTCGTCGATGGCATCGTGCAGTCCCTGCAGCATCACGGCGTCGCGGCACGCCTGATCGTCGCAAAGCGGGTCGGCGCGCGGTTCACGGTATGACTCGAACGCCAACCCGGCGCATACGCCCTTGCACCCGGTCTGGTTGTCGCGCCAGAGCGTCCTGATGCCTGCGCGCTCCAGTACATGCAGCAGGGATTCGGATCCACGGATGAGCTGCTGGTCGTAGTTCCGCCTTCCGGTGGCCGAGAACATGCACGGAACCGAGACCTCGGTGTTCGATCCGCAGGCCGTGACATCCGTGAAATTGATGACGTCCAGTGACGACAATTGCGGGGTCGTCTGCCGGCGGTAGCCGCTCAGTCCCCAGTTCTGGGCGCGGACGGTTTCGCCGACCACGATCACCAGCAGGTGGGGCTTGGTTGACGGTCCGTGGCCCACCAGTCGCGCATCGGCCCCGATGACGCGGCGGGGTGCATCCGCCACGCGCGCGTCTTCCCCGAGAACCCGGGGGATCGAGACGAGATAGTTGCCTGGCGCGATCAGGTAGCGCAGGGATTTGTGGTTCCGCATCAGTGACGACAGGTCGTCAAAACACGTCGCCAGCACCAGTCCGGTCAGCGCGATGACGGCGAGCAGGAACACCAGACGGCGAGCCAGACTGCGCTTCCACCCGTACGTCCTGATCTGCGTCCACCAGACGAGCGCCGAGGGCAGAACGCCCAGGGCGAGCACGGACAACGCCAGGCCCGGCGTCAGCAGCTCAAGGGCCTCCGCCGTATCGGTTCGCAGTACGTTCCGGATCATGCTGGGATCGAGATGGACCGCATAGCGATCCGCAAAGTAAGCGGCCGCCGCAGTCGCCATCAAAAGCAGCGTCAGCAGCGGTTTGACCGTCCAGCGATTCAATACGAGCCCGAGCAGGATCGCATGCAGGCCCGCGATCGCGAGGCCAGCGCTGGCGAGCAGACGCCAGCTGCCGGGCTGATCCAGCACGCCCGTTTCCCTGACGCCCGACCAGAATGCCCCGTTTGCGGTGGCGACGAAGAACACGCTTGCGATGGCGATGAGGCCTTCCACGCTGATCGAGGGCCTGAGCCCCGCAAGCCGTCGATCAGCCGAGGAGTACAGGAGTCCCTGCGTCGCCGCTGAAAGCTCCGGCCTGCTCGGTCCGCGGCCTCCCTTTTGCGTTCTCCACAGTCGATGGCCGGTCACGGCAGAGCACCGTGATCCGGGCCGGAACCGTGTCCGCTGCGCGGGCGCAGATCCAGATAGAGGCTGTATGCCGCGGTGAAGGCCGGCAGCAGGTTTTGCAGCACGCCGACCGCATCCTGCTTGTTTGAAAACAGGAAGTAGGCAAGGGCCATGAGGCTTCCAGCCAGGCTCATGTACCAGAACAGGCGGGGAATGACCGGCCTGCCGGCACGCCGGCTCGCCAGGAACTGGACGACCCAGCGGGCACCGAACATCAGCGCGCCGGTCACGCCGATGAGCTTCCAGGGTGTCAGGACGATCCCGGTCCAGGCGAGCCAAGCGATGGAGTCGTTCATGGCCGGGTCTCCTGGACGGGTCGGCTGTGTGCGCGCACATGGCGTGCGACGAGCCACGACACGCCAAGCAGGTCCCGGATGCCCACGAGCGCCCGTCCGAAGTTGGTGTACTTGGACCTTCCGGCTCCCCGGGGACGGTGGTTCACCGGCACACTGACCGTGCGCCAGCCCGCCCGCTGCATGAGCGCGGGCAGGTAGCGGTGCATGTGGTTGAATGCGGGCAGCGAAAGGAAGGCTTCCCGCTCGAACAGCTTGATCCCGCAACCCGTATCCGGTGTGCCGTCGTGCAGGAAGCTGCGCCGGATGCGGTTGGCCAGCCGTGACGCAATCCGCTTGGCCGGCCCGTCGTTGCGCGTGACGCGCCAGCCGGCGATCAGCTTCACGTCCGACGGCGATTTCTCTAGGTGAGCGATCAGCTTAGGGATGTCGGCGGGATCATTCTGGCCGTCGCCGTCGAGTGTCGCGATCCATGAGCCGTATGCGTTCTGCACGCCGGTCAGCAGGGCGACGCTCTGTCCATAGCACGCTTCGTGCTGGATTAGTCGCAACTCGGGGATCTCGTTCTTCAGCGCCAGGACCACCTGCGCGGTGCCGTCGCTCGAACCGTCGTCGACGCAGACGATGTCGAATGCAACGCGGCCATGCAGGTGCTGCGACACTTCGCGCACCAGCGACGCGATGTTGTCGCGTTCGTTGAGCACGGGGATGACGACGGAAAACAGATTCATGGGAGGGGTCTCGGTGTTGTGGGTGTAGTGGATCCGCCGTTATGAAGTCCCCTCTTCTCCCTCATCGGCGGGAGAGACGGAGCCGAGCAGCTTCGTTGCGACATCGCCATTTCTAGCGATCCACGCCGAACAGATCGCGGCTGTAGACTTTTTCGGCCACATCAGCCAGGTCTGCGTTCAAGCGGTTGCTGACGATCACTTCGCTGCGGCGCTTGAACTCGGCCAGATCACCGATCACTTCGGAGTTGAAGAACGCAGGCACGTGCAGCAACGGCTCGTGCACGACCACCTCCACGCCTCTGGCCTTGAGCCGCTTCATCACGCCTTGCACGCTGCTGGAGCGGAAGTTGTCGCTGCCAGCCTTCATCACCAGCCGGTGAATGCCGACCACGCGCGGCTTGCGGCGCAGGATGTCGTCGGCGATGAAATCCTTGCGCGTGGTGTTGGCATCGACGATGGCGCGGATCAGGTTTTGCGGCACATGGCAGTAGTTGGCCAGCAGTTGCCGGGTGTCCTTGGGCAGGCAGTAGCCGCCGTAGCCGAATGAGGGGTTGTTGTAGTGATCACCGATGCGCGGGTCCAGGCACACGCCGTCGATGATCTGGCGCGTGTCCAGCGCATTGATCGCGGCGTAGGTGTCCAGCTCGTTGAAGAAGGCCACGCGCATCGCGAGGAAGGTGTTGGCGAACAGCTTGATCGCCTCGGCTTCGGTGTTGCCAGTCAGCAGTACGGGGGCATCGCGATGCGTGCTGGCGGCCAGCAGCAGGTCGGCCAGTTCGCGTCCGCGTGCTGAGTGTTCGCCCACCACGATGCGCGACGGTTGGAGGCTGTCATGCAGCGCCGAGCCTTCGCGCAGGAACTCGGGCGAGAACACGATGTTGTCCGTGCGCAGTTCGCGTTTGAGCGAATCGGTGAATCCGACCGGCACGGTGGATTTGATGACGATCAGCGCGTTTGGACACAGCGCCGTGACATCGTGCGCCACGGTTTTCACCGAGTCGGTGTCGAAGCGGTCGGTTTCCGGGTCGTAGTTGGTCGGCGTGGCGACGATCACGTAATCCACGCCCGCATATGCCTGGCGTGCATCGCTCGTGGCGCGCAGGCGCAGCGGGTGGTTGCGCAGGTGTGCTTCGATGCCGGGATCGGCAATCGGCGAGGTGCGATTGTTGATCGCCGCCACGCGTGCCGTGTCGATGTCCAGCACGGTCACGTCGTGATCGCGTGCCAGCATCACCGCGTTGGCCAGTCCGACGTAGCCGCCGCCTGCTATGGCGATGCGCTTCATGCGGCGGCTCCCGTGCGATGCCCGTAGTAATCGCGGTGCCAGGCGACGAAGCGTTCCAGCCCCTCGGCAAGACTGGTGCGTGGCGCATAGCCCAGATCGCGTGCGGCCAGCGAAATATCGGCGCGCGTACTCAACACATCGCCCGGTTGCATCGGCAGCAGGATGCGTTTGGCGGATCGACCGAGCAGGCGTTCGAGATGGCTCACCATCGCGTCCAGCCGCTCGGGACGGTCATTGCCGAAGTTGTAGACGCGGTGCGGTGCGCCGCCTTCGGCGAAAACCGGCTCGCTTTCCAGCAGGCGCACGACGCCATCCACCACGTCATCGACGAAGGTGAAGTCGCGCTCCATGTCGCCACCGTTGTAGAGGTCGATGGCCTCGCCGCGCAGGATGGCGTTGGTGAACTTGAAGTACGCCATGTCCGGGCGGCCCCACGGGCCGTAGACGGTGAACAGGCGCAGGCCGGTCATCGGAATCCGGTACAGGTGCGCGTAGGCGTGGCCGATCAGCTCGTTGGCCTTCTTGGTGGCGGCGTACAGCGACACCGGCGTGTCGGTGCGGTCCTCCAAGCAGAACGGCTGCTTGACGTTGGCGCCATAGACCGAGGACGAGGAGGCATAGACCAGATGCCGCACGCCGTGGCGGCGTGCGCCTTCGAGCACGGTCAGGAACCCGGTGAGGTTGCTGTCGATGTAGGTGAACGGCGCGTCGAGCGAATAACGCACGCCGGCTTGTGCGCCCAGATGCAGGATCGCGTCGAAGCGGTGGGCATCGAACAGTGCGGCCATCGCTTCGCGGTCGGCCAAGTCGATACGTTGAAACGTGAGGCCGGGCTGGCCTTCAAGCTGTGCTAAACGGTGGTGCTTGAGGGCCACCTCGTAGTAGGTGTTGAGATTGTCGATGCCGAGCACGCGATGCCCGTTCGCCAGCAGGCGGCGTGCGCTGTGGAACCCGATGAACCCGGCTGCGCCTGTCAGGAGGATGTTCATGCGATGCGGCCTTCGCTCGCATTCGATGTCCGATGCCTAGCCGGCAGGCACGTCGCAGCCGGAGAGCCAAGCGTTCTTGAGACCGGCAATAGGCAAACGATCTTGCGGGCCTCCTTGCGGGCCTCATTGCGCGCAGGGGGTACTACCGAGATCGAGTCCGGAGCCACCGATGATGTCGAGCTGGCCTGACAGGTGTCCGTATAGGGGAATGCAGCGTGCTTCATGGCTGACTCTCCATCCTGTCGGCGTCGCTCGCACGTCCGGGTAACAGCCACCACGTCCGCCGGTTGGCGACACCCAGCGCAACCAGCTCGCCGTCGCGAAATCCTTGCGGAATTGCCGAGCCCACGATGAGCAGCCACCTATCCTCTGGTGCCTGTGCCTGCCACGTGAGCGCGCTTTCGAGTTGATCTACCTCCGGCCGGTTGAAACCGAACTCCGTGGTCGGCGATTGACTCATCAGTAGCTGCTGCTCGCGCCATCCCACTAGACCGAGTTGCGCATCCGGGCCGATTTGTCGCGCAACGGTTTCCATAAGTCCGCGAGACGAGCTTGAATCGTTGAGGACAACGGCGCCGCCGATGCCGAATGCGATCCATATTCCCGCCAGACCGACGAGGGTGCCGGCAACGACCCGCTCGCTCATGGCGACGATGGCCCCGAACGCCGCCGGCAGCGCCATGGAGAGCACTAGCCAAGCTGCACCTTCCGAGCCTAGGGACATGCCGCGCGCCAGCAGGAGACGACTCTCAAAGCCCGGATCGGTGAACAGCATCGCAAGGCCCGCTACGAAGAGCGTAAGGGCCAGAACCACAATGAATCCGAGGAGCAGCAGGCGTGGCCCGTCGCGTCTCAGCAGCCCAGGAAGAAGCGGTGCGAACGCCAGGCATGCCAATGGCAGCGCCGGCAGGATGTACATGTCCCGCTTGCCCGACGGAATCGAGAAGAACAGGACGATCAGCAACCAACCTCCCAGCAGGAGCAGGTAGCGTGGATCGCCCCGGAAGATGCGTCGTTTCCAGGGCGCAAGCGCCCAAGGCACCGCCAGCATCAGCGGCAACCACGCACTCACCATCACGCCCGCGAAGTACAAGGGCGGTTTGATGTGCGTCCAGGACTCCGCATAGCGTTCGACGGTTTGCCTGAACAGGATGTCCCGGGCATAGGCCAGGTGCTCGGCGGAAGGCGCCAGCCGGACGGCTGCCAGCATGGGGCCCAGCCACAGTGAGATGGCTGTCAGTAGCGCGATCGGCCCCAGCCAGAACTTCCAGTCGCGCCACCAGGCGCTCGATATGCTGCGTTGCCACCATGTAGCGGCGATCGCTGGAATCAGCACCAGCAGCGCGATGATGCCGACGCCCTTGGTGATGACGCCTAGCCCCGCGGCGAACCACCCCAGCGTCCACATCTTCCAGTCGGGTCCCTGGAGGATGTGCCGCAGCAGGCCATAGTGCGCAAGCGTGACCCAGGCCACCAGCAGGGGATCGATCTGCGCGCGCTTCATCTGCAGGGTGAACTGCAGGGTGAAGAGCAACGCCCAGCCGGCATACAGCCCGATCTGCCGGTTCCACAGGCGGCGGCCGAGATCGTAGGTCAGCGCGATGGTCAGCAGGCCGGCCAGCAGCGACGGCAACAGGAAAGAAACCCGCAGGTTCCCCGTGGCCCAGTACAACGCCGCCTGCATCCACATGAACAGCGGTGGCTTGTCCGAGTAGAGTTCAAGTCCCCGATGTGGGAACAACCAGTCGCCGCTTTCCACCATCTGTTTGGCCACGAGCGCAAAGCGAGGCTCGTCGGCAGGCCAGGGGTCTCGTAGTCCTAGTCCGGCACCGAGCACCGCGAGGGCGGTGAGCAGCAGGATGCCAATGCCTGGCGAACGGAACTGATTGAAGTTCAGGCGAAGAGATGCGGCTGCCGTCATCGCACGCTCCCGCTTCCACCGGCTTCACGCCGGCAGGCAGGACGCGCGACAACGCAGCCACCGGTCGCCAGAGGCGACCAGCCGGTACGGTCGTACATGGGGATACCCGTGAGTCTGTCTAGATGGCAGTCAACGCGGCAGAACGCCGCGAAATACTTGCGTTCAGACTCTGGGTGGACGCATCAGCCCATCGGGTAGAAGAGACTTCGGAGAAGGCTTCTCGGGAGTGACGAGAAGGATCTTGTCAATCGTTGCCGAGGAGAGTGGGGCAAATGGCGTGTGTCCCACCGTGTGGTGACAGTGCCCATGCGCACAATCTTCCGCATGATCTCCAGGGGCGGAATCAGGATCAGTAACGTGCGACTGCACCGTGTCCGGTTCGACCATGCAAGCAGCTGCGTCAATCGCCGGCACGACCACGATGATTGCCAAAAGCAACATCATGACCAACCTTCGGCTCTGGACAAGGAACTCTGACATGCAAAGGATTCAAGACGATCTATGAGCCCGGCGATTCAAGACAAGCAACTGACTCTCCACCGCCAGATATTGCGCCCGGGAGAGGGCATCACTTTGCCGGGGGTCCCGGCCTAGCGTCAAGACTCATGTAGAAGAATTCGGTCGAGTTGGGCATCTCCGCCCGGCATCTGCAAAACAGTTGTTAAGTTCTGGTTTGGGCATCGTTAGGACGGTTGTCGTGGGCTGGCATGGTTCGCTTCAATCTTCGACCAGATGCAATAGCGGCCGCCCGACTCGTCAGCGCAGAACTGAGAGATATGGATTGTTCGGAGGTACGTCCTGGAACAACTGAGTCGGATCTTCCAACAGGTATCCATGCAATCGCCGGGACTTGCGAGGCCCGACCACGTCGCAGGTCCAGATGTTCAGGCCGCTGGGTTGCTTGCGATGCAATTGCAGTCGCTCGAATCGCTTCTGCACCCATTGCCAAGGCTGTTGCTGTTCCTGCTTGGCTAGCGGACCGATCAGCGGGTGCTCCTGGGCGTATCTTTGGAAGACGCCGGGGCTCACCAGGTAGGCGGTGTCGCTCACGGTGTGCACCAGTGCCTTGGCATCGTTGATGATGAGTCGACGCGACGCGATGCCGGCCTTCAGCCACGCCATGAAGTGCTCGCCCGAGGGCGTCGGCGGCTCACCGCTCGACTCGACGTGACTGGCCGCAGCCGGTGGCGCCGGGTCGTCGGATCTTCCTGGCGTGGAGAGCAGCTCGAGCAGCGCGTCCACCCCGTCCACGGCCGCCGCTTCGAGCGCGTGCATCGCCGCCGGTGACGCTTCGGCATGCGGCGCCGGCTGCGATGCGGTCGGGCGACCAGGGACGGCGGCAACGGGGGACGTTGGCTCGGCAGCGTCCGTCTCCGGCGTCGCATCCTGATCCACTAGGACCGTGCCGGCGAACGGCGCCGGCCGCTCGTTCGCCTCCCAGATCAATGCGGGAGAGAGCTTGAGCAACGTGAAGCTGTGCGACCAGCCGGCATTGCTCGTGATCGTAGCTTTCCAGATCGCCTTCCCGTCCGGAGTGGGCAGCGCGATGCCATGGTCCTGCAGCACGTTGAACACGGCCGTGTTGTTCGACGGAATGCCTTCGACCCCTTGCGACAGCAGGTGCGCCCGCAACTTGTCCGAGACCGTCTTGCTGACCAGCCACAGCGCCTCCTGCGTCAGCCAGCCGTCCGACGCCTGGGGCTGATTGATCTTGAACTCCTCCTTCAGCAGGTAGCGCAGGCCGTCGAGCAGCTTGCGTTGCAGCGCGTGCCGCGGAGCCGCCAACGCCTTGCTCGGATCGCCTCCCAGCTCCTGCGCAACCGAGGCTTGGTCGGCCTGGCGCACCAGCTCGCCCAGCATGCCGGCATGCTCGTACTGGCCGGCCAGCACGTACAGCAGCGCCGCCCACAGGTCGGGATACGCGCTGAGCCAGTCGAGGATTTCGGCGTCGAGCACCTGGGTGTAGAGCAGCCCGGTGGCGGCGCTGTGCAGCCGGTACTCGCGCTCCTTGCGATAGCGGAAGCGATACGGCCGCTTGATCGGCCCGTGCCACGGGTGCCAGGCCATGCCGTCGGCATGCTCGACGTGCAGGTCGACCGCGACCTTGCCGATGTCGTGCAGCAAGGCCGCATAGGCGGCGCCGGCGGTCCAGGCTTCCGCCTGCGCCGCCTGGACCTCGGGCGGTGCGCCAGCCGGCAGCAGATGGGACTGCCGCAGCTTCAGCGCATAGGCCACGATCTCCAGGCCGTGGTCGAGCATGCCGCCGGGGTATGCGTGGTGGTGGCTCTCCGAGGCGGGGAACTGCTGGACCAGATCGGCGTACCGTTCCAGCGGCGCCAGGTACAGCGAGGCGAACTGCCTGCGTGACAGCGAAGTGCGCTGCCAGATGTGTTCCAGCAGCCGCTGCCGGCGCGGGGTCGCCAGCAGCGACGCGGCCGACGCCGGTCGCGTCAGTCCTTTGGGAGGCTCGGTGGCGGGCGTCGGCGCCGGGCCGGCGGGCGGTGGAGTCCGTTTGCGCTGGAACAGGGAGAGCATGCTGATACCCGGGAGACGGACCGGCGGGAGCGCCTTTTGGCCTTTTCGGGTAGGGCCTTTCCCCTTGATGCCCCATTCCCTTGCCCCTTGCCGGCCCTTTGGCCTTTGACCCTTTGCGTATAGGGCTCGGGCGGGCCGGATGCCTGGATCAAAGCGATACCGGTCAACCCGGCATCCTGGGTCGGCCAAGCGCTCCCGAGCACCTAGATTGACGAGGTAAGGAAAAATCCTTACTATCGGACGCACTGAAGTCAGGAGCCCGACCATGCCGACCGTGCGCGAGCAGGCCACCATCACCTCCAAGGGACAGATCACCCTGCCCAAGCCCATCCGGCAGGCGCTGGGCGTCGATGCTGGCGGCAAGGTGGACTTCGAGCTGCGCGAGGACGGCCAAGTCGTGGTCACCCGCGTTGACGCGGAGCATGAGGATCCCGCCATCGGGGCCTTCCTGGATCTGCTGGCCCGGGACATCGAGGCCGGTCGCCATGTCCGCAACCTGCCCGAGGATCTTGCCCGCGCAATGCTGGAGCAGGCAGGTCGCGGCGCGAACCTGGACGAGGAGATCGACGGCGAAGTGGCGCTCTGATGCAGCGCCACGGCTGGACGCTGCTGTTCCATGAGTGCGTGGTCGAGCAACTGCGAAAGCTCCACGCCGCCGCGCAGCGTGCCGAGCAGAACGATCCGGAAGGGTTCGAGTCGAACGCCAACGTCAAGCTGTTCCGGGCGTTAAGCCAGTTGATGCTGGAGACCGTGCCGACTGATCCGGCCCGGGACGAGTACCGCCAAGGCAACACCCTGGGACCGGCCCATCGCCACTGGCGACGGGCCAAGATCGGAAGGCGGTTCCGGCTGTTCTTCCGGTACGACTCCAAGGCAAAGGTGATTGTCTACGCTTGGGTCAACGACGAGACGACGCTGCGGTCGTCGGGCAGCAAGTCCGATCCGTATGCGGTCTTCGAGAAGATGCTGGGCCGCGGAAATCCGCCCGACGACTGGAACGCATTGGTGGCCGCGAGCCGGCAGGAATGGAGCAAACTGGAATAGTCCTCCTACGCATGTAGCAGGTGACGACGATGGACACGAAGACCCGCATCAGCAATGCAGAGCGCCTCGGCCGCTGGGTCGGCGGGATGTGGCGTGCAGGCGTCCGTCGCGAGCGCCGGCTGGCCGGCTGGCTGGTGGTGCGCGGCCTGCCTGCAGGCGTGGCCGCGGCGCTGCTGTGGGTGGTCAAGCTGGCCGTGCTGGGCGTGCTGCTGTACGCCGCGTTCTGGCTGACGCTGCTCGTCGTCGCCGTCATGGCGGTGGCCTGGGCGACGCAGCGCGGCGACGACGCGCCGGCGGACGACTACTCGTTCACCACGCTCGACGAGCTGCGGAACACGCCCGGCTACGACCCGAACCTCTACAACGACCACTCGCACGAGCGGTACGAGGACAACTGACTGGCTGGCCTGCCTGGCCGGGCGCGCCAACGGCAGGCCATCATGGGCGCTGTCGTTCGAGAGGGCGTGATCGAAATGGCGAAGACATGCATCGTCTGCGGGAACCCCGCAGGCTCCAAGGAACACGTGTTCCCCGCGGCGCTCGGGGGCCGGAGGACGAACTCCGGCATCTACTGCACCACCCACGACAACAGCCACTCCGGCCTGGTCGGGGCGATCGCCGGCCAGATCGACTTCATCAACGCCTACCTGGGCGTCCGCCCGGACCATTCCGACGCGATCAAGACGGTGCACGCCAACGATCCGCTGACGGGCGAACCGATCACCATCTCCGCCGAGGAGATCAAGTTCCAGCAGTCGCGCGTGCTCTCGCAAACGCCGGTGGAAGGGGGAGGCATCGCGATGCAGGTGGCGAGCCCGGATCGGCGGGCCGCCAAGGAATGGACGGCCGAGATGGAGCGCCAGGGCTACACCGTCGCGTTCCAATCCCAACCCACCGAAGATCGCTACATGCTCGGTGCCGTCCACCATCGCCGCGCGTTCGGCGGTACGTGCGGGCTTGGCGCCGTGGCTTACATCGTCCAGACCTTCTTCGCCCAGGAGTTTCCCGACGTCGCCAGGTCGGGAGCACTGTCCGGCTTCATCGCCTACACCCAGGCCGTCGCCAAGGTGGCCATCCTCGGCGGCTGCACGCGCATCGACGGCGAGCGGCCGGAACTGGTCGAGGCCCGAGCGATCCTGGCCGCCGCGCTCGCGGGCACGGGCTGCAGTGCGCCGGCGAACTGGGACTTCACCCGCATGGCCGGCGCAGCCCCCAACGCGTTCGAGTTCGGGCATCGGGTCATCGTCGGCGTCGATGGGTCCGATGGAACTATGTACGGACGCCTGTCGCTGTTCTCCGCCTTCGACTTTGCCGTCTGCCTCGGGACCGCGCCACCCGGCAAGGAGACGCGCGAAGTCACCATCGACATCGACCCGCTGGCCGAGCACCCGCCCCAGGACATCAGGAAGGTCACGGCGCACACCGCATCCAGCCGCGTCGATGCCTCGCAGCTCGGCGGCGATGCCCTCGCGAAAGCGATCGCCGATGGCACACAACAGCAAGTCCTCCACACTCTGCTGGAGCGTTTGACCGACTACCAGCTCGCCAGGCTCGTGCGCACCATGGTCGCCTCCCTGGCGCCGCTTCCGACCTTGCAGGCGCTGGATCGCCGTGCCTTGATCGCGCAGTCGCTCGATGAGCAGTCGCAGCAGGTCTGGCGCGCGGTAACGTACATGATCGGCGGATTCAAACAGCAGTTGATCGCGGGAGGAGCCGAGCGCGTCGCGCCCGTGCTCGACATGTTGGTCGCGCACGACGTGCGTTCCGCCAGCGGGTTGTCCCGGGAAGCACAGGCGATGCTGTCGCTGGCCAAGGCGGCGCTTGCCGACCAGATGGAACGGGACTTCGCCGCCGGCGCGCTCGACGAGCAGCGGATCGCCGACCTGATGGGGCGCGGGCCCGGGCTGCACATCGTCGGGTCCGCCGTGCTGGAACCGCTGCTGCAGGCGTTCGACCGCAATACCTGATTCGTCCCCGGCGGCTACCGCAGCTTCGGCGAGATCGCGCCCGCCCCCTTGCCGCCCGCCTGCGTCGCGCCCTTGGTGCCCTCCGACATGCCCTGCAGTGCGTAGCCGGCGCGGATGCCGACCCAGCTCAGGCCGGCCAGCCAGAAGCTGGGTAACACCACGAACATCGTCGCCATGACGAAGTTCAGCAGCATGTCCCCGAACGCGTTGTTCAACCCGATCAACGGATCGAAGTTGGTGTGCGGGCGATTCCACCCGAATCCCCAGCCATACAGCGCATCCAGGATCGTGCTGTCGATCCAGCGCGCCAACTGGAACCAGAAGTCGACGAAGAACATGGCGAACTGCACAACGCTCAGCGTGACCAGCGTCTTGAGATCGTAGGTGCCGATCAGTAGCACCAGTGGAATGCAGATCACCAACGCAAGCTTCAGCAGCGCCAGCACCATCGGCAGCGCCTGGCGCATCACGTCCATTGCGGGAAAGTATCCCAGCGACCCCACCGCCAGTCCCACGTCGCTGGCCGCGCGCGTGACGATGTTCGGCAGCGTCATCTCAATCTGCCCGCCGTAGTCGCTGTAGACCGCGCCCTGGTTCAGCTTCTGCTGTCGTGGCGAGGCGATCGCGCGGATCACCGAGTCGTCCACCTGGTCCCGGCTCAGGAACCCGGCCCACCCGGTGATGCGGGTCGTCAGGCTGGGGTCCACCTGCGCCAGCAGCCGCGCACGCAGCCCGTTGGTGTCGGACCACCATTGCCGGCAGGTTGGATAGCCTGCGCCGCTGGGGACTTCAGCCAGGCCCGCATCGCGGCCGCTGTTGTACGGCCAGCCCTCACGTGGCGACTTGGAGCGATAGGTGTCGTAGAAGCCGGGCGTGTCCACGAAGAACCGGGAGCCGATCCAGGTCACATCGTGCATCTGCTCCTCGGTCAGGTCGGGACGGTTCATGAACAGCCGCGCACGCGCCGGCCCGTAGCAATTGTGGGTGAAGTCGGCCACCTCTTGGGCCAGCACCGGGTCGTCGATGCGGGTGTTATCGATGTCCATGCGGATCTGTCGCAGGTCCGTGCCGCACGGGATGGCGGCGACGGAGGCGCCCGTCACCGCGCGCGAGATCGCGTGCATGAAGAACCACCACACCGGCACCTTGGCCGACTGGTTGTTGAGCGTGCTGAAGGACTGCGACCAGCCCGTCTCCGAAGGGGTCGGCACGTTGACCTGGCACTGGGTCGAGCGCGAGCGGTCGAACTGCAGCGTGTTGAAGTCGACGTCGATGAACGGGATGCCGGCGAACATGATGACCACGATCGCCACGAATACACGGTTCTCGATGCGGGCCGCGCTCAGGATGCCCTTGTTGCCTTCGTCCGCCCCCTCGCTGCGCGCCTTGAGCCATTCCTGGATCACGATTGCCAGGAACGGGATCGCGAACACACCGCTGGTGACCAGCACGTTCCAGATGCCGTTGTGGACGATCCACGAGACCAGCGTCAGGTAGTATTCCAGGTAGTCGGTGGTGTAGAGGGTCATGGGAGGCTCCGACTCATCTGGCCTACATGAAGCGGCTGACTTCCAGCGCAACGACCGCCAGCACCGCGGCGATCTCCACGCGCAGCAGGCGCTGGCGCGCACCGCCATCCGGCTCCCGCGCGTGCAGCCGGCGGCGCATCCACAGCCAGCCGTAGACCGTGACGGCGTAGAGCAGCAGCCGCCAGACCAGGAACCAGCCCGCATGCGCGCGCATCCACTGGTGCCAGTCCTCGATGCTCCCGGCCATGCGGATGCCGACAAGGTTCACCACGACGGCGGCGATCAGCACCATGACCAGCACCAGCAGCGCCAGCAGCGCGCGGGCACCGTAGCGGCGGACGGCGACCCAGCTCACGGGTTGTTTCCGTTCCGTGGCCGCTGCAGCTCGTCGAGCCGGTTGCGGGTCGGATCGCCTTCGTAGATGCCGCGGGAGCCGGTCGAGCGCGTGCTGTGGCGCTGGATGATGGCCGAGGGCGAGTTGCTCGCCAGCTCGCGGCGCAGTTCCAGTTCCGTCTTGAGGTTGTGGATTTCGCGGTCGAGGATGTCGCTCTCGTGGGTCACGGCCTGCTGTGCCAGCTCGTTCGCCGCCACGTTGGGCTCCTTGCGGCCGGTGAGCAGCGTGCGTTGTAGCAGTAGCGCCTTCTCCAGCACGCTGGACAGCGCCACTTCCGAGGCTAGCCGCCGCGCGAGGATGTCCTGGTCGGGTTCGTCGCGCAGCGCTTCGATCACGCCGCGGGTGATCGGCAGCGAGGCGCTGCTGGCCTCCCGCAGGTTCTCGAAGCTGGTGGGCCGCGTGCCAGCCACCAGTTCCTGCAGCACTTCCAGCTTGTCCTCGTATTCCTCCTGGATCAGCGGGGTCAGCCCCACGCCGGGCGTGGTGGTGGTCTTGGTGCAGGATTCACACGTGCGCTGTTCCTGTTCGCCGAGCACGCGCACGGCCCAGGCGACGGCATCGTCGGGCGAGCGCCAGGTCTCGCAGGCCAGGTTGCCGTTGCAGCTACCGGGATCGATGCTGCCGGTGTCGGTGACGTCGCGGCCGTTCAGCAGGTTGTAGCCCGCGCGGGTAACGTCGCCGACTACGCGAACGGGGCTCTGGCCTTGGCCGCCGGCGTTGTCGCCGCCTACCCAGGGCACGCCGTTGTTGCCGCGGTTGGCTTCGGCTTCGTCGATGGCGGAGACCGCATCGCCGCTCTGCGCGGACTGAGTCAGGGCCATGCCTTCGGCAATCTGGTCCCAGCTGCGTTGGCCGCCCGCCATGTCGGCCATGCGGTTCGCGATCGCGCGGCAGGTCATCTTGCTGCGGTCGAAATCCAGCCTCGCCTGCAGCACGCCGTTGGTGAGCAGGTTATAGAGGCCGGGGTCGGCGCGCTGGATGATCAGCGCGGGCAGCGAGGCGACCGCTGAGGTGGCGTTCTGGATCACCGAGGACATGATGGTCTGGAAGCCGTTGGTGATGCCGTTGAGCTGGTTCTGGATGGTGGCGCTCAGGCTCATGTCGCCGCAGATCAGGTTGCTGTTCCAGCCCACGCCCACGCCGATCGAGCGCATGTTGGCCGCGCCGCTCATCGAGACCGCGCGGCCGCCGCCGATGCTGTAGAGCACGTCGTCGCCGATCACGCTGCCCTGGTGCTGCACGCCGTACTCGTTGACGCGGGTCTGCGCGCGGATCTCGGTGCAGGTCAGCAGCAGCGCGAGGACGAGCAATGCGGCGTCGACGCGGCGGGTGTTGCGGGATGCGGTGCTGGCGGTCATGGCGTGCCTCAGTCGAAGTCGATGCTGCCCAGGAAGACCTGGCCCCGCCGCTCGCAGCAGCTGTACGGGCGCCAGAGCGCCCAGGCGTAGTCGCCCTGCTGGGCTTGGACGCGCGTGTCGGTGTGGGGGAAGACGGCGCAGGAGTTGGAGAGCGTGGGCGTCAGCTCCTGCCACTTGCCGGTGCTGGCGTCGGTTTCCATCAGCGCGCCGGCCGGCCAGTAGCCGTCGCGCTCGTCGGCCAGCAGGGGCTGGTAGACGTGCGGCTGGCCGCGGCGGGTGACGATGTCGCCGGCGCGCTGGGCGACGACGGCGCCGGACTTGTAGTCGTCGGTCTGGTGGAGGAAGCCGCCGCGCGGGTAGACGTTCCCCCACATGTTCAGGCCGGTCCGGGTGCCGATCTCGCGCCGGCCCGGGATCAGCGACTCGGGGTAGACCATCTCGGGCACGTTGTAGCGCCAGGCGAGCGTGTCGAGGGTGCTCAGCAGATAGGGCATGAACGCGGTGCCCGCGCCCTCGCAGGCGTAGCCGGAGGCGCTGGCGAACTGGCTGAACACCTGGCCGCCAGGATGGCCGATCACGTCGGCGTTCTTGAACTTGGCGAGGTTGTTCTCGTGTTCCTCGTTCGTGGTGCCGTCGCCGCCGTCCTCGGCGGTCGGGTTGGGCGGGCTCATGAACCGCACTTCGGTCCAGGGGTTCTCGCCGGTATTGCTGTAGCTCGACACCACGGCGTCGGGCACGTAGTGGCGCACCTTCACCGAGGTGCGCACGGTGCAGCCGGTCCAGGTGCAGTAGAGCCAGTAGCAGATGCCGACCACCCGGTATTCAAGGCAGTCAGGCGAGAGCGTGGAGGCGACAATCGTTCCGGTGTTGACGGCGTGCGACGACGCGGCGGCCGCGAGCAGGACGGCGCCCATGCTGGTGCGCAGGCGGCGCGAGGGCTTCATGGCCGGCTCCTGCGGTGCGCGTCGATGCGGGCGACGGCCTTGGCAACGTCCGCTTCGCCGTAGACGACATAGCGCTGGTCCACCACCACCGCAGGGATGGTGGTGATGCCGAGGCTCCAAGCGTCCACGACACCCTGGTAGGCGGTCGCGACGCGGGTCTGAAGCGCGGCGCCGCCGGCCTTAAGGCGCTGTTGGACGAGCGCGGTGCTGCGGGTGGCGTCGGCCGGCAGGTCGGTGGCCAGCTCGGCCTCGATGCGGGCGGCCTGGTCCAGCGTGATGACGCGCGCATCGGCCGGCGCCTGTACGGGGTGGCGGCTGTCGGTCACGACGATCAGGGCGTCGTTGGCCTGGGCGGCCGCATGGCCGGCGAACGCGGCGAGCAGCGCGACGGCCAGCAGGCCTCGCCGCAGCATCGGAGAATCGAGGGATGAGGTCGGCATGGTGAACTACCGTCGAGTGGACGATGGCGGTAGTCGACCGCAGTCGATGCGGGGGCACGACAAACAAACGGGCACCGGCGCGCCCCGATTTGCCGGGATGCGCGGAACGGCCTGGGGAAAATGGGAGCCGAAGCCCCTAGCTCAACGAGATCAGGTTCGGCAATGGACGCAATGACGCGACGCGCGCGGCCATTCTGTGTGCAGATCGTCAATGATCAGAGGATGCTGGTGTCTGCCTCGATCCGCGTGCTCGCGCATGTGAGGGTGATCCGGCGAGAGGTCGTGGTGATCGTGGGCGATGTTGGAAGGATCGCTGGCAGGCCAAAGCCTTAGCGCCAATACCACGCCGGCAAGGCCGATCAGCGACATGAGAGTGAAGGTCGGTTGCAGGCCAAAGGCGGCGCCGAAGCGCCCCGCCAACGGATAGCAAACCAGCCAACAGGCATGCGACAGCGCAAACTGCGCGGCGAACATTGCAGGCCGATCCTCGGCATGGGCGGAGCGACGCAACAGCCGGCCAGAAGGCGTTTGCGCCACGCTGTAGCCGAAACCGATCACCACCCAAAGCGGCAGCAACGCGATATAGGACGGAACCAGCGCCCCTATGGCTGTGCCGATGACCAGCACGGCAGCTCCGGTGACCATGACTAGGCGATCCGCCAACCTGTCGAGCAGGCCGGGCAAGACAAACGCAGCGATCATCGAGCCGCCCCCGAACGCCGCCAACGCCCAGGCCACTTCCGCTTCGCCCAAGCCGAAACGGGCTTTCACGAGGACGACCGTGTTCACGATCACCATGGCCCCCGCGGCCGACACGGCAAGGCTGATCGCCAGCAGCCCCCGCAGCCGGGGGGTGGCGAGGTAGAGGCGAATGCCCCGCGTGGTGCGCTCCCAGATGCCACGGCGCGGGCCAGGAATGGATGCGGGCAACGCCACGCTGACCACCAGCGCTGCCGAGACAAGAAAGCCAAGCACTGTCCCGGCAAACAGGTTGTGGAAACTGATGACGGTCAGCAGCGCCGCCGCCAGCACCGGAGAGATCAGGCTTTCCAGGTCGTAGGCCAGCCGGGAGAGCGACAGGGCCTTCGTGTAGTCGGCCTCGTTGGGCAGGATCTCAGGGATCGTCGCCTGAAAGGTTGGCGTGAATCCGGCGGACGCCGCCTGCAACACGAAGATCAGCACATAGATTTGCCAGACCTCGGTGACGAAAGGCAGGCAGAGGGCCACGGCTGCTCGAACCAGGTCCAGGGCGACCAGCAGCGATCTGCGCGGCAGGCGGTCGGAGAACGCCTGGGCGATCGGGGCGATGCCGACATAGGCCACCATCTTGATGGCCAGCGCCGTACCAAGCACCGCCCCGGCATCGGCGCCCGCCAACTCGTAGGCGAGCAGGCCCAGCGCCACCGTCATCAAGCCGGTACCCACCAGCGCGATCACCTGGGCGGCGAACAGGTGGCGATAAGCACGATTCTTCAGGACGGCCAGCATCGCATCACCTCAAAGCAGCTTGGCGAGCGCCTTCATTTCAGCCAAGACGGAGGCCGAGCCATGGTCGAGGCAATGGTCGATGTGGTCGTGGATCAGCGCACGCTTTGCCGCCGTCACCGCGCTTTCCACCGCCGCGAGCTGGCGGGCGATGTCGAGGCAGGGCTCCCCCGCGTCGATCATGCCGATGACGTGGCGGAGGTGGCCTTCGGCACGCTTGAGGCGCTTCACCAGATCGGGATGGCTTGAGTGTTTGCGCGATTCCTTCATGGAGGGACTGTATCCCCCCTGGGGGGATATGGGCAAGAGCACGAGGCTTCAACAGAACGTCTTGTTTTAGGCCAGTTTCGCGTCTCAGGGCGCAGCAAAAGGAAAAGCGGGAGCCGAAGCTCCCGCGGTGGATCACGATGGGACGTGCTGCTCGATGGCCTTGCGCGCGGGGACGCGCCAGAACCGGTCTACCAGCCGCCCCTGGAGCACGCGAGCCTGCAGGCGCAGGTTCTTGGCCGTGCAGTAGTTGTCCCAGCTGTGCTCGTAGGAGGCTTCGTCGTACAAGGCACGAGCCTCCTTGATTACCTGTTCCGCTTCCTGGTCGGAGGTGACGGGCAGGCACCAGCGGATGCCAGGCGTCCTCACTTCGCCGGTCAGCACCAGACGCTCGTTGCGATCGACAACGGTGAAGGACTCGGGGCGAAAGCTGAGGGCTTCATCGTCGTCGCTGAGATCAAAGCGATCCTCGGCATAGCATTGCTCGATCAGGGATATGGCCTGTTCGATGAGGCCGCACTGGCCGATCTCGAGCGTGCAGGGTCTCCAGAAGGTCCCGTAGATGGGATCGTCTTCGCGATACTCCACCTCGCCCCGGCAGGTGATGGTGAACTGGCGCCAGAACACGTCCTCGCGGACATAGGTGCCGGCGCGGTAGGGATCGGCGACAAAGGGGACGCCGTCGAAGTGATGGATGGCGGGTTGCATGGTGCGCTCCTTGGAATGGCACATGGGCACACCCGCCCCATCGGACAGGTGCGCCCGCACGGGGTGGAAGAAGGCCGCCCGGCGAGCGGGCGGCGATGGGACTAGATGAGGCCGTTGAGGGCGAACGAGTACGGCTCGCCCTTGCCGATCACGAAGTGGTCGAGCATGCGGACGTCGATCATGTCGAGCGCCTCGCGCAGCCGTTGGGTCAAGACCCGGTCGGCGGTCGATGGCTCGGTACCGCCGGACGGATGCTGGTGCGCCACGATCAGCGCCGCGGCGTTGTGGACGAGCGCTCGCTGCATGATGACGCGGGGGTGTACGTCCGCAGAGTCGATCGTTCCTCTGAACAGGACCTCGAAGGCGATGACCTGGTGCTTGGTGGTCAGGAAGACGACGGCGAACACTTCGCTGGGCTCCTGCATGAGCTGCAGGCGCAGGTAGTCGCGTGCGACATCGGGCCAGGTCAGCGTTGGACCGCTGGCATAGAGCCGGTGCTCCAGTAGCGCGATGGCTTGCGCGACGATCCAGTCGTCGTGTTCGCTGTTGGGGGTGGTGGACGCGGCTCCGATGGCATCTTGGACGGTCAGGGACGAAAGCATGGGTATGGCCTCCATGTTTGAAGTCGGAGGCGCGCCCATGGGAGGGACTGGCCCTCCGGGACGATGGGTGGATACAGCGGGAAGAAGTGGCATCCACCATCGCGGGTGCGATGGCTGTTCGCGTCGAGGGATGCGATGCGAACGGTTCGGTCAGCGCGGTATCACCGCGCCGTAGCCTCGAAGACCGTGGCTACCTGGGCATGTCGCCATCGTCGATGGCGGACAGGTCCGGGGGCTCGGCCGGCGCGGCCGGCAATTCGTTGGACGTGAGCAGGTCCAGCGCGGAGAGCAGCGCGTCGGCCTCGACCGGGCCGGGCAGCAGCAGGGATTGGCCGGTGGCCTCGTCGCGCACGCGCAGGGTTGGCGTGGCGTTGATACCGTCGCGGCTGCCCTCGCGTGCCTGGGCCTGGATGCGCGCCACGGTGCGGTCGCTGTCGAGGCAGGCTTGCAGCGCGGCGGACTGGCCGGGAAAGCGTGCCTCCTCCGGCACGCCCTGGCCGTTGCCGCGGGTGTGCTGGTAGAGCCAGGTCACGGCCTGCCAGAACGCGGCCGGTCCGCCGGTCTCGCCGGCGCACTCGGCCAGGCTGGCGAGCTGGGTGGCCGTCGGCTCGTGCGCCGGCAGCGGCAGGTGGTGCCAGCGCAGGCGCGTGTCCGGGTGCTGGTCGATCCACGCCATCACTTGGGGGACATACGCCTTGCAGTACGGGCACTCCAGGTCGGCGTAGAGGATCAGCGTGAAGCGGGCCTCGGCGGCGCCGTGGTGCCACGGCGGGCCGGCCTGCTGGGCCGGCGTGGCGGCCGGGGCGTCATTGCCGGCCGGCAGCGGCGGCAGCGGCGCGTCGGGCGCCGGTGGGCCGGACAGGAACCAGGCCAGCAGCAACAGCAGCACCAGCGCTGCCGCGGAGGCAGGCCAGACAAGGCGGCGCCAGGCGCCGCGGGGGGACGGGGTCGTCGTTCGCATCGCTGTCCCTGTGGTCGAATCCGGGCCGATTGCCGGGGGTCGAGTCCATCACCTGCGCGCGGGCGCAGGGGGCAACAATCCGGCATGGCCGGGTTCCCCTTGTGAGGTGGTATGTGACAAAACCTCTGCTATATTCTCCATGTAGCAGAGGAATCGTCACAGTGGCAAACACCAGCACCCAGCGCGACCAGGCGCTCAAGCTCCTGGGCGCCCGTTCCACGATGCGGCAGAGGGACTTCGCCGCCCGAGGCATCGACCCGGAGACGCTTGCGCGCCTGGTCCGGGAAGGCGTCGTCGTGCGTCCGGCACGGGGGCTGTACCAGCTGGCCGACGGGCCGGCCGACGCTCGCCGGGCGCTGGCCGAAGCCGCGGCGCTTGTGCCCAAGGGCGTCGTCTGCCTGGTGTCGGCGCTGCAATTTCACGAACTCACCCTGCAGATGCCGTCGAGCGTGTGGATGGCGATCGAGCGGACCGCCTGGCGCCCGCGGATCGACTACCCGCCGATCCGGTTCGTGCGCTTCACCGGGTCGGCCATGAACGAGGGGGTCGAACGGCATCGCATCGAGGGCGTGGACGTGGCGATCACCGATCCGGCGCGGACCATCGTCGATTGCTTCCGCTATCGCGAGAAGATCGGGATCGACGTGGCGCTGGAAGGACTGCGCGAGGGCCTGCGGCAGCGCAAGGCGACGAGCGATCAGCTGTGGCGGTACGGGACCAAGGCCCGGGTCTGGTCGACCATGAAACCCTATGTCGAGGCGACGGTGGCCGATGGCGCGTGAACCCCTGAAGAATGTCGGCGCATCGGTGCGGGCTCGCCTGCTGCAGCGCTCCCGTGACGAGCGCACCGACTTCCAGATCCTGCTGACGCGCTATGCGCTGGAGCGGCTGCTGTACCGGCTGAGCGTGTCCGCCCATCGCAACCGCTTCATCCTCAAGGGTGCAATGCTGTTCGTGACCTGGGTGGAAGCGCCGTTCCGTCCGACGCGCGATCTGGACTTGCTCGGCTATGGCGAGAACAGTCCCGAGGCAATTGCCGAAGCGTTTCGCGCGATCCTGGCCCAGCCCGTCGATGACGACGGTGTGGCGTTCGATGTCGATGGGCTCGAAGCCGCGCCGATCCGCGAGGAACTGGAGTACGGCGGCGTGCGGGTTCGCACGCGGGCCACGATTGCCGGCGCTCGCGTTCCGATCTAGGTCGATGTGGGTTTCGGCGATGCGATCACGCCCGGGCCGATCGAGATCGACTACCCGGCGCTGCTCGATGCGCCGGCGCCGCACCTGCGGGCGTATCCCGTCGAGACAGTGGTGGCGGAGAAGTTTCATGCGCTCGCGTCGCGCGGCATCGCCAACAGCCGGCTGAAGGATTTCTACGATCTGTGGGTGATCGCCTCGACGTTCGAGCTGGAGCGGATGCCGCTGGCCGCGGCCGTCCGTCAGACCTTCGAGCGGCGCGACACGGCGCTACCGCAGGAGCGGCCGACCGGGTTCACCGCTGCCTACGCCGAGACCTGGGGCGGACAGTGGCAGGCGTTCCTGACCCGCGAGCGGATGGCGGCAGCGCCGGGGGACCTGGCAACGGTGATCGCGGACCTGGAGCGCTTCCTGATGCCGCTGCTGGAGGACGTGGAAGCATCCTGGCGCTGGAAGCCTGGTCATGGGTGGCACGAGGCAAGGTAAGCGCGTATTCCGCACAGGCACGTTCGCGATTCACCCAATCGCCTGACTGCGCCAGAGCGCGACGTCACCCTAGCGCGGTTAGCAGACCCTCGTCGCCGTGCATCGAAAACGGTTCGATGCCGCGGGCGCGGTCGATCTGCTCGGCGATCTTGTAGGCGGCGTCCAGTTCGCTGATGCCGAATGCCTGCATCATCCGGAAGCGCTCGGCCTTCTCTTCCGGTTCGGTCTGCGCCAGCGCCAGGTGCAGGCTCGGCGGTACCGCGCGGAACAGCAGCTCCATGCTGCGCGAGAGGATCACGCCTTCGCTGAACTTTCCCGCCTCCTTGCGTGCGGACAGCATCAAGGCTTTCTGTGCGGGCGTGAGTTCGCGGAACCTGGCGATCTTCTCGACCTCGTCGGGCGGCATGCTGAGGCAGATCCACCACTCGATCATGTTCAACATGGCCTCTGCCGCCTTGGGCAGGTCGTCCAGGTTCTGCGTGGCAAGCCAGAACCACGCGCCGAGCTTGCGCCACATCTTCGTGATCTTGACGATGTAAGGCGCCAGCAGCGGGTTCTTGGTGATGATGTGGCCCTCGTCGGTGACGTTGACGATCGGCCTGCCGAGGAACTGGTCGCGCTCGGCGATATTGTTGACCGCGTTGATCAGCGACGTGTACGCGACCGAAAGCTGTGCGTTGTATCCCTCCCGCGCGTAGGTCGCGAGGTCGACGATGGTGATGTCCGCCTCGGGCCATGGCGTGCCGGGGCGGTCGAACATCTCGCCGTCCGCGCCCTGGCAGAACATGTCCATGGCGTCGGCCATTTCCAGCAGCCGGGTGCGCCGGGTCTCCGGAAGCGTGGCGTCGCGGCCGCGCTCGCGCAGCGCGTCGCGCACGTCGCGGGTAAGCACGGTGCGCTGCTCGGCAACGCAGCGCTTGGCGGCGTCGAGAATGCACTGCCGGATCAGGCTGCGGTCGGCGCGCGTCATGCGCGCTTCTTCCTTCTCCTCGCCGCCGGTGATCATCAGCCGGGCGGTGATCTCCAGTTCGCCGAGCACGTCGCGCTGCTCGTCGCCGCTGTCCTCCTCGTCCTTCTCCTCGTCCAGCGCGTCGGCATCGAGCGTCTGTACCTGGCTGGGGGTCTCGACCAAGCGATGCGCGTCGGCGAACGGCGCCAGGCTCACGCCGGAGCCGGGCGCGAGCTTCACGCGATTGACGGTCATGCCCAGCCGGGCGGCATGGTCGCCGAGCAGGCCGAACGAGTTGCCGGCCTCCACGATGAACATGCGCGGCCGGTAGATCGCCGCGACCTGGTTGAGGATGTTGTTGAGGGTGGCGCTCTTGCCCGATCCGGTCGGCCCGAAGAAGAACATGTGCGCGTTCATCTGCCGGTCGAGGCGGTTCAGCGGATCGAAGGTGACCAGGCCGCCGCCGCGGTTGAATACGGTGATGCCGGGGTGCCCGGTGCCTTGGCTGCGCCCCCACAGCGGCGCCACGTTGACGGCGTGCTGCACGAACATCAGCTGCGTGTACCACTGACGCTTGTCCTTGGCCGGGTCGTAGACGCAGGGCAGCCAGCGCAGGTAGGTGTTGAGCGGCGCGACCTCGTCGTCTTCGCGCACGGGCTGCAGGCCGGCGTTGAGCAGGACATTGCCCAGCTGCAGGCCGCGCGCGTCGAGTTCGGCCAGGTCGCGTCCGCGCAGGTAGAACGTCAGCGCGCCGCGATAGAGCTTGTGCGCGCTGCCGATCAGCCCGCGCGCCTGCTCCACGTCGTGGCGGGCCTGTTCGGACGCCAGGGTCTCGCCGACGGCTTTGCGCGCCAGGTGGTTCAGGTGCGCTTCGAGCACGTCCTGCGGCGTCGCCACCAGGGTCAGGCAGAGGGTCGTGTCTTCCGGAAGCTGGTCGAACAGCGCATTGATCGCGTCGCCGCCCTTGCGGGTCTCGCCCGTGATGTGGCCGGTGGACGGCGGCATGCGCAGGCGGTCGACGCTAATCGCCCGATGCGGCAGCTCGTCGAAGTACCACAGGCCCTCGGCGACGTCCGAACGCGGCTGACCGAAGAACAGCCGCTGCGCGAAGTCCGTGCCGCTGGCCAGCTCGATCTCGCCAGGCTCGGCTTCGTCGGGATAGCGGGCCAGTGCGTAGAAGCGTTCGCGGTCGGCTTCGCTCGGCCCCAGCAGCGTCGGGTTCGGGTTGAACCAGCGCAGCAGCCAGGCGTGGATGTCGGCCGCGCCGAGGCGCCGCGCGCGCACGCCGGCGTTGGCAAGTCCGCCGACCAGGCGGTCGCAGACGATGTGCAGCGCCTGTTCTGGCGACTGTCCGCGGCGGCTCGGTCCCTGGCCGACGCGGCGATACACCACCATGCGCGTGCGTCGCGACTGGCCGCGCCAGGGCAGGCGCGTGACGGCGGTGTCCTCGAACAGTCCGCCGGCCTTGGCGATCGCGTGCAGGTGATGCCCGAACGATTGCAGGTAGAACTCGCTGAAGGCGGTGCCGCGCGCGCGCGGCTGCAGGTAGTTGCGCAGGTTCTCCAGGTAGCGGTCCCAACTGGTTTCGTCCTGCGCGTAGAGCTGGACGACCCAGGGGTTCTCGTCGAGTTCATCGAACGAGTCCTGCAGCGCGTTTTCCAGGGTGTCGCGGACCTGACTCAGCCATTCGGGTTCGCGGCCCTCGGTCCCGACCGGCTGCAGCTCGAAGAAGGCCGCGACCGAAGCGCCGTCCTCCAGCAACATGCACTGGGAGTCCGGCAGGTACTCCGCCCACGGCAACAGGTCCGCGAACGATGGCGCGACGTCGTACAGGGCCTGCTCGTCGGCGACCGTGGCCCGACGGCGGGTCCGCGGGCCGCCTCCGGGTTCGGGGATGCCGTTCGCGCGCAACTGGGCAACGTGGCGTTCCCAGGCATCAGGCGGTGCCGATGTCGTGGCCGGCGCCGGCCGAGTTCGGTGTTTGAGGGAGGGCCACGCGAACATCAGTAGTCCTCGATCCGCTCGCCGGGCAGCGCGTACTGGATCCGCTGATACAAGGGGAACACCGTCGTGTAGCCGGGCACCGGCGCCTGGTCCGTGCCGGCTAGGTGCGGAAACACGTACATCACCAGGTCTGGGTTCGGCAGGCGGTGGAACTGGCGGTAGATCTCGTTCTGCGCGGTGCGCGTGTAGCGGGCCTGCTCGGCGGGAGCGGCCCGCACATCGGTGGCCGTGAGTGGACGGCGCAGCGACTGCCGGGCATCGAGCAACCGGCGTTCGCTCGGTCCACCGGCACCACCGCCGGTCTCGGCGTTCCAGATGTCGAGCATGGTCTGGTCCGAGCGCGGCATCAGCTCGTCCTTCGTGGTCGCGCAGCCGGCCAGCACTAGGGCAATCCCCAGCGCGGCCAGCGCGTCAGTCCAGGTCTTGCGCATGGGTGGTGTCTCCGAGTCGGTGATCGACGCGGCGGCCGGCCGGGTCGTAGTCGATGGTCAGGGGTTCTTCGAGATGCACGGCGACCTTGGCGCCGGGTTGCACGTAGACGGCTGCGAACGCCTGGCCGTAGAGCTTGTTGACCCAATCGGCCATGTCGCGGACACCGCCGGCCAAGATGCGGCCCATCGCTTCGTTGCCGGTGATGCCCACCGTGCCGATGGAGCCATCGGCGCCGACGTAGGACATGCGGCCGCTGGCGGTGTCGATCAGGGAGGCCACGCCGGCGCCGGCAGCGGTGATCAGTGCCTGGCTGCCGAGGTACTGCTGCGCGTTGGAGCGGCGGTCGCCGCTGACGCAGGGAATCCCGTGCGGGTCACTGATCCAGCCGAGGCCGTCCTGGGTGGTGTTGCCATCGTTCTGCTGGCGGTTGCTGCCGCGCTCGCGATCTTCGGGAACGGTGCGGATGGTCCCGTCGTTGAACACGAACGTCACCGAGCGGATCTGGCCGCGCACGCACGAGAGCGTCCAGTCGCCCGACGCGGTTCCGCTGACGACGGCACCGGCCACGTCGGGGATATCGATGCCGTTGGCGGTGAGGTTGTCGGGGCCGATCAATACCTTGAACGGGTAAGGATCGTTCACCGTCCCGTCGATCGGCACGCGGCCGATCAGTGCCGTCATGGCGACCGATCCCATCAGCGTGGAGTTCGTCGGGACGGTGTAGACAGGCTTCATGCCCGGCTTGCCGGCTGCGCGGCGACCAGCGTCCACGGCGTCGTCGGTGGCTTGGCTAATGCCTTCGCCGGCCTCTCCAAAGCTCGTGGGAAAGCTGAAGTTGTCCGTGCCGCCTGGGGAACGTCCGCGTCCTTCCTCGCGTGCGTCGTCCGGCTCGACCCAATGGATGGCGTCGCTGCCGGCACCGGTACTGTCGCCCGGTTCCAGGCCCAGGCCCACTGGCAGGTCGGCGTGGCCGTCCCGGCGACCGGTCACGCCGTCTAGGCGTTGCTGTAGCTCCTGCAGCAGGCCCTGGGTCTGCTGCCGTTCGGCGGCGGCCTGCTCCCTGTCCTGTCGAAGCTGGTTGCGCTCGGTTTCGATTGCGCTCTGGATACGGCGATCGACGGCACCCTCGCGCTGGCGCAGGCGTTCGTTCTCGTCGCGCTGCGCCTTGTTCTCCGTCACTGCTGTCTGCAGTTCGCCGCGCAACTGCCGGACCTGCGCCACGAGCGTGGCGACTGTATCGCGGGGCGTATCGCCCGTGATCCCGAGCGCGGCGGCTTCCTCCGGGGTGAGTTGGTCTGTTGGTCCCGGGGGGGAAGTGTCACCGCCACCGGAAAGCAGCTTGAAGCCGACGAAGACCAGCAACAGCACCATCGGGATCATCAGCCACTTGAGCAGGCCGTTACTCTTCATCGCGGCCTCCGTTACTGTCGCCAGGTGCGGCAGGCACCGGCAGGTTGAGCGCGGCGTCGACGGGAGCAATTGCCGGCAGCAGCGCCTGCGGAAGGCCATGTCCGCGGGTGACGAGGTAGACGACCGTGGTGTCCTCCGGTGAGCCCGCCGGCCCGAGGTCGGGGTGCTGGAACGCCGCGGTCAGGAAATCGCCCTGGAGGGCGCGGGGGTCGAGATCGAGCCAGTGCTTCGCGATGTTGCGCAGGCGTACGGCGCTTACCCACAGATCACCCAGGCGCCAGGCTGCCAGCGCCTGTGCGTGCACCGGCAGTGTCGGCAGCAGCGAGTGCAGCGGCAGGTCCTGACGCAGATTGGCGCGCGTGATGCCTGGTACCGGCTCGACCGTGCGCAGCGGCGCGTAGAGGTTTTGTGCCGCGTAGCGGGTAAGCACCACCGGCACGGGCGTCGGTGGCGCCAGTCGGTCGGTCGGCGCGGTGCGCGTTGTCGCGTCCTTCCCGGTCGTGCCGCGCTGGCCCGTCGCCGGTGCCGCGGCCACGATGCGGACCGGTTCTAGCGGCGGCTGTCCGTCCTGCGGCGTTTCGGCCGCGATGTCCAGCAGGATCACCGTGCCGCTGTCGGCATCCTGGAGTTGCAGCCGCGTCGGTTCGATCGGCTCGCTGGCGCGCAGGTAGACGGCACCGGCCGCGCTCTGCACACGCAGTCGTGCACCAACCGATGCGGGCACGCCGATGCGCACGTTGCGGTCGATGAAGATCACCCGTTCCTCGCCGACGACGAGCGGCACCGCCAAGGGGAGCCGTTCCCAGCGCAGGATCTCGACGGCATGGACAGGAAGGGACAGCGCCAGCAGCAGCGCGGCACCGAGGGTGGCGAGTGGGCGGTTCATGGTGTGTCTTCCGCGGGAGGGGGCGGCGCGGGAATCGGCGCGGGATCGGCAGGAGTGGCGATGCGCTGCGGTGTGCCGTCGTAGCAGTCGATCGCCAGGCCAAAGGGGTTGCGCTGCGGATCGACGTCCGCGCGCACGACCTTCAGCGGGTAGCGCACGAGCGCGCGCTTGACCTGCTCGGCGCCGTAGTACTCGTCGGCGGTGACGTCGAGCGTGACGACCCAATCGCGGTCCGAGACCGTGCGCACGCGCGTGGCGGGGCTGGAGCCGTAGCCGCGCCCCGGAATCTCGTAGATGCCGCGCACGCGCTGGCGCAGCTCGCCGGCATTGCGGCGGTACTCGTAGTCCTGTCGCAGGAACGCCTGGCAGGCCGGCGTGAAATAGGCCGACAGCGCGTGCAGGTTGCGGGGGTAGTCGTCGTCGCCGTTGGTCGGCCAGCGCTGCAGCTGCTGCCAGACGTAGAACGTGAAGGCGTAGACCGACTCGGGCGGCACCTCCCACCATTTGCGCGTGCTGCCCGAGCGCAGGTCCGGGGGCACGTGGATGGTCAGGTCGCGCGGTGCGCTCCACCAGCCGAACCCCATCACCAGCGCCAGTCCGACGACCACGCTAGCCCCGATGCGTAGGGTCTTGATGTGCGCTTCGAGGCGCAGGACCTCGTTCTTGAACCGGCTCATGGTGTCCGGCTCCTACGCGTGGTCCAGTAGCCCGAACGCGTCACCAGGTGACGGCCGCCGACGAACCGGCTTAGTGATGAGTGGCGCGTTGTCACCCGCCATTGCAGTTGCCGGTACAGCCAGGTGTCCGGGCGTCCGCGCTTGAGACGGCGCAGCGCCCCACCGCCTCCGAACACCCCGAGGGCGACGGCCGCGACGATCGCCGTGGGCAGCAGCGCGATCGTCGAGAGCGCCAATGCCAGGGGCACGCCAACGCCGAACCCCATGGCCGCCGACAAGCCTGCGCAGACCCACAACTCGTCGGCGGTCAACCCGCGCACGACGACCGGATGTCGGTTGAGCCGATGCGGGAGGAACGCAACCGTGCCGTCCGGCCGGAAGTCTTGGTCAGCCATGCCGACGGCCTTAGAGGATGCCGGTGGCTTCGGTCAGCAGCCAGATCCCCACGACCAGCAGGATCGCGCCGACAGCGACCGTCAGGCCGAACTGGCCCCACGTGGCGCGGCCGTTGTGGATTTCGGCGTAGCGCGTGTAGGCGTGGTAGCACACGCCGACGAACATCGATGCGACCACCAGCAAGGCGATCAGCATCACGATGTCGTAGCCGTAGTTGCGCAGCGTCTCCATGATGCCGCTGCCCTGGCCGCGCGAAGGGTCTTCGATCGTCGGTAGGCCCTGGGCCTGGGCGAGCGGCGCGAACAGCACGGCGGCCGGCAGCGCGGCCAGTTGCGAAAGACGCGGGAAGCGAAAGCGACGGGATACCGGGTTCATGGGGCGACCTTTAGGAGAGCAGGAAGAAGGTCAGCACCAGGTACATCGCGATGAAACGGATCACGACACCTGCGAACTGACGCTGGGAAATCCGCTGCTCGGCCCAGCCGACATAGGCGGTCCGCATCGCCCACACGCCCCACACGAGGAGCACGGCGAATACGGCGCCAACGAGGACGACCGAGACGGCGGAAGGGGGAAAGCCACCGTTGGCCTGGAAGGCGGCGGTCTGGGCGGCGTTCATGGCGTGGCCTCCGGTTCACGGGAGGCGGAGGCCGCGGCCTGGCGGTAGTCGCCGAGCAGTACGGCCGGGTCGCGTGGCTGGGCGCGCGATGGCGTCAGGTAGTCGCGGATGCCGGCGCGGACGCGCTCAAGGTCGGCGCTTAGCCGGCAGTAGTCGAAGTGGTAGCGAGCGCGCTCGTCGCGAGGGCGCACGGTCTCCTGCGCGATCAGCTGGTCGATCGCGTCGAGCTGGCGCAGCGCAGCGGCCAAGCGCGCATGCTCGGGGCTCGCGTCGTCGGCATGGGCGTGGGGCGAGACGCCCAACGCCATGCACAACGCCAGCAACAGGCCCAGCACGCAACGCCAGTCGGCGGCAGGAGGAACGGTCATCCGCATTTGCCAATCCGCGAATCACGAGGGATGGCGAAATGCTCTCGGCGCGGTCCGATGCGCGCCGCAAACAATGCGGACTGGCGCCGGTCCGATTGATGGGCGGGCGTGGTGGCGCTAGAGGTACTTCTTGAAGGTGCTGGCAGCGATGCACACCGCCACGCCCAGCAGGATCGCGCTGGGCAGCAGGATCAGCAGCGGATGCACGCTGACCGGCAGCGCGAGGTAGACGATCCAGGGCAGCACGATCAGCGGCATCAGCGCCGCCTTGGCGCGGTGGTAGACGAAGCCGGATTCGCGGCCGGCGCCGAACTTGCGCACGTCGCGCCGCGCCAGTCCATCGACGAAGCCGACGAACGCCGCCATCAGGAACAGCGGCAGCGTCAGGGTCAGCACCAGGAGCCTGACGATGAAGGTAAGCGTGGTGTAGGCCGCGGCGATCAGGTAGCTCTCGCTCCACACGTAGACCTGGCTCACGTAGTAGCGGAAGTCGCGTGCGCTGTCCTGGCTGGGCGCGCGTGCACGGGCCGAGACGTTGCTCATCCATTCGAGCAGGCCGCTCTTCACGAAGATCCATTCGTAGGAACGCTCGACCAGCCAGTGCGCGGTGCGGCCGGGCTCCTGGACGACGGCGCTGCGGGTGAAGTGCGCGGACAGCTGCCCGAGTTCGTAGTCGAGCATGCCCTGGGCGTGGTGCCAGCCTTGCTCGGGCCAGAAGAAGTGCATGCCGACGCACTCGATCACGATGGACAGCAGCAGCGCTCCGATCAGCACGCCGAGGAACCGGAACGGCATCGTCACGATGCTGGCCAGCAGTCCCTGTTGGCGGGCCTGCTGGTGCTGGGCGGTGGTGGCCGGATCCTTCATGGCCGCGCTTCCTCCGGCGCGGCTTCGGTGCCGGCGATGTGCCGGAAGCCTTCAATCAGATCGTCCGGCAGCGGCGTGTCCTGCAATCCGGCTGCGGCGTTGCCTTCCCACCAGTCGCCTGCTTCCGCGTAGTGCTGGCGCATGTAGCCGGCGAGCTGCTGCAGGTCGTGCGGCATCACCTCGTCGGGATCGGGGGCCGGCAGCGGCATGCGGATCTTCCACAGGTTGCCGCCCTGCATCAGCGCGAAGGCTTGGCCCTTGGGCAGCCCGACCACGTGGGCCGATTCGATCATCGGGACGCTCGTGCTGGAGATGCGATCCTGCGTGTTCGAGGTGAAGTCGGTCGGGCCGTGGATGTCCGAGCTGTCGGTGGCGCCGCTCATCAGGGTCGTGGCGTAGACCTCGACCTTCGGCAACTGCCGGGTCAGCAGTTCCGCCGTCGCCGTCTCGCGCACGCGCAGCATGATCAGGTTGTTGAAGTTGCCGACGACCTGGCCGGCCTTGGCACGATTGCCGATGCGCGCTTCGATGTCGCTTAGCGTCTGCGTATAAGCGGTCACTTGCAGGCCGGCGCCACCGCCCTTGTTCACCAAGGGAATGAACTCGTCGCCCATGAGTTCATTGAACTCGTCCGCGTGGACGTTGATCGGCACATTCGCATCTGTCGTGGCACCTGGCAGGCCATCATCAATGCCGAACTTGTAGATGTGCCCAGCCACCGACACGAGATCGCTGAACATGCTGTTGCCGACTGCGGCGGCGACCTCGGCGTCCGACAGCGCATCCAGGCCGACGTAGACGATCGCGCGCTTGCGGATGATCTGCATCCAATCGAAGATCGGGCGCGGATCGGCGAGATCGGTATAGTCCGGCGCCAGCAACTGCGCGATCTTGCCGGTGGTTAGCTTCTCCAGCAGCGGCAGCAGGCTCGCGACGATCTTGTCGAAGTAGGTCCGGTCGTAGCGCACCGCGCTGCGCAGGCCGTCGAGCACCGGGTCGTATACGCGCACCTGCGACAGGTACTGTTCCAGCGCGACCACCCGCTTCTCGCGGCCGATCATGTTGCGCGGGATGTTCTTCTCGTTGAGCCGCGCTTCCAGCTGGACGATGACTTCCCACGCCTTCGGCTCGGTCCGGGCGAAGAAGTGGGCGGCGTACTCGATGAATAGCGCGTCGATGTTGATCACATGCCTTTGGATCAACTGGTAATCCGGGCGCTGTCCCAGCTCCACGAGGGCACGTGCGATGATGTTCACGAACCTCCACGCGAACTCCCTGAAGGCGGCTGAATTGCCCTCGCCGGAGAGCTGTCCGGCAATGCGCGTGGCGACTTCCGAGATACGGCCAAAGCGCCCCACGGCGTTGTAGCGGGAGCTGATTTCGGGCCAGCCCAAATGGAAGATGTAGAACTCGCCCTCGCGGCCGGCGCGTTTGGCCTCGACGTACATCCGCTTCAGGAGATCGGCATCGCCCTTGGGATCGAATACGATGACCACTTCGTGCTCGCCCGCGGCGTTGCGCCGGCGGATGTCCTGCGTGATGAAAAGTTCCGCCAGCCGGGTCTTGCCGACGCGCGTGGTTCCCAGGACCAGGGTGTGGCCCACGCGCTCGGGCAGCGGCAGGGAAACGTCGACTTCGTGCGGCTCAATGCCGTGCAGCCGCGGCATGCCGCCGACCGGCGGCAGCGGCCGCGCGGGATTGAGCGGGCTGTCCCAGGTCAGCGCCTTGGCGAGTTTGGAGACGGGAAATGGCGCGAACTCAAGCCGCTCTTCGAGCCGGCGTGCGATCCGGTAGGCGGTCGTCGGCTCGACGTAGCGCCGGAACTCCGGCCGGTAGGTCTGCATCAGCCGGTGCGTGTGCTTCTGTTCCCACCGGAAGCCCCTGCCGATGAAGAGCCGTTGCTGGCTCACCGGCACGTCGCGGCTGGTCATCACGTAGCGCGGTAGCCGGCGGATGTTGCGCCGGTAGCGCAGGATCACGAGCGCATCGCGCAGCCGGATCGCGCCGTAGGTGAGGAAGGCCAAGGCGCTGCCCAGGCCCAGCAGCGGGCTTAGCGCGAGCGACCACGGTGCCGCCACGCACACCAGCGCGGCGCCCGCACACACCGCGACGGTATAAAGCTCCACCGCTGGCCGCAGCAATACCTCGATCGCGTAGCGCTGGGCCATCGCGGGGGCTTCACTGTTCGATGCCCGTGGCCGTCACCAACACCGGGTAGTGGCGCAGCCCCAGGCGCTGGGCCAGTTCGTCGCCGGAGGCCGGCGCCAGCGGCAGCTCGGGGATCAGTGCGCGCAGCGAGGCCAGAGCTTGCGGCGATTCGACCTGGACCACCAGCCCTACGGCGCCCAGTTCGCGCAAGGCCGGTCCCCGCTGGCGCAGCCAGGCGCGCGAGCGGTCGTCGTCGCCGATCAGGAATAGCGGCCGGAGTCCCGGCGCCTGGATCACCCGGCGCGCGACGTCGCCGGGCGACAGACGGACCGAGCGCACGGGCAGCATGTCCGCCTCGTCGAAGGCATGGTTGGGCACGCGGGGCAGTTCGATGCGCGGCAGCGGCCGGTCCGCGCGGGGCTGGAGATTCAGCGACTCGTAGTACGGCAGCGCGGACGCACCGCCCCGGTCTTCGACGACGACCAGCGGCGGAGACTGCGCCAGCGTCGCGAACGACAGGCACGACAACACCGCCAGCGCGGCAGCGGCACGAAAGGACTTCATGGCAGGTTTCTCCTGGTGGTGGCATCCAGCCGGAGTTCGCCGAGCACGCGCGCGAGGTGCTTGTCGACGCTGCGGCGATAGCGCGCGGCGGGTGCGCCGCCGGCGGGACGGTGATAACGGCCGATGGCGACGAGCCAGTCCTCGCCGGGGGTGTGCTGCTCGCGCAGGATTTCGGCCGCGATGGCGAGGTTGCGGTAGGGATCGAGCAGATCGCAGGGGTGCGCGTAGCGATGCCGCTGGTAGCCGACGTTGATCTGCCCGAGTCCTGCGTCGATGCGGGTCGGGGGCACCCGGCGCAGCGCGTGCTGCAAGCCGGCGCAGGCTTCGGCACGGGTGCCGTAGCGTTTCGAGGCGCCCGCGACGTTCAGCGTCCACGGCCAAGGGATCAGGCGGCCGTTGAGCCGGGTTCCGCTCTCTTGAAGGGCCACGGCGTACAACACGGTGGACGGAACACCGGCGCGCTGCGCGGCCAGCTGGTAGGCCGGTGGCGGAACCTCCTGCGCCGCGGCGGTGATCGCGGCCAGACCAAACACCAGGCCCAGCGCGATGCGCGCTACTGCTGCCGCTGCCATTGGCCGCCGACCTGCCCCACGACGGCGGGCAGGTCGCCCTGCACGCCGAGGGAAAGCCATCGGCCGCCGTCGTGGTTGAGGGTGATGTGGCCGCTGCGCACCTTGGCCGGGTCGATGCGGGTGCGGCGAGCCCATTCGCGGATGCGCGCGTCGTCGCCACGACTGCCGACGACGTAGATGTCGAAGGACGCTCCTTCGGCCTGCAGGCGCTGGACGGTCTCGTCGCAGCCGGAACAGGCATCCTTGATGAAGACCGCGATCCGTTCGTCCGCTTGCGTCATGCCGGGGGGCGCCGCACCCGCGCCGGGCAGGTTGACGCGCTGCATACCCGGCGCGAGCCGCTGCCAGGCGGCGTCGTAGGCGCGCTGGTATGCCAGCAGCTTCTCGACGCGTCGCGCTTCGATCTGGACCTGCAGGTCCGCGAACCTGCGCCGCTCCTCGTCCGAGCGGGCCTCGATGCCCAAGGCGGTCAGCGGGTCCAGGTTCGGCGACGACAGGCCCAGCGGTCCCTGCATCAGTTCGCGGTAGCGAACCCACTCTTCCGGTCGTAGCCCCCAGTCGCGCGCCTGGTCCTCGTCGCTGCGTGCGATAGGAGCAGGCCGCTCACGGCTGGGGGCCACGTTCGTTGCAGCAGCCTGCGACTGCTGGGCCAATAGGGACTGCGGCGCGCTAAGTGCGAGCGCGGCAAGCAGGCTAAGGGCGACGGTGGCGTGCTTCATCGGCGACACCTACCGAGCCGGCACCGTCAGGCGACGGGTCTCGGTGCCGTGCTGGAACACCGCGATGTCGCCCTCGATGGCGGTCAGGCGCCAGCCGGCCTCCTCCTCGTCCGGCCGCAGCAGCCGGGCCTGGTTCAGGGCGCTGCTCTCGGCCGGAAGAATCGACAGGAACCGTTCGCCGGCACGAAGCTCAGCGCCCATGACGCGAAACGGCGGCTCGACCGGCTTCGGCGGGGTCGCGGGAGCCGTACCAGGCGCGGTGGCAGGCCGCGGCGCCGGCCGGGCGGTCGGTCGCGCCTCCAACCGTTCGATGCGCGCCTGCATGGCCTGAAGCGCGGCATCCGCGGACCGGTCGCCCAGGGATTGTTCGAGCGCCGAGAGCCGGCGGTCGAGCGCCTGGCGGTCGGCATCGTAGCGAGCCTGCGGCACGGCAGGCGGCCGCGTGCGCGACTGTTCGGAGTCCTGGGATAGCTCGGCCAGGCGCTGCTCCAGCGCGGCGATCTGCGTATCCACCGTGCTGGCCTCAGCCGTGTCGGCGAGCTTGGTCAGGGTGACGTGGTTGACCACCACGCCCGTGCTGATCAGCAGCACCCAGGTGACGGCGGCGACGCGCAGCAAGGTCGCCCGCCGCGGGTACGCGGTGCCCGGCATCGTCGGGGTCATGGCCGGTCCTCCACCGCAAGCGGGAAGGTCTGCACCTGGACGTCGGCATCCGGAGCGGTGGTCGGCCGGGGTTCGGTCTCGGTCGGCGCTGAGGCGACGTGGCTGAAGCACACCAAGCGCGTGCCGTCGTCCACGTGGAGATCCCAGGCGGGGCCGGTCAGGGTCAGCAAGGCGTCGCGCAGGACCAGCGGCCCCAGCTGGTAATGGGCCGCCGGCAGCGGCAGCCTGCCCAGGGCCTCGGTGTCCTGGCCGCCGCAGAGCTGGTAGCCCGAACGCCGCAGGACATGGCGCAAGGCGTCGGCGACGGTGGCATGCAGCGTGTCCGGCGTGGACACCTCCACGACCTGCAGCAGCAGGTCCCGCTGCGCGGCGCTGGGCGCCAATTCGATCAAGGTGTAGCGGCCGTACCGGACCACCGGGACGGACTCTGGCGACAGGTCGGGTGCGACGGCGGCCGGTGCCTCGGGCGTCGGCGTCGGCGTGGGCGCCGTCGCGCAGCCGCCGAGCAACGCGGCCCAGAACAAGCCGAGCAGGCCGGACAGCAGGTGGCGTCCGGGATCACGAAACCAAGGATCGGAGGGGCACATAGCGTGGCGTCCTGAAGCGACGAGCCATCACCATCGCCGCGGCGATCCCTTCGGGCAGCAAACAAAGCGAATCCTTCCGCGCCGGATTAACTGGCGCGGGGGATGCGCAAAGAAAGCCGCCTGGGTGCTAGTGTTTGTCCACGACCGGATCCGGCTCTCGGGCAACAGGACAGGAGCATCGGAATGGACAGGAAAATCGCAGTCGAACGGCTGATTCAACAGGTGAAGGACTACGCCAATGGGCGGGCAAAGGACGTAGCGCGAGGCGCAGAGACTCCACGGCTTGCGGCCCTGCTGGTGCAGAAATACGGGCGCGGCGTGGTCGACGCCATTGCAACGGCGTTCGACGATCCGCGCGCCGCTGATCCCATATCGAGGGTCGTGGATGATGAGACGGCAAGGCTCGACCCGCTTTGGCGTGAACACGATCGCGAGCGATGGGCTGGTCATCCGGCTGATGTGATCGTCCACAGCTAGATCCGGATACCAAGAAGAACGGCCCCGAAGGGCCGTCGTAGTGGAGGAAGTGCCTGCGTCAGTCGTCGGCATTGGTGGGAGCTGGACTCTCTTCACCTGGCGCAAGGTTGAAGTGCGAGACAAGTTCGCCTATCGGCAACTGCTCGCTGGTGATCTCGACGTCGGTGTGCTTGAGGAATGCCGCGAACCAGAAATGGCTGTCGGAGACGTTGAGCGTGTCGGCCTCCGTGCTAACGAAACGGTCGTCGCTGCTCGAATCCGTCTGGTCCGAGCCTTCCTCGTCGTCATGCGACAGGTACTGCGCGCGGTAGTCGAACTTCTCGACCTTGTAGAGGCCATGCTCCTTCACCACCGCCGCGAGGCGAAGAATCTTGCGCGCGGTGGAGAGGTCGATCGAGAACTCGACGACGGCCGGCAAATCAGCAAACTCGTCGCTGGAGGACACTTCTGTACGAAACAGCTTGTCGTCTTGCATGATGATTCTCCTGGGAAGGATGAGTGATGAGGGGTTCACCCCCGTTTTCACGGACACTTACGAGAAGGCCGATCAAGGCCATGAGGAGTG
>NZ_JBHSGG010000044.1:0-17253 GCF_042654365.1 Coralloluteibacterium thermophilum
AAGTTCTCGGGGCCGGTCAGCGACATGCGCGAACCTTGCGGACTGGTCTGCCACGCGACGCGTTCGCCGGCAGCCCCATCACGGACCGAGCTGCTTGGATGGTCGTGCTGCGGACGCCTAGCCTTTCCGCGATCTGGGCGTCGTTGAGGCCCCTCGCGTGCAGGTCTGCGATCTGACGCTTGGAGGCCTTCATGCCGCCTCCTCCGCCGCCCGGCTTGCCGGTAGTTCCCACACCCAGATCCACTTTCGGCGGCCTTTCCTGCCGCTGCGGCTGTCGGTTCCGCTCGAGCTGAAGCCGGCGCGTCGCCAGCCGTCGAAGCGGTAGACGTTGCCGCTGTGCATGACGGCGTCCTGGTAGCTGACGGCCCAGCGCGCACCGGTGCCGGGGAAGACAAGCTCGCGCCAGAGGCGCAGGGCAACCCGGCAGGCCCATGGCTCGCCCGCGCACAGGCGGGACAGCTCGACCGTGTTCTCCCGCGTCATGTGGCCGAGTCCTCCACCGACCCGCTCACGGATCAGGGAGGACGTGCAGACCACCGCAACGGGCTCCCCGTGCGCCCGCAGCACGTGGCAGTGCTGCGCCTGGCTGTTGCCGCGCTCGAGCGGCCCCATGCGGTGACCCCAGCGGACGAGCAGCGCGTTGGCGGTCTGGAGGTCGACGGAGTCGAAGGTGGCGAGGGGGAACATCACGCCGCCTCCTGCCGCAGACGGGCATCGGCGGTCACCGCCACCGCCAGCGCCGCCCATGCGTGCGACTTCACTCCGTATGTGGGGCCGGGGGCCTTCTTGGTCCCCTGCGGACCCAGCATGTCGATCAGGGCCTGTCGGATGTTCGCGTCCTTGGCGCGCGGCGAATTGCAGAGGTGCAGCTTCACGTCCTTCCGGAAGACCTCCATTGGCAGGCAGCCAGTTCGCCGGGCCCACGCCTCAGCGAAGCGGCCGGTCCACCAGACGGTGCGGAACACCTCCTTGCCCACTGCCATGCCGTAGCTGGCGACCATCTCGACGGCGAGCTCGTCGGCCTCAATGCGAGGCAGCAAATCGACGACATCGCCGTTGTCCATGACGTCGGCGGATACGACGCGGCCGGAGCGGTAGACGACGACGCCGGTCTGAGTCGTGCCCGGGTCGAGCGCGAGGATGGCCGCGCTCATGCCGCATCCCCGAGCAGATAGCCCGCCTCGCACCGCCCGCTCACCTCGACCAGGCCGCGCCGCCACAGCTCAAGCACCGTCCGCTCATAGGCCCGGTTCCACGCCTCGAACTTCTCGTCGCGGCTCATCGTGCGGCCCTGGTCGATTTCCCGGTGGCAGGACCGGCAGGCCGATGCGAAGAAGCAGTCGTGCGCCTTGAGCGCCCCGCCCTTGCCGTGTCGGCTCTGGTTCGAGTGCGCCGGCTCACCCATGCCTCCCTCGCAGATGCCGGGCAGGTTGAAGGCGCACGGGACCTTGTAGGCGAGGTCGAGGAGGGATCGATTGCGGTAGTTCATTGCCACCCCCGCGGTCGGACCGCGATCCAAAACACCCACGCGCCGACCGCGGCGCCCCAAGCGGGCGCGTCCAGTCCGAACCTGAGCCAATAGAACCCCCCTACCAGCGTGAGGATCATCGCCACCCACCTCACGCCACCACCTCCCCAGCATCAGCCCGCACCCGGGCCTCGAGCGCCTCGGCGATCCGGGTGTAGTGCGCGTGCCGGTACTCCTGTTCCGCCCTCGTCCAGTGCGGGTCGATCCGGGCGATGTCGGCTGCAATCCGGTAACGCTGCGCCATCGCTGCGTCGGACTCGATCAGCAGGTCTCGCTGTGCGGTCGATTTCATGCCGCGCTCCTCATCAGGCGCCAGCCGCGTTCTTCCGCGCCANAGCCTCCTGCCGCAGACGGGCATCGGCGGTCACCGCCACCGCGAGCGCCGCCCATGCGTGCGACTTAACCCCATAAGTAGGGCCGGGGGCCTTCTTGGTCCCCTGCGGACCCAGCATGTCGATCAGGGCCTGCCGGATGTTGGCGTCCTTGGCGCGCGGCGAATTGCAGAGGTGGAGCTTCACCTCCTGTCGGTAGACCTCCATCGGCAGCGCACCGCGGATGTCTTCCCAGGCTTGGGCGAAGCGTCCCGACCACCACACGGTACGAAACACCTCCTTGCCGACCGCCATCCCGTAGCTGGCGACCATCTCGATAGCGAGGTGCTGTCCGCCGTGCCACGTCTTGAAGGCCTCAATCCGCTCCAGCACCGTGTCGTTGCCAGCGACGCCGGAGTCGATCACCTTGAGACCGTCGCACCAGACGAATCCGCTCTGTTCTGTGCCGGGGTCGATTGCCATGATCAGGCTCATGCCGCATCCCCGAGCAGATAGCCCGCCTCGCACCGCCCGCTCACGTCCCACGGCATGTCGCACTCGCGCGCCTGGTACTCCAGCAGGCGCCGCTGGTAGGCCAGCAGGTCCTCATCGCTCCCGAACTCTGCGTGGAACGGGACGCTGCCCTCTGCCAGCGACGGCCCGAGGATGTCCCGGTGGCTGGCGTGGCTCAGGCCCTCCATGACGAGACGCCCCCGGTGGTGCCAGAGGCATAGCCCGATGGTGTCCATGTGCCCGATGCGCCGGCCGCCGCGCAGGAGGTGATGCGCCTCCACGACGTGTCCGTCCCGGTCGTGCGGGAATCCGCGCATCTGGCAGCAGATGCAGCCGGCGGCCTTGACTCGCCCCACGTGAGCGCGTTCAGCGGCGGTCATCGTCTTGCCTCCGAGGCTCATGCCTCCCTCCTGATTCGGTCCAATTCCTCATTCGCGCGCCGGCAGGCACTGAACTGCCGTTCCACATCGGCAGCTGCGGCTGGGGCGTAATGACGGAGCACATCGACCAACTCGTCGATGGTCCTGTCCTTCGACTTGATGACCTCGGAGGCCATGTGGATCGTCTGCCAAGTCCGCCTTAGCTCCCGATCGAGCTTCGCCACCTGCTTGCGGGAACGGTCCAATAGGGCAAACAGCACACCGGAGACCACGACGAGAAAGCTGGCGTACGGGCCAAGGTCGTGAGGGAAGTTCACGCCGCCACCTCCGCCCGCACCCGGGCCTCCAGCGCCTCGGCGATGCGCAGGTAGTGCGCGTGCCGGTACTCCTGCTCCGCCGGCGTCCAGTGCGGGTCGATCCGGGCGATGTCGGCTGCGATCCGGTAACGATGCGCCATCGCTGCGTCGGACTCGATCAGCAGGTCGCGCTGTGCGGTCGATTTCATGCCGCGCTCCTCATCAGGCGCCAGCCGCGTTCTTCCGCGCCAAGCCGATTCACCAAGGCGCGCTCCTGTGGTGTCGCCTCAAGCGCGTCGAGGATCCTGTTGTAGAGCTGAGGAGTCGGTCCGGTCTTGTGCCCGTCGCACAGAAGCGTGCGAATCGAGTCAGCGCGGTATCCAAGGCGCAAGGCAACCTCCTTGAGGCTGAGGTCGCGGTCGCGGATCAGGTCTTTGGTCACTTCTCTCGCCGATTTCATGCGGCCTCCACGAAACAGCCGGCCATCCGCTCGATTGCCTCGGGCGACAGGCTCGGCCAGTAGGTCTTGGCGATGTACCGGCACAGGCCGGCCACCACCTCCTGAAACTCACCCTGCTCCATCGACTCGAACGACAGAGACCGGGGCACCCGGTAGACGCATGGACCGACGCCGGGGAACTGAAGCGCCACCTCGTCGCAGCCGACATTGGCCTCGATCTGCAGGCGCTTGAGTACGGCGTGCGGGTCCATGCCCTCGAAAGCGGCGATGTTCTCGGCGACCAGCGCCCCGAGCTGGTGCGCCAGACGGTGAAATCCGTGGTTGCGCGGCTTGCGCAGCTCCGCGAACACCAGGTCGCCGGAGCGGAGGCCCCTGTCGCGCAACCGGCCACGGGTGAAGGTGTCCGCGACCTTGAACCCACCCTTGACCACACGCAGGGCGAACCGCTCAGGACGGCGCTTGGCTGCGGAGCTCATCGCCCCACCTCGAACTTGGGCACCCCAGCAGCCTTGATCGCCTCGGCGAAACGGCACGGGTGGTAGGCGAGCGAGAACACCACGGCCCCGTCGGGCTTGGACGCCAGCGCGGCATCGAGCTTGTGGAAGCCGTCCGAGCCAATCCCGTTCTCGAACGCCCACGCGTGGACGGCGGCCTCGGCGCCGTAGCGCTGGGTCGTCTCGACCAAGGTCAGAGCGCCCTTGTCAGCGAGGATGCGACCGAGGACAGCGCGCACGCGGGCGTCGTCGAAGTAGTCGGGGCCGCCGGCGACCAGGAGGCGGAAGCGGGTCATGCTGTCCCCCGAATTGCCTGCTCAAGCGCGATCACCTCGACCACTGACAGACCAAGGAACTCCGCAATCTCGGCCGTGCTGCATCGGTGCCCGACGAACAGGGCAACTGCCTCCACCTGCTCTTTCCGGCTCATGCGCGCTTCCCCCGGAAGCTCGGCCAGTCGAAGGCGACAATGCCCCCGGCCTCGCGGAAGCGGTCCATCGCGCGATCCCCGAGGAACTCGGAGAGCTCGTCACCGGTGAGGTTGCTGATCAGGATCGTGCTGCGGCACTCCTGGTAACGCTCGTTGATGACCTCGAACATCAGCATCTTCTCGTGCTCGCTGCCGACCTGAGCGCCCACCTCGTCGAGGATCAACAGGTCTGGCCGGGTGAGATCTCGAATGGCGTCCGTCTCGCTCCTGTCGCTGTCCCGGCGGTAGGTCTCCTTGATGTGCCGGATCGCGCGCAGGACCGTCATGAACTGCACCGTGTAGAGCTCGCCGATCAGTGCCCTGCCGATCCCGCAGGCAATGTGCGTCTTGCCCGTGCCAGGCTTCCCAGCCAGCACCAGGGATGCGCCACGCACATCACCGGACAGGAACGAGTCAACGAAGCGTTCGGCGATCTTGAGAGCCCGCTTTTGCCCGTCCGTGCTGGCGACGTAGTTCGTCAGCGATCGATCCGCGAAGCGCGCCGGAATGCCTGAGCAACCGAACAGCTCACGCACTTCAGCCTCGCGCTGCAGGGCCTTCTGGCGCTCCTTTTCGGCTCGCTCCTTTGCCGCCCGCTCCTCTGCGCACGCGGGGCACTTCGACTGGATCGGGGCGCCGCCGATGAACGACATGTCCATCCGCTTCGCCTTGTACGCGCCGTGCACGCCGCAGATGGCGTCCACAAGCACGATGGGGTCGGTCTCAACTCGCACGGAGGAAGTCTGGGAGTTCATCGTCGGGCGTCCCTTGGTAGGTCTTGGATCCGAACTGCTGGGCGATAGATGGGCGGCCTTGCACGACTTGGAGAGGCGGCCCCGCACGCTCGTTGGGCTTCAGCCAGTCGGCCTGCAGACCCTGCGAGCCCCTTGCGCACCAGATCTCCAGGAACCGATCCAAGGTCACCCCGGCCTTCTGGGCCTCCTTCACGGCCTGGCCGAGAACGGTTTCCGTGACCGGCGCCTTCTTGGCCTTTCGGAGGGTCAGCCAGTCCTTCCAGACCTGCTCCCTCACGCCGTCGGGTCGAGCGACCGCAGATGCGGGCGCCCCCTTTGGGTTGCTCTTAGTGTTGGTTCTTGATGGTTCTTGATGGTTAGGGTGCGGGAGGTGCACTGGTTTAGTGCGGGAGGTGCACTGGTCGAGTGCGGGAGGTGCACTGGTGGATGCGGCAGATGCACCGGTGCGCGTCTCGCACTGGTGCGGGAGGTGCGCTGGTTTGTGCTTCTCCTGCACCGGTTGGACGTAGCTACTGGGGGTCAGTCGATACGAGGTTTTCCGCCCGTTCGACCGGTCTGCGGTGAGTGCCCCTGCGGATTCAAGCCACGCAAGAGCCGCGATCACCGCGCGTCGCGAGAAGCACGTGCGCTCGCAGATGGTGGGGATGGCGGGCCAGCACTCGCCGTAGTCGTTGGCCTGGTCTGCCAGCGACACCAGGACCGCCTTTGCCGTCGGCGGCATCTGTAGCGGCCAGCAGGTGCGCAGCAGCTCGAAGCTCATTGGTCACGCCCCACCCGGATCTCGCGAATGCGCCGCCTGATCGCAGCGACGCACTTGTCCAGCTGGCCGATGTCGTCCACGCCGACATGGAGCACCTCGGCCCCATTGGCGCCAGTCAGGACGACCACGACCATCGTCGGCTCGACTGCGCACTCATCCCTGCGGATGTGCCCAGCGAGGGTTTCCAGCGTGTCGGCGATGCGCGGCGCGACGTGCTGGTGAGGCAGCTTCTGCTTGAGTTGGGTCACCCCTGGCATGCGGCACCTCCCCACGCCTTCAGCGTCGGGGCAACGATGTCGGCGATGCGGTCGCGCTCGCGGAGGTTGCCGGTGGCGGCTCGCAACGCGCGCTCCATCTCCCGGTACTGCCGGACCAGGTTCGTTCCCGTGGCGGCGCAGAAAGCCGCCGTGCGCTTGGCGGTCAGAGGCCGGTCGCCCTTGACCATCGCGTCCACCAGCGTCTTGGACACGCCCATCCGGGCCGCGATCTCGCGGTACGTCCGGCCGCTCAACACGACCGACGCAGCTATGGCGTCCCGCTCGGAGAAGCACAGCCGCAGCGTCCGCTCATCCGCGTCGCGCGGGCGCTCAACAACCTCCAGACGGGGCGGAAGAAGCGCTCCCTTCACGCCTGTACTCGCTTGTCCACTTTTGTCCACATTCGTTCTCGGGGGAAAAAAGGGGCGCCGGCACTGGGCTCGGCGCCCTAGGAGGAATCAGATGAAGGAGATGGGTGACACGTCAGGCGGCTTCTTGGCCCGCGTCGGACGGGATCAGGCGGCCATCCGCGTCGAACGCTTCGGGCTTGAGCTGATAGCGAATGCGCAGGTACGGCTCGCTGGGGATGGGGCCGTCCTTCGGCCACATGTAGACCGCGTGGCGGGACGCGTACCCGAGCTTCTCGGCCAGGGCCGAGGCGCTGCCGAAGAGTTCGATGGCTTGCTGGCGAGTGATCATGCCTAGCATGCTAAACGCACTTAGCGAGCAAAAGCAAGTCCATTTAGCAGCTCCGCCCGCTAAAGTCGCTTACATGCGAGAGACGTTTAAGGAGCGCATGAAGCGCATCCGGCTGCGCGCCGGATACAAGAGCCAGAAGGAGGCCGCCGACGCTATCGGCTGCGAACGGGGAACCGTGAGCATGTGGGAGGCCCCTTCAAGTCAAGTCAAGACCGTCGGCGACTACCTGCTCGAAGTGGCCAGGGCGTACAAGGTCAGGCCGGAGTGGGTCAATGACCTTGACAGCGACGATGACGGCTTTCCATGGCAGCCCACTGAAGGGCGACGCGTAAAGGTGGCCGCTTACGAGATCCGAGCGGTGGACGGTGAGGACGGGATTGATCCCGATAGAGACGCGATGGTGCCTGTGTACGACATCCTTGTGTCCGGCGGGCAAGGGGTGATCATCCCGGAGTTCGTAGAAACGAAATACCGTCTTCCCTACCAGATAGATTGGCTGAACCGATGGAACGCCAAGCCCGAGGACATCCTGATTGCCAAGGTCCATGGCTCATCCATGGAGCCGATTCTGTGGCATGGGGACAAAGCCATCATTCATCGGGGACGTCGCCTAGTCAGCGATGGTCGCGTCTACTCCTTGATCTACGGCGGGGAGGCTCGTGTGAAGCGGCTCTACCGCCTAGCGGATGGCAGCTTGCGCATCAATAGCGCTAATCCCGACAAGGATCAGTACCCGGACGAGGTCATCGGCCCGGAGGAAATGGACTCGGTGTATGTCATCGGCCAAGTCATAGACAAGATGGGCAGTGGCGGCCTGGGTGTGTAACCAAAGAGTTTCGACGCGGAGTCGCACGCCTTGACGCCAGCGGCAAACAACGAGCAGCGCAGTTGTCGACCTGAATAAGTCGCTGTTTTTGAAGCATTTTATGCGACTCTTGAACAAGAAAATGGGCCACCTGTCGACCCGCCATCTGCTGTAGCGACGCGCCCGAGGCTGTGGGGCAGACGGGAGCACCGACGCAACTAGCGCCCATGGGGGGGGCACACAGGGGGCGACATGAAAGTTATTTCTACTGCGATCATCCTCGCGACATCGATTGGTTCATCTCCTGCCCAAGAAGACATTTCTCCGCGAGGCGTCCTTGCGACTGCGAAGATGGCAGGAGCCTGCGGGATCATGGACTCGATGATCCAGCTTCAGAAGACAACCAGGATGGAGGGCGGAGAGGCGTTCGTTCTCCGCTTCTGGGAGGTCGAGGCGGCGCGGCTCGGCATGAGCGTTGCGCAGCTGTCGGAACAGTGCAATCAGTCTCTAAGCGCCTACGACACGCTTTGGAGACTGTCTGAGTAGCCGTGTGGCGCATTGGAGCCGGGAAGAATGAAGGACATTAGTTCAGACGAGCTGCAGCGATTTCTCGAAGCCAAGGTCCCGAGCCCCGTGTGCCCCATGTGCGGTGGTACGGAATGGAACATTACGTGCGATGAAGGTGGTGCAGTTCCGGCCCTAGTCCCCACGAACCGTTCCAACGTAGACGGCTACAAGGTGGTGCCCGCCTACTCATGCGTCTGTGTGAACTGCGGATACATCTGGTGGGTTCTCGGCCGCGTCGTGTGGGCGTGGTTGGACGAGCGAGGCGGCGCAAATGAGTAGCGTAGAACGTTCATCTAACAACATGATCACGTTCCCTCTTCACAGGGCCGCGACTGTGCGCAAGGCAGTTGAAGGCGGAGACGAACCGCCCCATGATGGGGGCATGGAAGCGCGCGTCGCCAAGCTAGAAGCCCATGTAGAGCACATCCTTGAGGATGTCCGCGAGATCAAGCAGGACGTCCGCGGTCTCAGAAAGGACGTAGCTCAGGAGTTCAGCGACGTGCGCGGCTCCATCTCGAGGATGTCGGAGAAGGCGGACACCCGCTTCGTCTGGCTGATCAGCGCCTACGGCGCCGGCTTCATGATCCTGCTAGGCGTCATGGCCAAGGGCTTCGGCTGGGTCTAGCCACCCCTCACCGCATCGTCTCACCGACCCCATCCAAGCCCCGCTCCGGCGGGGCTTCTGCTATCTGGACCTGTCGAGGCACCTCACAGCCTCGGATACAGCCGCAATGATCGTCTGCCGGGTCCTCTCTTCGCTCGCCTCTAGGGCCGCACGAAGATGAGCCAGGTCCGCCCTGGCCCGCGTGGCTTCCTCACGCAGCCGCTTGAGTTCTGCCCGCAGCGTCAAAAGCAGGGAGATGGCAGCGCCGATGCCACCTCCTAGCAGGCCGATCTGCCATGTGCTCATGTGCGGTGACCGCAAGGCTGGCGCCGAGTACCACCAGCGGTAGCAGCCCGCACTCGCGCGCTGCTGTAGTCCTTGCGGCGCTCCTTGCACCTGATCAGCGCCATTTTCTCCCCCAGCTTGTGGCCCTGGACGAGCATAGCCGACCGCTCGTCGGCAGCGCTTTGGCGCCGACTGCTAAATGTGTTGACACTGGTAGCTAAGTACGTTTAGCATCCTCCCATCGCCCCACGACACCCGCATCCGCGGCAGGGGCAGGGAGACCAGACGGTGAGCGAGCAGGGGAGCAAGAAGCGGGCACGGAAGCCGAAGGCGGCTGCCGAGACCGCCGAGCGCTACCGCGTCCACGTCGCATACGTCGGCGAGGACGGGATCAAGCAGGGCGTGCGCTACCGGCTCAACGACGAGGGCGAGTTCGTGGAGGCATCGGAATGAACCTCTACCCGCGAGCAGTGACCCCCGAGGACGGCATCCCGTTCGATTCCGCGGCGGTTGAGGCGGAGGCCGCGCACGTCCGCGCCTGGCTTGCCAAGCGCCGCGAGCGTCAGGCCCCGGAGACCGCGACCGCCGTTGAGCAGGCCGAGCGCGCGATCCGGGCCGAGCTGGGAGACGCGGCATGAGCGTGCCGGTGNGACGGCGTGCGGGTCCATGCCCTCGAAAGCGGAGATGTTCTCGGCGACCAGCGCCCCGAGCTGGTGCGCCAGACGGTGAAACCCGGGGTTGCGCGGCTTGCGCAGCTCCGCGAAAACCAGGTCGCCCGAGCGCAAGCCCCGGGTACGGAGCCGGCCACGGGTGAAGGTGTCGGCCACCTCGAATCCACCCTTGACCACGCGCAGGGCGAACCGCTCCGGGCGGCGCTTGGCTGCGGCGGTCATGCGGCGGACCTCATGGCGAGAAGCGAGCCCCATTGGTCAGCCATGGCGTCGGCGATCCCTGAGTACGTCGCGGAGCGGTCTCGCGCCCGGTTCGGGCCCGGGGGCATCCGGTGGACGCGCGCCTCCCGGCCCTCGACGATCTGGGTCGCCCTGAGGTGAGGCAGGCCGCGAAGCCAGAGACAAGTAGCCTTGGTCTCGCCGTGCCCGAACTGCCACGGCTGGATGATCTGGTCCGGCTGCCGGAACAGGCTGCTGAGGACGGAAACGGGCTGCTCCATGCAGACCTTCGGGACGTGGCCAGCCGCGCGCCAGAGCCGCATGAAGAACGAGACGCCGGCCTGCTGACGCCCGTCCATGCGCTTCGCCGCGAAGTGCCGCGACCCGCTGACGGCCGTGTGCGTGCAGGGGGGGGTGGAAGATGGCCAGGTCCCACGGGTAGTCGATCACGTCGAAGACGCTGCCCTCGTAGTGCGGACCCGGGGACCGCGTGGGCTGCAGGTCGCACGACATGGCCTCATGTCCACGAGCAAGGAACGCGTCCCGCACGGCGCCGGACTCTTCACATCCGATCAGGACTCTCATCGCCCCACCTCGAACACAGGCACCCCAGCCGCCTTGATGACTTCGGCGAACCGGCACGGGTGGTAGGCGAGCGAGAACACCACGGCCCCGTCGGGCTTCGACGCCAGCGCGGCATCGAGCTTGTGGAAGCCGTCCGAGCCAATCCCGTTCTCGAACGCCCACGCGTGGACGGCGGCCTCGGCGCCGTAGCGCTGGGTCGTCTCGACCAGGGTCAGGGCGCCCTTGTCAGCGAGGATTCGGCCGAGGACGGCGCGCACGCGGGCGTCGTCGAAGTAATCCGGCCCGCCAGCGACCAGGAGACGGAAGCGGGTCATGCGGCATCTCCCAACTTGCTGCCGGTCGGGCGCTGCCGGAATCCGCGGCCCAGCGTCGGCTTGGTCTCCGTCTGGGGCTTGAGGCGATCAGGCGCCGGACCGTCGTGGTCAGCGAGCGTCCCGAGCGCCAGGCGGTCGCGCATCCAGACCGTCCCGCCAGCCTCGCCCTCACGTTGCTTGGCGACGAACGCCTCAACCCAACCGGGGAACTCCGACTGGCGCGCCTCGCGCTCGGCGTAGTAGTCGTCGCGGTACAGGAACAGGATCAGGTCCGCGTCCTGCTCGATAGCACCGGACTCGCGCAGGTCGGCCAACTGCGGCCGCTTGTTCGTCCGGGTCTCGCAGCTTCGATTGAGCTGGGAGAGGACGACCACCGGACACCGCAACGCCTTGGCCAGCGACTTGAACGAGCGCGTCGCGTCCTGGATCTCGTGGCGCATCTCGCCGCTGCCGTACTGCATGCAGTGCAGGTGGTCGATCACGACCAGGCCAAGCTCGCCCCGCATGTGCTCCCGCTTGGCGCGGCTGACGATTTGCGCGGCCGTCAGCGACGAGCTGTCGTCGATCACGAGGCCAGAAGCGTTTAGGGCCTTGGTGGCCTCCGTGACCCGCGCCCAGTAGTCGCCCTCGCCCTCTGTGCCGCCAGAGCGCAGCCAGGACAGCGGCACTTCGCCCACGGACGCCACCGCGCGGTTGAAAATGCTCTCGGCGGTCATTTCGAGGCTGAAGATCAGCACCCGCTTGCCGGAGAGGGCCGCGGCCGTGGAGACGTTGACCGCCCATGCCGACTTGCCCATCGACGGTCGCGCCGCAACGATCACCAGATCGCCGTCGGCCAGACCGTTCGTGATGCGGTTCAGCCGTGCCCACGGCGTCGGGAGACCGGAAATCCCGCCACCGGCCGCGAAGCGCTCCTGCAGCTCCGCGAACCACTGCCGGCCGACTGCCTTGGCCTCGCGCGGCCCGCGGGTCCGTGCGCCGTCGGTCAGGGACAGCAGCGTCGACGAGTGCGCAAGCGCGATCTCCGACGAGCGGCGCCCACCGGCAGAAAGCGCGTCGCTGACGAGGCTAGACCCCGCTTCGATCAGCCGGCGCAGGTTGGCCTTCTCCCGGACGATCTCCGCGTAGGCCGCAACGTTCGCCGCCGACGCCGTGGCGCTCGACAGCTCGATCAGGTAGCCCAGACCACCCGACTCGTCGGCCAGCCCGTTGGACTCGAACCACTCGCCGAGGGTGACCGTGTCGATCGCCTGATCGGCGCGTTCGAAGTCCTGCATCGTGCGGTAGATAAGCCGGTGGTCGCGGCGGAAGAAGTCATCCGGGCTGAGCCAGCCCGACACCTCGGCGAGCGCCTCCTGCCGCAGCAGGACGCCACCCAGCACCGCCTGCTCGGCGTCGATGGCGCAGGGAAGCGGAAGGTCGTGGCCGGTCATGCCGCGTCCTCCGACATCGCGCGGTCGAACAGCTTCGCCATCACGTCCTCGCGCAGCAGGAACTCGAAATCGGGCTTCCAGTTCTCGTGCCCTCGCCCGCCCGGCAGCCGCCCTGCGTGGAAGTCGTCGCGCGCCGCCGTGGCGAAGTAGTCGGCCCAGAAGTCGGCCGTGATCCGCTCAGAGCCGTACTGCGCCTGGCATATGGCCCTGGCCGTGGGCAGACACCTCTCGACTGCCCGCAGCCTCGGCTTGTTCAGCACGGCGCAGGCAGGCAGCAGACCGTTGGGCTTGCCGAGCGTGGCGTTGTAGGCGGCCTGTGCGTCCTCGGCGATCTGCTGGATGCGAGCGCGCTTCTTGGCCTTCAGGTCTGCCGGCTCAGGGGTCAGCGCCAGCGGCGCGGACGAATCCGAACGAAGTGAGGATTGCTCTTGATCTTGATGGTGTCTGGTGTCTGGTGTCTGGGTAGTCGTCTCGTAACGCGTTACGTCCTGCGTTACGTCGCGTGACGTGACGCGCTTCACTAGCGTTTCCAGCTCCGTCATTGACGCGTCGTAAGACGGCACGATGCCGTGTTCACGAAGCGTCTCGAACATCGCAGCGCGACGTTCACGGAAGCGTCGCTGACGCTCCTTTGCGTTCTCCCGCTTGGCTTCGCGCTCAGGCTCGGACTCACGGAACTTCTCGATCTCACGGTCGGCACGGGGGTTGGTCCAGACACCGTCCACCAACTTGAAGAACTCCGACAGGACGGCGTCTACCGCCTCCTTCTCGTCCTTCGAGCGAGCGCGACAGACACGATGCGCCTGGTCCTCCGGGATGCCCTGCTCGGTTGCGTAGTACCGGTCCAGCAGCAACGTGTAGACACCATGCTCAAGCGGCGTCAGGTGCCCTGTGTCTCGGGCGTAGTCGCCTAGATGGCGCTCGTAGTAGTTCAAGCGGCCTCCCGGCTCGTGTCGAGCTGCAATTCGGTCTGCGGGGACTGCCCCGCCCTCTTCGCCTCGTCCCGCGCGATCTGGCGGGCGACGAGGCGCTTGTGTTCCTGCCGGTCCAGGTCGGTGACCGGACGGTCGCTGTAGAGCGTCTGGAGGGCCCTCAAAAGGCCGGCAGGCATCTTGTTCATCGGTCGCGCGGCCTTTTGAGGGCCCTCAACGGGGCCACGGATGCCGGACGGGGGCGCACGCGATACCGGCGCGCGAGCGCATCGCTGAGCGCGCTGGAGGCGTACTGCTCGACGCTGACGCCCTGCTGAGCCGCGCGGCGTTCGAGCAGCGCCAGCTCAGCGGACGACAGGCCAGATAGATCAACGATGGGCACAGGGCCTCCCGAGGGCCTGGTGGGCGCCTTCAGGCTGCATGGGCCTGCTCGGTAGCCTGCATGTCAGCCACTTCCTTCATGACCAGGTCGCGCAGAAATGCGGCGAGCTGGCTCTGGTTGAAGCGGGCCAGGGCGGTCACAAGAGCGAGTTCGTCGTCGTTGAGGCGGACCTTGATGACGTTGTCGCGGATGTGGCTCGGATCGGCGTACATCGGAGTTCCTTCTATGGTCGTGCGAGTGCGGCACTCAGCCGCGGTGGGTGGGTGGAGTGAAGAGGGGCTAAGCGGCTTCTTGTCCGCCATCGGCTGGGGCGGGGCCAAAAATGTCGGGACGGAGGTCGTGAACGGTGACCAAGCCGGGCCACTTCTGGCTAATCACCAGCGCGAGGCGCGGCGATACCTTGCGGTCTCCGGACTTCCACTGGTGCACCGTGGGAGGTTTGATGTTGAGGGCGGCTGCCAAGGCGCTGACGCCGCCTGCCTCTTTGATGACCTGTTCGATCTTGTCCATGGCTCCAAGCATAGGCATTGCCTAGTAGGCGAGTCAAGGCATTGCCTACGCCGCATGCCGGCGTGGTGTCATTAGGCAATGCTTACTGGGAAAGCCCTCGGAGACGCCGTAGCTGAAGCTATCCGACTGAAGCGGGTATCCAAGGCGGAGGTTGCCCGCCACTTTGGGATCAGGGGCCCGTCCGTCTACGACTGGATCAAGCACGGTCGGGTTGGTAAGCAGCACCTGACTGGGCTTGTTGCATACTTCGCTGATGTCGTACCCCCTGAGCATTGGGGCGCGCTGCCGTCGCAGACGCTGCGACTAACTGCCGACACCATCATGACCGCGGCTCGCTTGGCGGCCACATCTATCATCGATCCTCACCCGTTGGATCCGTCGGATCCAGTGGATGCTGAGCTCTTGGCTCTCGCCATAGAGGCCGTCTTGGAAGATGAGATCGTGGACGTCAACGACGCCGAAGCAGAGCGTTTCGCACAGAGGCTCAGAGCAGGCGGAGGTCGTGATGGAGACAGGGGATCGGATCGAGAGGATGGCGCAGCTCGTCGCACTACGAGCGAAGCGCAAGCTGGGAATGCCGCGGGAGTTGCACGTGGTCGGGGCCGAAAGCGCGCCTAAGGAGCCGGCACCGGATCAGCCGAGCCCGCAGGAGCCCCGTGCCCTGCCCGACGGGATCACGTTCCAGGCCATCGACGTGTCCCCCCGTGCGAAGCTGATGCGCGGGATAGTCCGGATCGCGGACACCTACGGCTGGCACTCGGCCATTGTCCACTTCCTGGAGACCAAGGGGGTCTCCTACCTCTCCGACCTCACGGACCCGCAGCTCGAAGACCTGATGGACCGGATGGAGGGCTATGTGGATGCCGCCGAGATCGGGGCCAGCCTGGACGGGTTCCCGGCCTGGTGAGGCCGGGGCCAGCCGCCTTGGGGCGGCTCCCGATCCTCAGGAGTGACGTCTACTCGTCCGATCTGGCCCAAGAAATTTTGAAACAGGCAATGGGGAAGTACCGGCCACGGGGTCCCCGGGAGGCGCCCTTCCCGCATCTTGCGGAAGGAGCTAGGCGCCTCCACTATCAGGGCATGTCCGACCTATCCCGCGAAGAAGTGAAGGCTCATATGGCCGCGAGCGAGGCGAAGGTGAGCGCCACGCTGGAGGTCATGCGCCGGGAGAACGCGGAGGCTCGAGCAGAGCTACGGGCTGCCGTGGACGCGGAACGCGTGGACGCCGCGCAGCTTCGTGCAGACATCAGAACAGCGCTCTCGGAGATGGCGGCAGCGTCTGCCTCCCAAAGCCACAAGCTCGAGTCGAAGATCTCGGGTCTGAAGATCTGGGTTCTGTCGGGTGCGCTTGCGGGCGTCGTGGCGCTTCTGACGGTCCTCGGAAACGCGTACCTACGGTCGATGGTTGCGGCTGAAGTAGATCGGCCAGCAGTGCCGGCAGTTCAACAGGCTCCTGCGCGGCCAGATCCTCCTGCAGATCGGAACCAGCAATGACCCAAGCCCCGCTTCACGCGGGGCTTCTGCTATCTGGCAAGCCACCAGTCCGCGACGAGCAGCAGCACCAGGACAGCCAGCGCCAGCGGGCCGCGCTGCCGCACGAGGCGGCGGAAGTAGCCGGGGCGGAGGTAGGCCGTCAACGCCGCTCCTGCTGAAGCTGGCGAGACCTCTCCGTGTACTCGTCGTAGCTCTGCTTGCTGACTCCCCCGAGCACCATCACGCAGGTCGCTAGTGGGAGGATCAGCAGTGCTAGCAGGATCCAGCCGATCACCATCCACGGGTTCGTCGCCTTCCTAGGCGAAATCCTCTGGTATCCACAGTGCGGACACGCAAGCGCAGTGCTGCTGTAGTCCTTGCCGCACTCCTTGCACCTGATCAGCGCCATTTCCCTTCCCCCTCGCATGTGGTGTTAGGCGAAGCATAGCTGACCGTTCGTCGGGTTCTTCGGCCTGCTAGGCATTGCCTATTGACTGCCATCGTAGGCATTGCCTATGATCCTCCCATCGCCCCACGACACCCGCACTTCGCGGCAGGGGCAGGGAGACCAGACGTGACCACCTCGAACCCGATCGATGACCTGGCCGAGATGACCGGCGTCCCCGCTGCCGATGTGCAGGCGTTCGTCGCCGGCCTGGCCGTCTGGACCCGCAAGGGCTACAGCGTTGAGCAGGCGATCGAGCGCCACATGGCGACGATGCAGGGCCTGCTGGAGCGGGTGAGCGATGGTCTGTCTGGCCAGTACTGCCTCTACCGCCACGGGGCGAAGGCGCTCCTTTCGCACTGCGCGGAGCGGGTGTGGCACGACGTGAACGGGGTGGCGGCATGAACCTCTACCCGCGAGCAGTGACCCCCGAGGACGGCATCCCGTTCGATGCGACGGCGGTGGAAGCCGAGGCGGCGCACGTCCGCGCCTGGCTGAACCGTCGCCGCGAGCGTCAGGCCCCGGAGACCGCGCAGGCGGTTGAGCAGGCCGAGCGCGCGATCCGGGCCGAGCTGGGAGACGCGGCATGAGCGTGCCGGTGGATGTGCGCGCGGTGCTCTCGCGCCGCGCCAGTGAGCTGACCCAACGGTACGGGCCGGACAACGACCTCATGCTCGTCCTCGCCGCCGTGAACCAGCTGATCGGAGCGTGCCAGCGTGCGACGTGCCAGTGTCCGCGCGGCGCGTGGAGGACCGACGAACACCCGCTCGGAATCCACCAGCACGACTGCCACCTTGGCGACATTCCCGCCGCCCTCCTGCGCGTGCAGGGGAGGCAGGCATGAGCTGCTCCGGCCCCATCTCGTTCTGCTCCGTGCCGATCCCGGGCGTCGTCTACGCCGGCCCTCGCACGCGTGACGAGTTCGACCTGATCGACCTCCCGGAGACGGTCCACGAGTGGCAGTCGTGCGAGACGACGACGCTGATCAAGGGCGACGGCCGCGAGTGGGAGCGCCGCTGCACGAGCAAGTCGGCCAAGGCCAACGGCGTGCGGGTGATCTTCCAGTGGTTCGACGAGCGTCCTTCGGAGCGACCGGCATGAGCCCC
>NZ_JBHSGG010000045.1:0-29136 GCF_042654365.1 Coralloluteibacterium thermophilum
TCTTGGACATGGCAACACCCGTACATGGGGGCGTTGCACTTGGAGCTTGAGCCTAAGCTGTATTCATCCGGAGTTTATATCCGCACGTATACTAAGGCGCATGCCTTTCCGCGCGCTCCTGATGCGGTTGTTCCTGGTCGTTGCCTTGCTCGCCAACGGTCCGGGCATCGCTGGCGCGTCCATGCACATGGAGCACGTGCGCGACTCCGCCGGTGACGTCACCTCGGCACCGACAGCAGCCGAGGCCATGGCGGCCTGCCATGGAGGAGCAGCGGCTGCTACGGGGGCCAATGAACACCATCACCCCCAGGCCACTGACGAGGCCGGAGCGGTATCGCCGTTGGACGACTGCTGTCAGTCAGGCGATTGCGATGCGTGCATGCACCATTGCTCCGCGGCACTTGCCGGGTCGGCACTCGCCGACTTCACCGTCCGGTACCGGCAGACCGCCGAACCCTTCCTGTCGGTTCACGCGTCCGCGGCACTGAGAAATCTCTTCCGACCTCCGATCGGCTAAGTGTCCCTGCGCGCCTTCCGAGGCGCTGATGGATCCTGTCCGCTGCTCCGCACTGACAGGGTAACGCTCGTCCCGCGAGCCTTTGACCTTTCCCGGAGTTCCCATGTCATCCGATTCTTTCGGCCGTGCCGAGGGGCTGTCTGTCCCGTCGCGCCGCCGCTTCGTCCAGGGCCTTGCTGTTGGCGGGGCCGTCGCAACCTTGGGCCTGTGGCCCCGTTCCAGCTGGGCCGTCAAGGCCGAGGGCCTGCCCAACGTGCTCTCGGGCACCGAATTCGACCTGACCATCGGCGAGACGCCGATGAACTTCACCGGCGCCACGCGCCCCGCGATCACAGTCAACGGATCGATTCCCGCACCCTTGCTGCGCTGGCGGGAAGGCACCACCGTCAACCTGCGGGTCCGCAATGCCCTGCCCCCCGGCTCGATCCATGGCGACCAGACATCGATCCACTGGCACGGCATCCTGCTGCCGGCGAACATGGACGGCGTACCCGGACTCAGCTTCAACGGCATCAACCGAGGCGAGACCTATCACTACCGGTTCAACGTCGTGCAGGGCGGCACCTACTGGTACCACAGCCATTCCGGCTTCCAGGAGCAGGCCGGTCTCTACGGGCCACTGGTGATCGAGCCGCTGGAACCCGAGCCCTTCGCCTATGACCGCGATTACGTGGTCATGCTCAGCGACTGGACCGACCTCGATCCGAAGCGCCTGTTCGCCAGGCTCAAGAAGCGGTCTGACTTCGACAACTTCTCCAAGCAGACGGTCGGCGACTTCTTCGACGACGTGAAGCAGCACGGCCTGGCCGCTACGGTCGAGGACCGCAAGATGTGGGGCCGGATGCGGATGACGCCGACCGACCTGTCGGACGTCAACGGCAACACCTATACCTTCCTCATGAACGGCACGACCTCGCTCGGCAACTGGACCGGGCTGTTCCGGTCGGGCGAGAAGGTCCGCCTCCGTTTCATCAACGGGTCGGCAATGACGTACTTCGATGTGCGCATCCCGGGCCTGAAGATGACGGTGGTCGCGGCCGATGGACAGTACGTCCGCCCGGTCACGGTCGATGAGTTCCGCATCGCCACCGCTGAAACGTTCGACGTCATTGTCGAGCCGACCGGGCAGGATGCGTTCACCATTTTTGCCCAGGACAGCGGCCGCACGGGATACATCAGCGGAACACTCGCCGTCAGGGAAGGCTTGCGGGCGCCGGTGCCGGACGTCGACCCCAAGCCACTCCTCACCATGGACGACATGGGCCACGGCGGGATGGGTGGCGGCGGTCACGACATGTCTTCGATGTCGCACGGTGCGATGGCCGGCGGTGCCATGGCCGGAATGGACCACAGCGGTCACGACATGTCGTCGATGGCAGCAGGCACGGCCGCCGGAGGGAGCATGGCCGGGATGGACCACGGTGCCGGCGGGATGCAGGAGCATCCAGCCACCGAAACCGGCAACCCGCTGGTCGACATGCAGACGATGGCCCCTGTGCCGAGACTCGATGATCCGGGCATCGGCCTGCGCGACAACGGCCGACGCGTACTGACCTACGGCGATCTGCGCAGCACGTTCCCCGACCCCGACGGGCGCGCGCCCGGCCGCACGGTCGAGCTGCACCTGACCGGTCACATGGAGCGCTTTGCATGGTCGTTCGATGGAGTGAAGTTCGCTGACGCCGAACCCCTGCGTCTGAAGTACGGCGAGCGCATGCGAGTCGTCTTGGTCAACGACACGATGATGTCGCACCCGATCCATCTGCACGGCATGTGGAGCGACCTCGAGGACGAGTCCGGCAACTTCATGGTGCGCAAGCACACCATCGACATGCCGCCTGGTACGAAGCGGGCCTTTCGCGTGCGCGCCGACGCGCTGGGTCGCTGGGCGTTCCATTGCCACCTGCTTTACCACATGGAAGCCGGCATGTTCCGCGAAGTGCGGGTGGAGGAATGAACGCCATGAGCCGTTCCAATCGTCACTCCCTAGCCATCGGCCTGACGTCCGTACTCGTTCTTGCAACTGGTTGCGCCCCGGCGTGGGCGCAGGAGACGGACCACGCCGCACACCATCCGGCAGCCAAGCCGGCTGCGTCACCATCGTCGCCAAGGCCCGCGGATCCGCACGCCGGCCATCTACCGACTTCACCGGACAAGAGTTCCGACGATCACGGGACGATGAACCACGGGAACATGCGGCACGGAGCTGCGAATCCTGCCGACAGCGAACACACCGGGATGGACCACTCCACGATGGATCACTCCGGGATGGATCACTCCGGAATGGATCACTCCGGAATGGATCACTCCGGAATGGATCACTCCGGAATGNGGATCACTCCGGAATGGATCACTCCGGAATGGATCACTCCGGCATGGATCACTCCGGCATGGATCACTCGGGCATGGATCACTCGGGCATGGATCACGCTTCCATGGGCCATCAACCTGGTGTCAGCGAGGACCTGCCGCCGACGGCCGAGCCGCGCGAGCCAATCCCGGTTGTCACGCCGACAGATCGGGCTGCGGCGTTCCCGGACCTCGACGAGCACCTGATGCATGGTGAATCGATCAATTCCTACTGGGCGCTTGACCGGCTAGAGGCGTGGGACGCGGATGAGGACGGCACCGGCATGGCTTGGGAAGCGAAAGCCTGGGTCGGCTCAGATTTGAACCGGCTTTGGCTCCGCAGCGAGGGCGAGCGTGCGGGCGGATCCACCGAGTCGGCGGATGTGGAAGTCCTGTACGGCCGGGCCATCGCCCGATGGTGGGATGCAGTCGCCGGTGTCCGACATGACTTCGGCTTTGGCGGCGGCCCGTCGCGCACTTATGCCGCGCTCGGCGTCATCGGCCTTGCCCCGTACAAGTTTGAAGTCGAAGCGACCGCGTACCTGGGCGAGTCCGGCCAGGTCGGGCTTGGGGCGGAAGCCGAATACGAAATGCTGTTCACCAACCGGCTGATCGGCCAGTGGCTGATCGAGGGCGAAGCCTGGAGCAAGGACGATCCGGCGGTTGGAATCGGCAGCGGACTGAGCAAGGTCGAAGCCGGTTTCCGCCTGCGCTACGAGTTCCATCGGCAGTTCGCTCCCTATGTCGGCGTCGTCTGGGAGCGTGCCTACGGCGGAACGGCGGACCAGCGTCGCGCACGGTCCGGGGACGTCGACGACACCCGGGTCGTGGCCGGCGTCCGAATCTGGTTCTGATGGGAGAACACACATGCAACCAAAGACACGCAAGCGTGTTTGGTTGATCGGGGTTCCGCTGGTTCTCGTGGCGGGTACGGCGGGCTTCATCTGGGGCGGCGTGTACAACGTCGCCGCCGATGACATGCACACGAAGCCCGTGTATTTCCTGCTCGAAACCGCACGCGAGCGCTCCATCCTGGCGCGTGCGGGAAGGTTGGACGTCCCGCCGGGCCTGGACGATCCAGCGAGAATCGTGCAGGGCGCGGGCAACTACGCAGCGATGTGCGCCGGGTGCCACCTGGCCCCGTCGATGGCCGAAACCGAGTTGAGCCAGGGCCTGTATCCGGCCCCGCCGGACCTCAGTAAACACAAGGTCGACGTGGCCAAAGCGTTCTGGGTGATCAAGCACGGGATCAAGGCCAGCGGCATGCCCGCCTGGGGCAAGAACATGGAGGACGAGTACATATGGAACATGGCCGCGTTCCTGCAGGTGCTGCCCACGCTCGACGCGGCTGCATACACGGAACTGGTCGACAGCAGCGAAGGCCACGCGCATGGCGGCGGCGAGACACACGACGACGACCATGACGAGGCGGCGACGGAGGATCACCCTGCCCAGCCCACAGCCGGGAGCGACGCGATGCCGCACGCGCAGTCGCCGGGTATGGACGATGACCACGGAAAGCGTGTTACCGACACAGAAGTCCGCGCGGTAGAGCATCGCCATGCCGATGGCAAAGTGCAGTCTCCACCTTCACCCCATATGACCGAGGCCGAAGACGGCCCTGCGCACACTCACTGAAAACCTGGAGTTGAACAATGAATGCAACAGCAATTTCGTCTGGCCTCGCGCTGATGCTGGCAATGGTGTCGCCCGCAATGGCGCAGACGGCACAGTCGCATGCACATCACCCCGCCGCTGCGGCAGCGGCGGACGTCGACGTGCCGGCCGCCGCGAAGGCCGCCGTCGACGTGGCGGAGCGCTTCAACGCCGCCCTCTCCAGCGGCGACCTGGCCACGGTCGAAGCCCTGCTCGCTGCCGACGTTCTCATCCTCGAGTCCGGAGGTGCAGAACGCAGCCGCGAGGAATACATGGGCCATCACGCAGTCAGCGATGCGGCGTTCCTCAAGGGCGCCCATCGCCAGCTGCTCCGTCAGCGTGCACGAACCGCTGGCGAGTTCGCGTGGGTCGGAACCGAAAGCGAGCTGCACGCCCAGAAGGACGGCCAGCCACTGACCGTCCAGAGCACCGAGACGATGGTGCTGAAGCAGACCGCCGACGGCTGGCGGATCGTCCACATCCACTGGTCCTCGCGGACCAGGCGCTGAGCGGAGAACCGGAAATGAAAGCCTGCAGATTGAATCGACTGGCGTGGGCGGCTTTTGCGGTCGCCGGCCTGGGTGCCTGCACCCAGGCGGATACACCCGCGCAATCCACCATCGCACCCGCTGCACAGGTCGTCTCTGAAACAGCCGACACCACTCCCGCTGCCCTGCCACGCATGACCGTCCACAAGACTCCGACCTGCGGGTGTTGCGGTAGCTGGGTCGACCACGTGCAGAAGGCGGGCTTCACCGTGGATGTGCACGACATGGATGACCTGGGTCCGGTCAAGGAGCGCCTGGGTGTCCCCTATGCAAAGGGCTCCTGCCACACGGCCGAGGTCGGCGGATACCTCATCGAGGGCCATGTCCCGGCCGAGGACATCAAGCGCCTCCTCGAAGAAAAGCCGGACGCACGCGGCCTGGTCCTGCCGGGAATGCCGCTCGGCTCGCCGGGCATGGAGGTCCCTGCCGGGCGACAACAGCCGTACACGGTCGAGCTGGTCCGTCACGACGGAACCACTGAACCGTTCGCACAGCACTGATCCGGTGCAGGAACAGGGGGCGGTGTTGCGGGCGCGCCGATTCTCGTCCGCGAGGAAGAAGGAGAACCACATGACCCACCATTCCGCGGCACACCGGTCCCAGGCCATGAACGAGCGCATCGACAACTGCACGCAGTGTCATGAGATCTGCCTGGAGACCATCAACTATTGCCTGACCAAAGGAGGTGCCCACGCGGCCCCGGAGCACATCGCACTCCTTGCGACGTGTGCCGATATCTGCGCAACCAGTGCCGACGCGATGCTGCGCGGTGCCAGCGTTCACGACGTGGTTTGCGGTGCCTGCGCGGAGGTCTGCCGCCAGTGCGCCGATGCATGCGACGCCATGAACGACCCGGAGATGGCGCGCTGCGCCGAAGTTTGTCGCCGTTGCGCGGAAAGCTGCAGCGCCATGGCGGCTTGACGCGTCGAGGATCCCGCCTGAGCAGGCGGGATCCTCATCTGCAATATCAAAGCTGACCAACCGTGTTTTCGGTGACAGCCCGACATCCAACGCATGTCGGGTCCAACACAGCACGGCCCCCAACGGGGCTTAGCATCACATTCGCAATGAGGATTTATCCCTATGAAATCATCAAACGTCCTTCGGTCCTTCGCGCTCGTCCTCGCGATTGCGGCTGGGCAGTTCTCCCTGCAGATCGCGCACGCCCACGCCGCGCTGCAGCAGTCCACACCGGCGGCAAATGCGGTGGTGGCCTCGCCAGACCAGATCGATCTCGTATTCAACGAAACATTGATTCCGCGGGCGTCGCGTCTCAAGTTGCTCATGAAGCACGGCAGTTCCACCATGCCGATCGAGAATTTCACGACCGAGATCGTCAACAACGGCAAGACCCTGCGTGCCAAGTTGCCCCAGCCGCTGGCTCCGGGCGTCTATACCGTGGAATACCGCGCCGTGGGAGGCGACAACCACCCCATGACGGGCAGTTTCAGCTTCACGGTGCGCTGAGGAGCCACAAATGCTCGACCTGTCGGCTTATGCAGTGAGGTTCCTGGAATACCTAGTCCTCATGGTTCTTTTCGGGGTCCCATTGCTCGGGTGGTACGGTTCGCGTCGAGCGGCACTCACCGATGCCCTGGCCGGATGGCCACTTATGGGCGTTCTGTTGGTGAGTGCCACCGTCGGTCTCGTGCTCACCGGGGCCGAAGTCGTCTTCAAGACCGCGGGCATCATGGGAATGCCGGTCGCCGACGTTGATCGCGGATCGCTTGGCTGGTATCTGCTCGAGACGTCCGCGGGCCGGGCAGCGATGGCGAGAGGCGCGCTGCTGCTCGCCCTGATGTTTGTGCTTGGATGGCATCGTCGCCGCGGGAAGGTGGAGCCCGCCTTCCCGCTGGCGGTGGCGCTGGCGGGCGGCGCACTCGCTTCTCTGGCATGGAACGGCCACGCGGCCGCTGGTGAGGGCGTGGCAGGCGCGGTCCGGCTTGCTGCGGGCCTTGTCCATCTTCTTGCGGCAGGCGGCTGGATCGCAGCGGTCCTGATGTTCCTGGGGATGCTCCTGCGCGGCAAGGGCGCTGCGGGCAACGGGCGTCTGCGATCAACGCATGACTTCCTGCGTGGATTCTCGACGCTTGGAACGATTTTCGTTGCTGCGCTCATTGTGTCCGGCATCGCGCATTACGGTGATCTCACCGCGTGGTCATTGTCGACGCTGGTCCAGAGCACCTACGGAAACCTGTTGCTGTTCAAACTTGCCCTGTTCGGCGGAATGCTGGGCCTGGGAGCAATGCACCGATGGACGCTGGTGCCGCGCCTTGAACGGGCGCTGGCCGGCGGAGATCCCTCGCAGGAGGTGCGAGCCTTGCGGCAGAGCGTTGCGGCCGAGGCTGCGCTGGCGATCCTGATCCTCATTGTCGTTTCAGTGCTCGGGACGCTCAGCCCCGCTTGACCATACCTTTCAACGACACACACGCTGGCAGGCCTAACTGGTGCCGCCTGTACGTCTCCGACGCACCCGAGAACCAGGTGCGACCGCACACGTTGCCGTAACTGTCGCGGTGCAACGCTTTCCAGGATGGTTGACGTCGGGTGGGACACTGTTCCGGAAACACTAGGAGAAGCAACATGGCACACGCTGTTCAAGGGACAGATCACAAGCACGCCGAGGGCAGCGGGCGTCCCTATCTGCTGTTCTGGATCAACATGGTGCTCGGTCTCGCGGTGATGTACATCGTCATGTTTTCGATGATCGATGGTGTCCGCGACTTCCGGAACAACCTGAACATGTTCTACATGGCACTGACCATGTGGGCTCCGATGGGGATCTTCATGCTCGCCACAATGCCTGGCATGTTCCCCAAGAAGGGCCTGAACATGGCGCTTTACGCAATCTTCGCCGCAGTGACGCTCGGCTCGTTCGGCGCCACGCGCGCGCAGGTGCTTGTAGATGACCGTCAGTTCATCGACTCGATGATCCCCCATCACTCAGGTGCGATCCTCATGTGCCGGGAAGCCAGACTGCGTGACGCCGAACTGCTCGCGCTGTGTGACGACATCACCAAAGCGCAGCGCTCCGAGATCGACCAGATGGAGAGCATCAGATCCCGTCTCGACTAGGCCGAGGATCTGCCTCCATCTGCTGCCCGGTGTCCGAGAAAAATGCCGCCCGGCCTCGCTCCAGAACTCGCCAAACTCCGGCGCCGAGACCGGCAGCCGCATGATGGCACTCGACAATGTGCCGCCGGCGCTGTCCAACTTCGAAACGCGCGGTCCATGACGTTGATCACCGGAGCCGGTTTCGGTCGACCGATCGTCTTACAGACAGCGGTCCAGAGGCCAGCGAGCTGATTCAACAGCCGCAATCGCCATCCGCACGATGGCAGTGCATGAGCTGGCTGCGCGGTAGCGACCTGCCGAGCTGCCGGGCCTTGACCTTGCTATCGTGGGAATCTTTAAGCTGGGCTTCCCGCGCATATTCCAGGGATAGTTCCATGACTTTCGTCGCCACCCGACCGGTCGCCAATCCACCCAGCTCCGCCGTCTCCCGCCTGAGCCTGCCAGTCGAGGGCATGACCTGTGCCTCCTGCGTTGGCCGCGTCGAGCGGGCGCTGAACGCGGTCCCCGGAGTGCAGGCGGCCGCGGTCAATCTCGCCACCGAACGTGCCGACCTCACCTTCTTTGGCCTGGCCGATCCGCGGGCTGCGGTTCGCGCCATCGAGAGTGCCGGCTACACGGTGCGCGAAGAGACCACCGAGCTCGCGATCGAGGACATGACCTGCGCGTCGTGCGTGGGCCGGGTCGAAAAGGCGCTCGCACAGATCCCGGGCGTGCTCGAAGCCAACGTCAACCTGGCGACCGAGCGCGCGCGGGTGCGCCACCTTGCCGGGGTCGTTTCCACGGCGGACCTTGAAGCGGCGGTCGAACAGGCGGGTTACAAGTCCCGCCGCTTGTCCGTCGATACGGCAAGTGCAGGCGATCATGACGCCGAGCGTCGTGAGAGCGAGGCACGGGGGCTGCGGCGGGCTTTGACCATTGCCGCCGTCCTCACCTTGCCAGTCTTCATCCTCGAGATGGGGTCCCACCTGATTCCCGCCATGCATCATTGGGTGATGGGGGTCCTGGGTCAGCAGACGAACTGGTATATCCAGTTCGCGCTCGCCACCCTCGTGCTGTTTGGTCCGGGGCTACGCTTCTTCCGCAAGGGCGTACCAGCGTTGCTGCGCGCTGCCCCCGACATGAATTCACTGGTCGCGGTTGGCACGGCGGCCGCGTACGGCTATTCAGTCGTCGCGACCTTCGTCCCCGACGTGCTGCCCCCGGGCACCGCCAACGTCTATTTCGAGGCCGCCGTGGTCATCGTGACCCTGATCCTGCTCGGGCGCTCGCTGGAGGCGCGCGCCAAGGGGCGAACCTCACAGGCGATCAAGCGCTTGGTCGGACTCCAGGCCAAGACCGCGCGCGTCGAGCGCAACGGCAATACGGTCGAAATTCCGCTCGATCAGGTGGCGACCGGTGACGTCGTGCTGGTTCGTCCGGGCGAGAAGATTCCGGTGGACGGCGAGGTCGTCGAGGGCGCCTCCTATATCGACGAGAGCATGATCACCGGCGAGCCGGTCCCCGTATCGAAGGGGGTGGGCGCCGATGTCGTCGGAGGCACGATCAACAAGACCGGCGCTTTCAGTTTCCGCGTGACGAGGATCGGCGCGAACACGGTGCTCGCGCAGATCATCCGCCTGGTCGAGGAAGCGCAGGGTTCCAAGCTGCCGATCCAGGCGCTGGTCGACAAGGTCACCATGTGGTTCGTCCCGGCAGTGATGGCCGGGGCCGCGCTGACCTTCCTTGTTTGGCTGGCCTTCGGACCGGAGCCCGCGCTGTCCTTCGCGCTCGTCAATGCGGTCGCGGTGCTCATCATCGCCTGTCCCTGTGCCATGGGGCTGGCCACGCCGACCTCGATCATGGTCGGGACGGGCCGCGCGGCCGAGCTCGGCGTTCTCTTCCGCAAGGGCGAGGCCTTGCAGGCGCTGCGCGATGTGAGTGTCATCGCGCTCGACAAGACCGGCACGCTGACCAAGGGGCGCCCGGAGCTGACCGACCTGGTGCCTGCCGAAGGCTTCGAATACAACGAAGTCCTGGCGTTTGTCGCCGCGGTCGAGACCCGCTCCGAGCACCCGATCGCAGAAGCGATCGTCGACGCCTCCAAGCAGCGGGACATCACGCTCGCACCCGTCGGGGGCTTCGAGGCCACGCCGGGTTTCGGCGTGTCGGCCAAGGTCGCCGGTCGCACCGTCGCCGTCGGCGCGGACCGATTCATGACGCAGATCGGTATCGATGTGTCGGACTTCCTGCCTGTCGCCCAGCGTCTCGGCGACCAAGGCAAGAGTCCGCTCTATGCCGCGATCGACGGCCGGCTGGCGGCGGTGATCGCGGTGGCCGACCCGATCAGGGAGACCACGCCCGAGGCGATCAAGGCGTTGCATGCGCTGGGACTCAAGGTCGCGATGATCACCGGCGACAATGCCGCGACGGCCGCGGCGATCGCCAGGCAGCTCGGCATCGATGAAGTCGCGGCCGAGGTCTTGCCCGACGGCAAGGTCGCGGCGCTGAAGAAGTTCCGGACCAATGGCGCGCGGGTCGCCTTCGTGGGCGACGGCATCAACGACGCGCCGGCGCTGGCCGAAGCGGACGTCGGGCTCGCCATCGGCACGGGAACCGATGTGGCGATCGAGGCCGCCGACGTGGTGCTGATGTCGGGCGACCTGCGCGGCGTGACGAATGCCATCGCGCTCAGCCGAGCGACGATCCGCAACATCAAGCAGAACCTGTTCTGGGCTTTTGCCTATAACGCCCTGCTGATCCCGGTCGCGGCGGGTGCGCTTTACCCGGTGAACGGCATGTTGCTTTCGCCGATCTTCGCTGCGGCCGCGATGGCCCTCTCCAGTGTCTTCGTGCTCGGCAACGCGCTCCGGCTCAAGCGCTTCCAGGCTCCCATAACGATCGAAACCCGTACGGGGATGCCCCAGAGCGGGGCGGCATTGCCCAATCCGCGCCAGGCAATCGAACATTGATCCCAAGACACGGTGCCGCCTGACTGAACACCAAGACAGGATCGATGTGGCGGACGCCGGCCTAGCGTGTCGAACCAAGCATCCTTGGGTGACCAGGAAAAGAGAATGATGAATATCGGTGAAGCAGCCAAGTTTTCAGGCGTGTCGGCGAAGATGATCCGCTACTACGAACAGATCGGCTTGATCCCCAAAGCTGCGCGCTCTGAGGCCGGCTACCGACACTACAGCACGCCTGACGCTTATAGCCTTCGCTTTATCCGTCGCGCACGAGACCTTGGCTTCTCTGTCGAACAGATCGCAGAACTGCTGGTCTTGTGGCGCGACCGTGACCGCGCAAGCGCCGACGTCAAGGCGATGGCGCTTTCCCATGCCGCCGGACTGAAGACGAGAATCGCCGAGCTGCAGGCGATGGTGCAAACGCTCGAGCATCTGGCCGACCACTGCCACGGGGATGACCGACCGGAATGCCCGATCCTTGCGGATCTGGCCGAGCCAACAGCGGCGGAGTCGCGTTCGCAGGGTCCACATAGGACGCCTCGGTTTGGGGCCGACACGCCCGCCTCCTCGCGTAACCGCGGCGTCAGATGACTCATTCGTGGTCGGACGTGCATTCGCAAGAGTTCTCGGCGCCGTTGTCGGCCAGCCGTGAGCAGCTTGCAAACATTCTGCTGATAGCCGATTGACCTTGCCACGCTGTCAAACCCCATATTGATCCGACACCACAGTCGATCAGGAGATCAAGATGCTTCGTTTCCACATTCCAAACATGACATGCGGCGGCTGCGCCAAGTCCGTCAAGAAGGCACTGCTCAGTGTGGACCCCCAAGCCCGCATCGAAACCGACCCACCGACGCGTCAGGTGAGGGTCGATAGCGACATGGACGGGGGCGCGTTCCTCTCAGCGCTCAGTGAGGCTGGGTACCCGGACGAGCGATCAGCCTGAAGCTGGTTCCGGGCGCCGCCGGCGCGCTCTACTCGCGCTCGGGGATCCCGCTGAGCCCGATGGTTGCGGCGCTCGCCATGAGACTGAGCTAGGTGTCGGTTGTGGCCCGCGCGCTTCGCCTGGCCGGGTCGGCTCCGGTTTCGGCGACACCGAAAGCGGCCATGCCGGTCCAGTCACCCGATCTGCCCGGGGGATTGATCTGGATCAGTTGCATCTGACCGAGCAAAAGGTAACCTCAAGCCATGATCCGCCGTCGTCACCGTAGCTGGTTCCAGCGCACCGCCCTCCTCGCGATGGCGGCATTGCTCTGGTCTCAGCTCGCGCTGGCCAGCCATGGCGGCTGCCTGGATCTTCCGGGCACACCCGCCGCCGCAGTCGCGGCCGGCGCGGATACCCCCCACGACCACGTCCACGGCTGCGACGCGGAGCTTCCCTCGGCGGACAGGGCGGTGTGTGCCGCGCACTGCAGCGAGGGGGGTATTTCGGCCGACAGTGGGCGCATCCCACCGGTCCCGCCGCTGTTTGTCGGAGCGTGGGTCTCCTGGTTCGTCGTGGCCGAGGTCGCCGATGCCGGCCCAGGGGTCACGCCCAGCTGGGTGGAATCGCCCCCCAGGACCGCCTGGCACCGGCCCACCGCCCATCCCGCGGCTCTCCTGCTGATCTGATGCCCGAACGCTGACCCGCCCGCACAACTGTGCGGCGCGGTCCTGTGCGTTCGCGCCGTGGCTGCGTCACGGCATGTGTTCCTGCCCTCGTCCGAGCGACCTGCGTCGCGTCGGCCCAAGGACACTGATATGGCATCCCTGTTCGACCCGATGCAGGCCAGGCGCCTGCACCCTTACCCGCTGTTCCGCCGTCGGCCACTGCTCCGGCACCTGCTTGCCTGCGTGTTCGCCGGCGGCTTGTGGACGCTGGCGCTGCCCGCGACCGCCACCGAACCCATCCCGGGGCACAGCCTCGAGTCGATCCGCACCTGGGTTCTGGAACACAACCCCGAGCTGCGGGCCATGGACTTCGAAACCCAGGCCGCCGAAGCGAGGATCCTTCCCGCAGGTGCCCTGCCCGATCCGATGGCCTCGGTTGGATTCCGCGGCCTCGATCCGGACAAGCCCTGGCGCACCGCCGGTGCCGAGCGCGAGGTGAACTACGCGCTGCGCCAGCGCTTCCCGCTCTGGGGCAAGCGTGGTCTGGCGCGGACCGCGGCCAGCCAGGACGCGGTCGCGGTCGGGCTTGACCGCATCACCGCGGCGCGCGACCTGCTGGCAGAGGCTGAAGCGGCGTACGTGCGCTACTGGCATGCCGATCAGGCCGTGGCCGTGCTCGACCGCCGCATCGCCCTGCTCCGCCAGGTCGAGGAAATAGCCGGCGTGCGCTACGCCCTGGGTCGCGCGGCGCAGCAGGATGCCATCCGCGCCCAGGTCGAGCAGACCAGCCTACAGCGCGAGCGGATCGAACGCCTCGCGACCAAGCAGGAGGCGGCCGCCACCTTGAACGCGGTGCTGGGGCGCCGGTCCGATGCACCGCTGGCGACTCCCGGCGAGGCGCCGCGCCTCGCCGTCCACAGCGCCTCGCTTGCCGAGGCACTGGATGACGCCGATGCGCATCCCGCGGTGCGCTCGCAGCAGGCCCGCGCCGAGGCGGCGCGCACGAACGTGGTGCTGCAGCGTCGCAACCGCTTTCCGGACATCACCCTGGGCGTGGGTGCGATGCAGCTCGGCAACGGCCTCGAAAGCACCGAGCTGATGCTCGAGGTCGAGATCCCGTTCCAGCAGCGTGCACGCCGCGAACGCGAGCGCGAATCGCGCCTGCTCGAAGAAGCGGCGCTGGCGCGGATGGACGCCACGCTGCGGGCCGTCGAGGAACGCGGCGCCTCTGCCTGGGCGCAGTGGACCAGCGCACGCGAGCGCCGCGAGCTGATCGAGAACACGCTGCTGCCGCAGGCCGACGCCACCTGGCAGTCCGCGCTGGCCAGCTACCAGGTCGGCGAAGTCGACTTCGGGACGCTGCTGGAAGCACTCAATGAATGGCAGGGCGCCGACCTCGCACGGCTCGATGCACTGCGTGACGAACTGTTGGGCGCCGCCGCCGTGCGCGCCGTCGAAGGAGAGATCCGATGACCCGTGTCCAGACCCTGTCGCTCGCCATCGGCGTCGCACTCGCCGCCCTCGCCGTCGGCTGGATGGCCGGCCGCGCGACGAACGATGCTCCGAGCGCAGCCACGTCCGCCGAAGCGCCGGCCGCGGAACGCAAGGTGCTCTATTACCGCAATCCCATGGGCCTTCCGGACACCTCGCCGGTGCCGAAGAAGGACCCGATGGGCATGGACTACATTCCGGTCTACGCCGGCGACGCGCCTGCCGCGGCGCCGGGAACGGTGGTGATGCCACCCGACAAGGTGCAGGCGCTGGGCGTGCGCACCGAAGCGGTCAAGCGCGGCGCCCTGTCCGCCATCGTGCGCACCAGCGGCACGGTCGAAGTCGACGAGACCCGGCAGTACGCGATCGCGCCGCGCTTCGAAGGCTGGGTGGAGCGGCTGTACGCGAACCAGACCGGAATGCGGGTCCGCGCGGGGCAACCGCTGCTGTCCGTCTACAGCCCGCAGCTGGCCGCGGCGCAGCAGGAATACCGGCTGGCCGACGAGACCGCCCGCAGGCTGGCGGCGTCCGACCCCGCGAGCGCGGCGTCAATGATCCGGCTGCGCGATGCCGCCCGCACCCGCCTGCGCAACTGGGAAATCAGCGACGCGCAACTCGGCAAGACGGGGCTGGTGCTCACCGCGCCCGCGGACGGGGTCGTGATCGAGAAGCCGGTGGTCCAGGGCGCACGCTTCGAGCCCGGCGAAACCATCCTGCGCCTGGCGGACCTGTCGACGGTGTGGGTGATCGCCAAGGTGCCCGCGGCGCAGGCCGCGGGCATCCAGCCCGGCCAGCCCGCACGCTTTGAAACCGTGGCCCTGCCTGGCCAGGTGGCCGAGGGCGAAGTCGCCTTCGTGCAGCCCATCATCGATGCCATGACCCGCACGGTGGACGTGCGCATCGCGCTGCCCAACCCGGCCGGCGATCTGCGTCCAGGGCTCTACGGAACGGTGCTGCTCGAGGAGCCGGGGTCCGGACCGGTCCTGACCGTTCCGCGCTCGGCCGTGCTCGACAGCGGCACGCGCCAGGTGGTGCTGGTCGAGACCGGCCCCGGCCGGTTCGCACCGCGCGACGTCACCCTGGGTCGCCGTGGCGGCGATCGCATCGAAGTGCTCGACGGGATCGCCGAAGGCGAACAGGTCGTGGTCTCCGCCAACTTCCTGATCGACGCCGAAAGCAACCTGCAGTCGGCGCTCCAAGGACTTGAAGGTCACACAGGACACGGGACCCCCTCGGGCACCACTGAGGATCCGCACGCCGGGCACGGTGAGGACGCCGCTGACCCGCACGCAGCCCATGGTGATGAGGTTGCTGATCCGCACGCCGGCCACTCCATGCCCGCCGCCCCGGAGAAGACTCCGCCCTCCCCCAGCAGCCACGAGGGGCACTGACATGCTTGGCCGCCTCATCGAATGGTCGGTCCGCAACGTCTTCCTGGTCCTGGTGATGACACTGGCGATCGTCGCCGGTGGCATCTACGCACTGATGAACACGCCGCTGGATGCCCAGCCGGACCTGTCGGACGTGCAGGTGATCGTGTTCACCGAGTACCCGGGGCAGGCGCCCCAGGTGGTCGAGGACCAGGTCACCTATCCGCTGACCAGCGCCCTGCTTGCGACGCCGAAGTCGAAGGACGTCCGCGGGTTCTCGTTCTTCGGCGCCTCCTTCATCTACGTCATCTTCGAGGAAGGAACGGACCTGTACTGGGCGCGCTCGCGCGTGCTCGAAAACCTCAACGTCGCGTCGAAGAACCTGCCGGCTGGCGTGGCACCGGCGCTGGGCCCCGATGCGTCAGGCGTGGGCTGGGTCTACCAGTACGTGCTGCAAAGCGACCGCCACTCGCTGGATGAACTGCGCGCCATGCAGGACTGGTACCTGCGCTACCAGCTCACCACCGCGCCCGGCGTGGCCGAGGTCGCCAGCGTCGGCGGCTTCGTGCGCCAGTACTCGATCACCGTCGACCCCGTGCGCCTGCGCGAGTTCGACATCCCGATCTCACGGGTGTCCGAAGTGATCGCCGCGAGCAACCGCGACGTCGGCGGCCGCGTGATCGAAATGGCCGAGACCGAGTACATGGTCCGGGGACGCGGCTACCTGCGCGGCATCGAGGACATCGAGAGCCTCGTGCTGCGCGCCGAAGGAGGCGCACCGGTGCTGATCGGCGACGTCGCCAGGGTCGAACTGGTGCCCGACGAGCGTCGCGGCATCGCCGACCTGGACGGCGAAGGCGACGTCGTGGGCGGGATCGTCATTGCGCGCTTCGGCGAAAACGCCCTGGCCGTGATCGGCGGGGTGAAGGACAAGATTGCGGAACTTGCGCGCGGCCTGCCCGAAGGCGTCAGCGTCCAGGCGGTCTACGACCGGTCCGACCTGATCGTGCGCGCGATCAAGACCCTGCGCACGACATTGCTCGAGGAGAGCCTGATCGTCGCGCTGGTGTGTCTGGTGTTCCTCTTCCATGCCCGCAGCGCGCTGGTCGCGATCGTCATGCTGCCGGTCGGCGTTCTGATCGCGGTGATCGCCATGCGTGCGCTGGGCATGAACTCCAACATCATGAGCCTGGGCGGCATCGCGATCTCGATCGGCGTGATGGTCGATGCGGCGATCGTGATGATCGAAAACGCGCACAAGCACATCGAACGCTCCGACGGCTCCCGCAGCCGGGCCCAGCTGATCATCGACGCCTGCCGCGAAGTCGGGCCGGCGCTGTTCTTCAGCCTGATGATCATCACCGTCTCGTTCCTTCCGGTGTTCGCCCTGGAGGCGCAGGAAGGCCGGCTGTTCAAGCCGCTGGCGTTCACCAAGACCTTCGCCATGGCCGGTAGTGCGCTGCTGTCGGTGACGCTGGTGCCGGTGCTCATGCTGCTGTTCGTGCGCGGCAAGATCGTGCCCGAGCAGAAGAACCCGGTGAACCGGATCCTGGTCGCGGCCTATCGGCCCGTGATCGACGTGGTCCTGCGGTACCGGATGGCCACGATCGCGATCGCGCTGGTCGCCCTGTTCGCCAGCCTGTGGCCGGCGTCACGCCTGGGCAGCGAGTTCATGCCCACGCTCAACGAGGGCACCCTCCTGTACATGCCAGCGTCGCTGCCGGGCATGTCGGTGACCAAGGCGTCGGAGCTGCTGCAGCAGCAGGACCGGATCATCAAGGGCTTCCCGGAAGTGGAGTCGGTGTTCGGCAAGGCGGGTCGCGCCCTGACCGCCACCGACCCGGCGCCGCTGGAGATGTTCGAGACCGTCATCAACCTCAAGCCCGAGGACGAATGGCGGGACGGCATGACCACCGACAAGCTCATCGCCGAGATGGACGCGGCGCTGAAGTTCCCGGGCGTCGCCAACTCCTGGACGATGCCGATCAAGGCGCGCACCGACATGCTGGCCACCGGCATCCGCACGCCCGTGGGCATCAAACTCTTCGGCACGGACCTTGAGCAACTCGACGCGCTGGCCACCGAGATCGAAGCCGTGGTGCGCGAAGTGCCGGGCACGACCAGCGCGTTCGCCGAACGGCTGACCGGCGCCTACTACCTCGACATCACCCCCGACCTTGGCAGCCTGGCCCAGTACGGCGTCACCCTGGGCGAGGTGCAGAACGTGGTGGCCGCCGCGCTGGGCGGCGAGATCGTCACCACCATCCTCCAGGGCCGCGAACGCTTCAGCGCGATCGTGCGCTATCCCCGCGAACTCCGCGACGATCCGCACCGGATAGGCAGCCAAGTCCTTGTGCCGGTCCCCGGCGGCGCGCAGGTGCCGCTCGGCGAACTGGCGCAGATCGAGGTCAGGAAGGGGGCGCCGAGCATCCGCACCGAGAACGCGATGCTGGCGGCTTACATCTACGTCGATACCCGCGAGAGCGATCTCGGCCGCTACGTGAAGGCAGCGCAGGACGCGGTCGCCGAGCAGGTGCAGTTCCCGCCGGGCTACTACGTGACCTGGAGCGGACAGTACGAGTACATGCAGCGCGCCGCAGAAAAGATGCGCGTCGTCGTCCCGGTGACGCTGGCGCTGATCTTCCTGCTGCTGTACCTCAACTTCCGCCGCGTCACCGAGTCGCTGATCGTGATGCTGTCGGTGCCGTTCGCACTGGTCGGCGGCGTGTGGCTGATGTGGATGCTCGACTACAACGTCAGCGTCGCGGTGATCGTCGGCTTCATCGCACTGGCCGGCGTCGCCGCGGAAACCGGCGTGGTGATGCTGATCTATCTCGACCACGCGCTGGAAGCTCGCGCCGCGCAGCGCCAGGCCGAAGGCCGCTCGCTGGATGCCGGCGATCTGCGCGACGCGATCATCGAAGGCGCGGTCGACCGCGTGCGCCCGAAGATGATGACCGTGGTCGCGATCATGGCCGGCCTGCTGCCGATCATGTGGAGCAGCGGCACAGGCTCGGAAGTCATGCGCCGCATCGCCGCGCCGATGGTGGGCGGCATGGTGTCGTCGACGGTGCTGACGCTGGTGGTGATCCCGGCACTGTACTCGTTGATCAAGCAGCGGCAGCTGGCCAGGAAGCGGCCAATGGCTGCTGCGCTGCCGGCGGACGTGTCGTGATGCGGCCGACCTCCAACGCGCCGGCCGCCTTGTTATGGATGGAGGCGTGTCAGCCGAGCTTGACCTGTGTGCGGGACACAGGTCTAGCGTGATCACCATCTTTCCTGGAGCGCGCCAATGATGGGCAAAGACGAAGCAGCGCCGCCGCTGATGACGGTACGCCAGCTGGCACAGCAGGGCGACGTCACGGTGCATGTGGTGCGCAACTATCTGCGGCGCGGCCTCCTACAGGCGGCCACGCACACCGAGGGCGGGTATCAGCTCTTCTCGGCTTCGGAGCTCCAGCGCCTGCACTTCATTCGCACGGCACAGCAGCTTGGTTTCACGCTGGCCGAAATCGAGGAAATCATCCGCCACAGCCTGCAGCGGCATAGTCCCTGCCCGCTTGTGCGGGACATCATCCGGCGCAGGCTTGACGACACCCGCCAACAACTGGACAGGCTGCTCGCCATGCACGAGCGGATGGAGCGTGCCATCCACGCCTGGGCGAAGCTTCCGGACTCCATTCCGACTGGCAATGACGTCTGCGCATTGATCGAAGCCGTTGCCGCGACAGAAGGCGGCAAGTTCGTCAGGTCCACCCCGCGACGCCTTCTCGGACGCCTCACTCAGGATTTGCCATGACTGCCCCCCGCTCTCCAACCACGTCGGGGTCCGGACGTTGGGTCTTCTGGATTTTCCTTGCGCTGGCCGTCTTCTATCTTGGCGTCGAGCATCGCGCCCACCTTGCTGGAGCACTCCGCTGGTTGCCATTGGCCATCCTGCTGCTGTGCCCCCTCATGCATGTGTTCATGCACAAAGGACATGGCGGACATGGCGGACATGGACAAGGCGGCAATGCCGACGACTCATCCAATGGGGGCCATGGCGGCAGCAAGCGGGCGCTGACCGACGAAACGTCCGACACCTCGAACGGAGGGCAATGACATGCACGCATCTGACGCTGGCTACGGTCTTTGGCTCCTCGCCGCCATCAACGCCGCCTTCTTCATCTTCTTCGCCTGGAGCTTCTACAAGCCGTTGACGCGGTGGGACTGGCGGGGGTTCGGGATGTTCTCCGCCTTCGTCGTGGCGCTGTTCGCGGAAATGTATGGCTTCCCGCTGACACTGTACGTCCTGGGCGGCTGGCTCAGCGCCAACTATCCGCAGGTGAACTGGCTCAGCCATGACGCGGGCCATTTGCTGGAGATGTGGTTCGGCTGGCGCGCCAATCCGCATTTCGGTCCATTCCACATCGCGAGTTTCGTGTTTATCGGCGGAGGGTTCTGGTTGTTGTCGACCGCCTGGCCCGTGCTGTATCGGGCACAGCGAGAGGGTCGGCTTGCCCGTGAGGGCGTGTATGCGCGCATGCGCCACCCGCAGTACGTTGCCTTCGTGCTGGTGCTGACCGGCTTCCTGCTGCAGTGGCCGACGCTGCTCACACTCATCAGCTTTCCGGTGCTCGTGTGGGCCTATGCCCGCCTCGCTCGCCGTGAGGAGAAAGATTGCCTGAGCCGCTTTGGCGACGACTACGCCCGCTACATGCAGGAGGTCCCGGCCTTCCTCCCGCGACGCCGGCGCGGCCCCGCGCCATCGCCGGGAGAAGCATGATGACGCAGGTTGAGGAGCTGCCTGGGCAACGCTCCGCCGTTCAAGTTGCCCACCTGCATGGTCTCTCCGTTCGTGTTGTCGCCGCAGATCTCCGTCTCCGTTCAGGCCCATCCAAGGAGTCCACTCAATGAATACGGTCACACCCGTTGCCTGTTCCGCAGCCCCACGTACCAATTCCTACCGCTGGTTCGCCGCACTGGCGCTGGTGGGCGCACTCGCATTCTCCTTCGCACTGCCGGGCGTCGCATCCGCGAGCGAGGGCGGGTTCCGCCACAACGTCTTGATGCGCGGCCAGGTGTTGGAGAAGGGGGACGAGACGCTCGTGGTCTGCGTCGGGCAGGCCGACGGCGCCCAGGTCGGGCAGGTGCTGGATGTGATCCGGCACAAGCGCCGTATCCGGCATTCGCGGGCCGGCGGTCCACGCTATCGCCGCGAGAACATCGGTCAAGTACGGATCGCCGAACTGTTCGACAGCCACTACGCGGAGGCTGAAGTGATCTCCGGCAGCCCCAAGGTCAACGACACAGTGGAGCTGATCCGCCCCTGACAAGCGCGCAGGCGATGCAGATGCGCCTCGGCCCTCGCCATGCCATCAGCAATCACTTCCCTTCCAGGACAGGAGCCACAACATGACATCGTCTTCCAGCCCCACCCTGCAATTCCTCGGTGCCGCGGGCACTGTGACTGGCTCGCGCTACCTGGTTGAGGCCAACGGTCAGCGCGTGCTCGTGGACTGCGGCCTGTTCCAGGGCTACAAGCAATTGCGCGACCGCAACTGGGCTCCGTTTCCCGTCGAGCCGTCATCGATCGACGCGGTAGTCCTGACCCACGCCCACCTGGACCATTCGGGCTACTTGCCCGCACTGGTCAAACAAGGGTTCCGCGGCCGGATCCACTGCACCCATGGCAGCGTGGCCCTGTGCGGCCTGCTGCTTCCCGACAGTGGATACCTGCAGGAAGAGGATGCTAAGTATGCAGCGCGCAAAGGGTACTCCAAGCACAAGGAACCACGACCGCTTTATACCGAGGATGACGCCCGCCGCAGCCTGAAGCAGCTCAAGGGGCATGACTATGGTCGCGACATCGAGGTCGCATCAGGCGTCACGATCCGCTTCCATCCTGCCGGCCACATCCTGGGAGCTGCCCACGTCAGCCTGGACGTCCAGGGCCAGCGCCTGCACTTCAGTGGTGACCTGGGCCGGCAGCAGGAGTCTCTGATGAACCCGCCAACGCCCCTGCCCGCCTGTGACGTACTGGTCTGCGAATCCACATATGGCAATCGGGAACACGTTCCGATCGACCAGGAGGCGGAGCTGGCCCCCATCATCCGCCGCGTCGCTGCCCGTGGGGGCGTAATCGTCATTCCGGCCTTTGCCATCGGTCGCGCCCAGGCGCTCATGCTGCATATCGCCCGGTTGCGCGAGCGCAAGGACATCCCTCGCGTGCCGGTCTACCTCAACAGCCCGATGGCAATCAACGCGACCCGGCACTACCACGCCCACCATTCCGAGCACCACGTGTCCGAAGAGGACTGCCAGCGGATGTTCGACGTGGCCACCTTCGTCAACACTGTAGAAGAGTCGAAGGCACTCAACCGCCAGCGCGGGCCGATGATCATCATCTCGGCCAGCGGCATGATCACCGGCGGGCGCGTGTTGCACCACATCGAGGCGTTCGGCCCCGATGACCGCAACGCGATCCTGCTCGCGGGCTACCAGGCCGGAGGAACACGCGGTGCCGCGCTGGCGGCAGGCAAGCGCACGTTGCGCATGTTCGGCCGCGAGGTCCCCATCCGCGCTGAAGTGGTGCAGCTGGAAGGCTTCTCCGGCCACGCCGACGCCGGGGAGTTGCTGGACTGGATGCGCACCGCGCCGTCCGCGCCGCGCGTGGTGTACCTCACCCATGGCGAGCCCGATGCAGCCGACACACTGCGCGCGCGCGTGCAGCGTGAACTGGGCTGGCGTGCGCGCGTGCCGGAGCACCTGGAGCAAGTCGGATTGGAGGATGCGAGATGACCACGCAGGCCCCGGGCCACACCCGCCTGCGCGTCACCCGTGCCGGCATCGACACCTACCAGCAGCCGGTGGTCTATATGCACCGTGACTGCGAAGTCTGCCGCTCGGAAGGCTTTGCCGCGATGACGCGCGTGAGGCTGGACGTCGGCGCGCGCACGCTGGTGGCGACGCTGAACGTGGTCGTCGACGATCGGCTCGGCCTCGACGAGGTGGCGCTGTCGGAGGCCGCGTGGACGCTCCTCGATCCCATGCGCGATGCCCTCGCCCGGGTGCGGCATGCGGAACCCGCGTCGTCGGCAGGCGCGCTCCGCGCCAAGGTGTTCGGGGCACGGCTGGACGACGCGCAGTACCTCGCCCTGGTGCAGGACGTGATGGAAAGCAGGCTGTCGGACCTGGAGCTTGCCGCTTTCGTCACGGCCAGCGCGGGCGACGGCCTCGACAACGCCGAGACGACCTCGCTGACACGGGCCATGATCGCCGTTGGCCAGCGCCTGGATTGGGGCGATGGGCCGGTGCTGGACAAGCATTGCGTCGGCGGCCTGCCCGGCAATCGCACCACGCCGATCGTGGTGGCCATCGTGGCTGCGCTGGGCTACCGCATCCCGAAGACGTCCTCGCGCGCGATCACGTCGCCCGCGGGCACCGCCGACACCATGGAGGTCATGGCGCCGGTGGCGCTCGATCTGGCGGCGATGCGCCGGGTGGTGGAGCGCGAGGGCGGCTGCATCGTCTGGGGTGGCAACGTGCGCCTGAGCCCGGCCGACGACATCCTGATCCGGGTCCAACGGCCACTCGACTTCGACAGCGACGGCCAACTGGTTGCCAGCGTGCTGTCAAAAAAGATCGCCGCGGGTTCAACCCACGTCCTGATCGACATGCCAGTGGGTCCGACCGCCAAGGTGCGTGGCGAGGCCGCGGCCCACAGCTTGGGCACGCGGCTTGGACACACCGGCGCTGCGCTTGGACTGCACTTGGGGATCCATCGCACTGACGGCACCCAGCCGGTGGGTCGGGGAATCGGCCCGGCGCTCGAGGCGCACGACGTGCTCAAGGTGCTGCGCAACGCGGCCGATGCACCCGCCGACCTTCGCGAACGCGCACTTGCGCTGTCCGCGGCGCTGCTGGACATGGCAGCGGGCAGCAACGCCGGCACCGGACTGGAGCGCGCGCGCGGCGTGCTGGATTCCGGGGCGGCGCTGGCCAAGTTCCTGGCGATCTGCGAGGCCCAGGGAGGCTTCCGCGAACCGCGGCGGGCAGCATTCACCGCCGACGTCCCGGCAACCGCATCGGGTCGGATCGCGGTGATCGACAACCGCAGGCTGGCCAAACTGGCCAAGCTGGCCGGCGCACCGACATCCCCCACCGCCGGCCTCGAAACCGGTCTGCGGATCGGCGATACGGTCGAGCGGGGACAACCTCTGCTCACCCTGCATGCGGAGTCGCCGGGAGAACTGGCCTACGCCCTGGAGCACGCCGTGACGCTGCAACCTTTTGTGCTTGGAGAGGTTCCATGACCCGTGTGCTGATGCCATTCCCGGCCGATGCAGTGTTGGCCGGCAACATCAACCAGCCCCTGCAGGCGCGCATTGCACCCGTGGCTTGGCGGCACTTCCCAGATGGCGAGTCGCTGGTCACCCTGGACGACGCACTGGCCGGAGCCGATGTGGCGCTCCTGGCCAGCCTGCGCAACGCCGATGCCACGGCCCTCCCGTTGCGCTTCGCCGCCCGGACCGCGCGCGAGTTCGGGGCTCGTTCGGTCGGCCTCATCGCACCCTACCTGGGGTATATGCGCCAGGACACCCGCTTCCATCGCGGCGAGGCGGTCAGTACACCGCTGTTTGCGCAATTCCTCGAAGAGGCTTTCGACTGGCTGGTGACCGTGGACCCGCACCTGCACCGCGTCGAGCGCCTGCAGTCGCTCTACCGCATTCCGACGGTCCACGTATCGGCGACGCCGGCCGTGGCCCGCTGGATCGCTGAGACCGTCCCCGACGCTGTGCTGATCGGCCCTGACAGCGAGAGCGAGCAGTGGGTAGCGGACATCGCCGCCCTGTCCGGCATGCCCTACCAGGTGCTGGCCAAGGAGCGGCACGGCGACTACGACGTGCGCGTCAGCCTGCCCGACCCGGCAGCCGTGGCTGGTCGGACTCCGGTGCTGATCGACGACATCGTGTCGTCCGGCCACACGATCCTGGAGACCCTCGCACACCTGCGCCGGTTGTCGTTGCCGTCGCCGTTGCTGGTCGCCATCCATCCGGTGTTCGCAGGCGACGCCTATGCCCGCCTGCAGGAGGCGGGCCTGGCCCGCATCGTCAGCACTGACACCATTTCCCACCCCTCCAACGCCATCGCGCTGGGTGCGGACCTCGCCGCCGCGGCATCGACCCTGATGACCGCTTCGACCGATTCCCCGGAGGACCCATGAACGTGCATCTCAACTGCTGCACCGCCGACCAGCTGTCGGCCGCCGAGCGCCAGCGGATCCTTGAACTCGCCGACGCCCACCGGCAGGCCGATCCCGCGTTCGCCCACTGGGCGGCCGGCTACGGGGTGATCCGACATGACCCGCTTACCCAGCTCCGGGTCCGCCAGATGGTGCACGAGCTGGTCGCCCTGGGCCGCACGCCGGATGCCGGCACCGCATGGCAGCGGCTCGCCGCGGCCGACCGCGTCACCAGCGCCGGCATGTGGCTGGTGGCGCACATGACCTACAGCCAGCGCGTTCGTACCGACGGCGCGGCCCTGGAGGTCGATGATTTCAAGACCACGCCTGAAGGCCACACCGGCGGGTCCCTCAACATGGTGCCCGCCTACGCCGGCTACCTGCTGATGGATTCCCTGGATGGCGTCACCCGCGCGTGGATGATGGGCCAGGGGCACTGCGTGGCCGCCATCGACGCGCTGAACGTGCTGGTTGGCAACATGACCGACCGGCACGCCGAACGTTACGACCGCACCGGCGAAGGGCTGAGCCGGTTCGTAAGCGACTTCTATGCCTACACCCTCAATCCGGACGGAACGCCGGCGTCGCCCCTCGGCTCCCACGTCAATGCGCACACCGCCGGGGGCGTGATGGAAGGCGGCTATCTCGGCTTTGCCGAGCTGCAGTACGTGCATGCGCCGCTCAAGGATGAACGCCTGGTCGCCTTCCTCAGCGACGGTGCGTTCGAGGAACAGCGTGGCAGCGACTGGGCGCCACGCTGGTGGCGCGCCGAGGACAGCGGACTGGTCAGCCCGATCATCATCCTCAACGGGCGCCGCATCGAACAGCGCAGCCAGATCACCCAGCAGGGCGGCGAGCGGTGGCTGGACCGGCACCTGCGATTGAACGGCTTTGATCCGATCGCGCTGGACGGGCGCGATCCGGCCAGCATCGCGTGGGGCATCCACGTGATGGAGTCGCGCCTGCAAGCGGGCGCCGCTGTTCCCGCCGACGTGCGGCTGCCCTATGGCATCGCCGAAACCGTCAAGGGCTTCGGCTTCCCCGGCGCCGGGACCAACGCCTCGCACAACTTGCCGCTGCCGGGGAATCCGGCGAAGGATGCCGCGGCGCGCACGCTCTTCAATGAAGGCGCAGCGGCGCTGTTCGTGGCCGCGTCGGAGCTCGAGCAGGCCGTTGCCGCACTCAACAGCCACGATCTCCAGCAGCGGGTGCGCGAGCGCGACCATGCGCTGGCCGATCGCCAGGTGGAACCGCCCCGCGTCCCGGCGATCGCCGACCGCGGCGCCGGCGGCGAGAGCTCGCCGATGACCGCGCTCGACGAGCAGTTTGTCGCCATCGCCGAAGCGAACCCCGGGCTGCGCGTGCGCGTGGGAAATCCGGACGAGTTGCGCAGCAACAAGCTCGACCGCACCCTGGACGCGATGAAGCACCGGGTGCACGAGCCCGAACCCGGTGTCGCCGAATCGACCACCGGCGCGGTCATCACCGCACTCAACGAAGAAGCCGTGGTCTGCGCGGCGCTCGGCAACAAGGGCGGGCTAAACCTGGTGGTCACCTACGAGGCGTTTGCACCGAAGATGCTCGGCGCCGTACGTCAGGAACTGATCTTCGCCCGCCACCAGGCCCAGGCCGGGCGCCCACCCGGCTGGCTGGGCGTGCCCCTGGTGCTGACCTCGCACACGTGGGAGAACGCGAAGAACGAACAGTCCCACCAGGATCCGACCATGGCCGAGGCACTCATGGGCGAAATGGCCGACATTTCGCGCGTGGTGTTCCCGCCGGACGCCAATGGCGCTGCCGCCGCCCTCGCCCGCGCCTACGCGCAACGGGGCACGGTCACCACACTGGTCGTTCCCAAGCGTCCGGTGCCTCATGAGCTGACCCCGCAGCAGGCCCAGGCACTGGCCGAGACCGGCGCAACATGCCTCGCCGGCGATCCGGAGACGGCGGCGATCCTGCTGGTGGCCACCGGCGCGTACCAGCTGCAGGAAGTGCGCCGCGCACAGGCGCGTCTGGCCGCACGCGGAATGTCGGCCGCGATCGTCTATCTCGCCGAACCCGGCCGATTTCGCGCCCCGCGCGATCCGGAGGAGGCAAGGTACGTGCACTCCGACAGTGCGGTCCAAGCGCTGTTTCCGGTGGGCCGGCCGCGCGTATTCGTTACCCACACCCGTCCGGAGCCCTTCCTCGGTGCGCTGCGCCGACTCGACACCGGCCCCACCACCACCGCGGCGCTGGGCTTCGTCAACCGGGGCGGCACACTGGACGTGCCGGGCCTGCTGTTCGCCAACCGCAGCACCTGGGCGCACGTGGTTGACGCGGCTGCGGGCGTCCTCGGCGAGTCCCGCGACAACCTGCTGTCCGAAGCGGAGCTGGCGGCCGTGGATGGTCGCGGCGATCCGACCGCCATCCTGCGCGCGGAAGCGGGGCCGGCATCGTGAGCCGGCCGGCCAGGACCTCGCGCTGATGGCGGGCACGGTGCGCCGCGGAGGCCAGATCGCCTGGGCCGGACTGACTCTCGGGGTCGCGGTGTTGCGCCTGCGCCGACGCAGACCCGAACGGCTTCCCGCGTACGTCAGCGCCACCCTGGTAGGGCTGGGTACCACCTTCGTCAAGCTGGGCCAGGGTTTGAGCCTGCGCTGGGACCTGCTGCCGGCGCCCTATCGCGAGGCATTGTCGCGGTTGCACAGCGACGTGCCGGCATTTCCTGCGGACCAGGCCAGACACATGGTCGAGCAGGCGTTCGGCGCCTCCGTCGAAGAGCTTTTCGCCAGCTTCGATGACCATCCGCTGGCCGCCGCGTCGGTGGCTCAGATCCATCCGGCACGCATGCATGACGGTCGCGACGTGGTCGTCAAGGTCACCCGGCCCGGCATCCACGCTCAAGTGCAGGCTGACCTGCGGCTGCTTCGACGCACGCTGCGCGTAGCCCAGTGGATCTGGCCGCCTCTGAAGCGACACCGCCCCCTCGAACTGGTGGACGAGCTGGGCGCATTCCTGCGCGATGAAATCGACATGCGTCACGAGGCGCAGAACATGCGCCGCATGGCGAAGGTGCTCGATGCCCTGCCCGGCATCACACAGCCACATGTCGTTGAGCCCTACGCCACCCGCGACGTGCTGGTCCAGGATCGTAGCCACGGCACCCGCCTGGAAGCCGCTTATGGAACGGCGGCGGCTCCCGCACTGGCAAGGGCGCTGCTCGGTGCCTACGTGCATCAGCTCTTCGGCGCCGGCGTCTTCCATGCCGACCCGCACCCGGGGAATCTGTTCTTCTTTGACGACGGTCGCCTGTGCCTGCATGACTTTGGCTCGATCGGCGTGCTCGACCCTGCATCCCGGCTCGCGCTCGGCGGCATGGTCGAGGCCATTGCGGCCGACGACGCCGAGGGCGTGCTGGATGCAGCGATCGCCATGGGCTTCTTCCCGCCGCAGGTCGACCGCCGCTCGCATGTGCGCGAGATCCACCTGATCCTGGCCGAGATGGCCAGCCGTCCGCTGGCGCAGTGGTCCATTGCCGAGGCAATCTGGCGCGTGGCACGCATTGGGCAGGGCGCTGGCTTCCGGCTTCCGGCCCACCTGCTGTCCCTGATCCGGACGCTGTTCCTGGTCGAGAACACGCTGCGGGCGCTGGATCCGGATCTGGACCTGCTGGGGACGCTGTCCGCGCAGGCGGCCGCGATCGCCGACATTGCCGAAGCCAGCCGCCCCAGCGGCAACAGGCCGCTTGCCATGCGGCTGGCCCGCACTGCGCGCCAACTGCCACAGATCGCCACCGACCTGTTGCGGCAGGCGCAACTGAGCGACGGACGACCCGCCTTCTCCGTACACCACCATGGCCTGAGTTCCACGCAGGAGGCAATCGCGCGCACGGGCAACCGGCTGGCGTTGGCCCTGGTCACCTTGGGCCTGTACGTAAGCGGTGCGCTGTTGAGCCTGCATTCCGACGGCCCGCAAGTGTTCGGTCACATGCCTTTCCTGGCTATGGTGGCTTTCGCTGCTGCGGGATTGCTCTCACTGCGGCTGGTGATGGCCATCGCCAGATCGGGACACTTGTAACAGAACACTGATCTATCTCCCCGCTGGTGCCCGGCGCATCAGTGCATCCAGGAAGGCAGACCCATGACGCAACACAATCATCATCATCAAGATCATCAGGCGCACGGCGAGCAACCGCCGCATCCCCGCACGGGTGCTGAAGGTGACGTCCATGCCGGGCACGACAAGCATGCCGGCCACAGCGTGGCGAGCTTCCGCGACAAGTTCTGGCTCACGCTGCTGCTGACCATCCCCACTCTGATCTGGAGCGGGAGGGTTCTACCCCGAAATCACGGACGGTTGTAAAAGGGCTGAGAACTTCTGGTCTTGCCTG
>NZ_JBHSGG010000046.1:0-18848 GCF_042654365.1 Coralloluteibacterium thermophilum
GCCATGGCCGAGGAAGTCGCAGCGTTCTCTGCCAGTGTTGCACTTGATTCTTGAGACCAAGAAGTCTCCGCCCTCGGCCTGGGCTGCATGGGCATGACCGCCGTGTACGGCCCGGCCGCCGACAAGCAGGAGATGATCAAGCTCATCCATGCCGCCCACGACCGCGGCATCACCCTGTTCGACACCGCCGAGGCCTACGGTCCCTTCGCCAACGAGGAACTGGTCGGCGAGGCGCTGCAGCCGATCCGCGGCCAGGTGGTCATCGCCACCAAGTTCGGCTTCGACATCGACCCGGAGGCCGGCGAGCGCGGCCTCGGCACCGACAGCCGGCCCGAGCACATCGCGCGCGCGGTCGAGAAGATGCTGCAGCGCCTGCGCACCGACCATATCGACCTGCTGTACCAGCACCGCGTGGACCCGGCGGTACCGATCGAGGACGTGGCCGGCGCGGTCAAGGACCTGATCGCCGCAGGCAAGGTCAAGCATTTCGGCCTGTCCGAGGCCGGCGTGCAGACCATCCGCCGCGCCCACGCCGTGCAGCCGCTGACGGCGGTGCAGAGCGAGTACTCGCTGTTCTGGCGCGGGCCGGAACTGGAACTGTTGCCGCTGCTGGAGGAACTGGGCATCGGCTTCGTGCCGTTCAGCCCGCTCGGCGCCGGCTTCCTGACCGGCAAGATCACCGACAAGACCACGTTCGATCCGACCGATTTCCGCAACCACGTGCCACGTTTCTCCGTGGAAGCGCGCAAGGCCAACATGGCGCTGGTCAAGGTGGTCGAGTCCGTCGCCGGGCGCAACGGCGCCACGCCCGCCCAGGTCGCGCTGGCTTGGCTGCTGGCGCAGAAGCCCTGGGTCGTGCCGATTCCCGGCACCACCAAGCTCAATCGCCTGGAAGAGAACATCGGCGCGGTCACGCTCGACCTGAAGCCTCAGGACATCGCCCAGCTCAATGCCGAGGTTGCCAAGATCAAGGTGGAAGGCGAGCGCCTGCCGGAAGCAGCGCTCAAGATGACCGGCCTCTGATCTGAAGGGCCGGCGTCGCCGCCAGGCCGTCGCGGAGTGGCGGTGACGGCGTTTCGATGGCCGGCAGTGGGTGGCGGCAGACGATGCCGGGGCATCATCGCCGGGAAGAATACGGGCATGGCTTTCATCTCCAATGCCGAATCCGTGACCGTCCTGATCGTGGATGCCGACCGGCATCCACGACGGCATGGGTCGGAACCCGGCTCGGACATCGCCACCTATCTCGCACGCCACAACACGGACGTCGTGTTCGACCGGATCGCCTCGGACGGCTCGCCTGTCGCAGAAGCGATCCTAGAAGAAGGTAGCGCTTGGCCCCACCCCTGCCATCTTTCCAGCCCCGAGAGCTTCGTCAGAACCAGAAGCGCAGGCCGATCACCCACCGGTTGTCGGTTCTGGAATGACTGCTAAGCCCGCGCAGGTCCGACGTCTTGCCGAAACTCCATTCGCGCTCGAATCCCACGTAGGGCGCGAACTGCCGCGTGATCTCGTAACGCAAGCGGACGCCTCCCTCCACGGTACTCAGGCCCGCACCGATGACTTCCTCCGGATCGGTCTGCCCGAACCAATTGGCTTCGAGCCCCCAATTGGCGATCAACCGGTTGGTGAACAACATCTCATACTCGACCTCGACGATGGCCGCCGTCTCGCCGCCCTCTCCGACGTAGCCCGTTGCCGAGACCTCGAACTTGTAGGGCGCCAGACCCTGGACGCCGAACGCGGCCCAGTTGCGCGGCGTTCCGCCTCCACCGAAGTCACCAAAATCCCGGCGCACGCCGACCACGGCATCCCACCAGGGATGGATCGCGCGGCCGTACAAGGCTTCAATCCGCCCGCGCTGCAGGCTTTCGTCCAGCGCGTGACCCTTGGTTCGCAACCAGAGGCGGTTGAGGTCGCTGCCGACCCAACCGATCCCCTCCCAGGCGATCTCCCTGCCTTCATCCGTGTTCGCCCCTTCCAACTGGTCCATGAGCCAGAACGAGTTCAGGCTGGTGCCGTGCTTGTGGTAATCCTTCAGCAACGGGAACGCCGCCGAGCGATCGGCATCGGTGAGAGGAGGGATGGGTTCGCGTGGCAGGGCGGGGTTCCCCATCTCGGAATGGTCCATCTCGGAATGGTCCATCTGGGAGTGGTCGACCTGCGGACGGTCCTGTTGTCCATGATCCATCTGCGCGTGGTCGTCACCACTGCCGGCGTGCTCGGAATGGGTCTCCTGCGAACGCTTCGAATGATCCATGCCGGCATGGGGAGGCTGCGTCGTCGCATCTTCTTCCTGCCGGTCCGTCGTCGCACTTGACGTCGCAGGCTGGCCATGTCCGGCGTGCTGCGCGTAGGCGCCGACAGGGAGCGACAGGACGACGGCCAGCCCAGCCCACAGCATCGTTTTCGTTGGGCTCCTCATTCTTCGACCCTCACTTCCCGGAACATGCCCGATTCCATGTGGAAGAAGAGATGGCAGTGGTAGGCCCAACGCCCGAGCGCATCGGCCCGGACTCGGTAGCTGCGCTTCGTGCCCGGAGGCATGTCCACGGTGTGCTTGCGCAGATGGAAGTTGCCCTGTTCGTCTTCCAGGTCGCTCCACAGGCCGTGCAGGTGAATCGGATGCGCCATCATGGTGTCGTTCACCAGCACGATGCGCATGCGCTCGCCGTAGTTGAGGCGCAGCGGCTCGGCATCGGCGAACTTGATCCCGTCGAACGACCAGGCGAAACGCTCCATGTGCCCGGTCAGGTGCAGTTCGACCGTGCGGCCAGGCTCGCGCCCGTCGGGATCCGGGAACAGGCTCTTCAGGTCGGCATACGTCGCCACCTTGCGGCCGTTCCCGCGCAGGCCGATGCCCGGATCGGACAGTCGAGGCGCCGGCGTCATGGTCTGCATGTCGACCAGGGGGTTGCCGGTCTCGCTGGCCGGGTGCGCCTGCATCTGCATGCCTCCGGCCGGCGCGCCCTGCATGGCCGTGGCCGAGGCGCCGTGGCCGGCATGTGGATCGACAGATGCTGCGGCACCATGGCCAGCGTGTGGATCCGAAGCCGGTGTGGCGCCATGCCCGGCATGCGGATCGGCGGCGGCCGGCGTCGCGCCGTGTCCCGAATGCGCGGCGTGGTCGCCGTGTCCCATGTCGGCCATGGTCAGCAGCGGACGCGGATCGACCGCCGGCACCGGTGCACGCAGCCCTTCACGCACCGCCAGCGTGCCGCTGACGTAGCCGGTACGGGCACTGTCCTGGGCAAAGAGGGTGAAGGCGTCCTGGCCGGTCGGTTCGACGATCACGTCGAAGGTCTCGGCGGTGGCGATGCGGATCTCGTCCACCGTCAGCGGATGGACGTACTGGCCGTCGACCTCGACCACCGTCATCTTCAGGCCCGGGATGCGCACATCGAAGTAGCTCATCGCCGAGCCGTTGATGAAGCGCAGCCGGATCTTCTCGCCGCTGCGGAACAGGCCGGTCCAGTTGCCCAGCGAAGTGGTGCCGTTCATCAGGTAGGTGTAGGTGTGCGCGTTGACGTCCGACAGGTCGGTGGGCGTCATCCGCATGCGGCCCCAGGCCGCGCGGTCGCTCAGGGTCGCACGCAGCCCGTCGTTGCTTACGTCGCGGAAGAAGTCCCCTACCGTCCGCTGGTAGTAGTTGTCGTACTCCGACAACTTCTTCAGGCGGGCGAACAGACGCGCAGGATCCATGTCGGTCCAGTCGGACAGGAACACCACGTAGTCGCGGTCGTAGGAGAACGGCTCGGGTGCGATGGGATCGATGATCAGCGGCCCGTACATGCCGCCCTGTTCCTGGAAGCCGGAGTGGCTGTGGTACCAGTAGGTGCCGCCCTGGCGAACATCGAACTCGTACAGGTAGCTCTCGCCGCGGCCGATGCCATCGAAGCTGAGACCGGGCACACCATCCATGTTCGCCGGCAGCAGGATGCCGTGCCAGTGGATCGACGTGGAGTCACCGTGGATCGAGCCTGGGGGCAGGTCGTTGCGGACCCGCAGCTGCACCCGCGTGCCTTCGCGCCAGCGCAGGATCGGTGCGGGCACCGAACCGTTGACGGTGATGGCGGGCCGCGTCTTGCCCGTGTAGTTGACCGCGGTCTCGCCCACGCTCAGGTCAAACTGCGTGCCGGCGAGAACTTCGAGCTGGCCCGGAGAGCGTAGTGCCCAGCTTTGCTTCGGCCACAGCCCCAGGCCCAGCACCGCCCCCCCCCGCCGCCAACCCTTGAACGAACTGCCTTCGGGAAAGCAGGCGTTGTTCTTCGACGTTCGCACCTGAAGGTCTGGATCGCATGCATGATCTCCTATGATCGGTAGGGGCTGGCCGCAAGGGCGCCCGGTTCATCGCCACGATCCAGGCGATGGGAACCCGCGACGCCGGAGACGCCATCGTGGGGACGGATGCCGTTCAGCGTGCGCAAGACGAGCGCCGCGGCAGTGGCCGGAATTCCCAATGGATAAGGGACTCAGGAATCATGCAACGGTCGGGATCGAGCACATGGCCATGAAACTCGCGTCATCACGGCCAGCTTAGGAGGAGGTCACTTTCGCCGGGATGACCCGTCCATTACATTCCCGTCATTGCAATGTCATTCCCGCTCGGCCAGCGGGTCGCAAGACCTATCGCGGGTCCGTTCTACCTGCGCGGGATCTTGCGCTTCCGGACCCCAGGCTCATCGACCGCGCCACGTCGGCGTTTGGGTTCTCCCGCCGCCGCTGCCGATGGCTGTTCCAGATCGGCCAGGATCGGGCAATCGGGCCGATCGTCTCCCGAGCAGCCCATCACCAGTTGCTGGAGCGTGCCAGCCATCTCCTGCATGTCCGCGATCCGTTGCCGCAGATCTTCGATATGGCCCAGGGCGATGCGCTTGACGTCCGCACTGCGCCGGCGGCGGTTCCGCCAGAGCTGCAGCAGGCCATCGATCTCGGCGACGGAAAACCCCAGATCCCGCGCCCGCCGCACGAAGCGCAGTACGTGCACGTCGTTCTCTGTGTAGTTCCGGTAGCCTGCGTCCGTGCGGCTGGCCGCCGGGATCAAACCGGTCGCCTCGTAGTAGCGGATCATCTTGGCCGATACCCCTGAAGCGTTCGCTGCTTGACCGATGTTCACGTCATCCTCCTTTCGACCGACCCGGTCGCACCGTGGCCGGCGGACGCGACGGCCTCTCCCGAAACATCGGGCCGGCCAGTCACCGCGGACGCCACGGGCGGATGGAACCGCCGCAGCCTGAGGGCGTTGCCGAGGACGAAGACGCTCGACAACGCCATGGCGCCTGCCGCCAACACTGGCGAGAGCAGGACGCCGTAGGCCGGATAGAGCACGCCAGCGGCGACCGGGATCAGGGCGGCGTTGTAGCCGAACGCCCAGAACAGATTCTGCCGGATGTTGCGGATCGTCCCCTTCGACAGGGCGATGGCGTTGGGCACGCCCTTGAGGCTGCCCGACATCAGCACCACGTCGGCCGCCTCGATCGCGATGTCGGTGCCCGTGCCGATGGCGATGCCCACGTCGGCCTCGGCCAGGGCCGGCGCATCATTGATGCCGTCACCCACGAACACCAGATGGCCGTGAACGGCCCTGAGACGGCGCACCGTCTCGATCTTGCCTTTCGGAAGCACCTCGGCGACCACCTCGTCGATGCCGAGACGGCGGGCGATGGCCTCGGCTGTGCGCCGATTGTCGCCGGTGATCATGGCGACCTTGAGGCCCAGCGCGTGCAGCGCGGCGATGGCCTCGGGCGTGGTGTCCTTGATCGGATCGGCAACGGCGATGACGGCCGCGAGCTTTCCGTCGATCGCGGCGTAGAGCGGCGACTTGCCCTCGTCGCCCAGCCGCTCCGCGATACCGGAAAAGGTGGCCACATCCAGGCCCAGCCGGTGCATGTAACGGTCGGCGCCGATCTGGATACTCACTCCGTCCACCATCGCCTCGACGCCGAACCCGGTCTCGGACCTGAAGCCAGCGACCGCCGGCAAGGTCAGGCCTTGGGCTTGGGCGGCTTCTACGATGGCATGGCCGACGGGGTGTTCCGACTTCGCCTCGACGGCCGCGATCCGCGCCAGTACCTGCGCGCGATCGAAGCCTTCGGCCAGTTCCAGATCGGTGAGCACCGGCCGGCCTTCGGTCAGCGTGCCGGTCTTGTCCAGTGCGATGACCTTCGCATCCTTGATCCACTGCAAGGCTTCGCCCTTGCGGAACAACACGCCCATTTCGGCGCCGCGCCCGGTGCCGACCATGATCGACGTGGGCGTGGCCAGCCCCATGGCGCAGGGACAAGCGATGATCAGCACGGCGACGGCATTGACCAGCGCGAACGTCAGCGCCGGTGCCGGGCCGAAGGCGAGCCAGACGAGGAACGTCAGCAGCGCCACACCGATCACGACCGGGACGAACCACAACGTCACCTTGTCGACCAGTGCCTGGATCGGCAGCTTGGAGCCCTGCGCTTCCTCCACCATGCGGATGATCCGGGAGAGTACCGTGGCCTCGCCTACCGCGGTTGCACGGAAAGCCAGCGCGCCGTTCTGGTTGACCGTACCGCCGACCACCGCGCTGCCGGCGGTCTTTGCCACCGGCACCGGCTCGCCGGTGATCATGGACTCATCGACGTAGCTGTCGCCATCGATCACCTCGCCGTCGACCGGAACACGTTCGCCCGGTCGCACTTCGACAATATCCCCCGGCACGACGTTGCCGAAGGCGATCTCGGCCGTCTCCTCGTCACGGCGCACTCGCGCGGTCCGCGCCTGCAACCCAATCAGCCGCTGGATCGCCTGGGAGGCGCGCCCCCTGGCCCGCGCTTCCAGAAAGCGGCCGATGAGAATCAAAGTGACGATGACGGCCGCCGCCTCGTAGTAGACGTTGACCGCTTCCGCGGGCAACAGCGCAGGCATGAAGGTCGCAACCAGCGAGTAGGCGTAAGCCGCCAGGGTACCGACCGCGACCAGCGAGTTCATGTCCGGCGCCAGGCGGAACAGCGCGGGAAAGCCATGCTGGTAGAAGCGCCGGCCCGGCCCGAGGATCACCAGTGTCGTCAGCGCGAACTGGATGACCCAGTTCCACTGCATGCCGAGGGTGCGGTTGATCAGGTGATGCACGCCGGGAACGAGGTGCGCACCCATCTCCAGCACAACCACCGGCAAGGTCAGCGCGATGGACACGGCCACGGCGCGTTTCAGGGCCGCCTGCTCGGCGTCCTTGCGGACCGCGTCATCGGCCTCGCGCGAGGACGCCCGGTCGATCGGCCGCGCCGCGTATCCCGCGTCGTCGATGGCCTGGATCAGCAACCTGGCGTCCACACCCCCTTCCACGACTGCGCGCTCTGTCGCCAGGTTGACGCGTGCCGCCGTCACGCCGGGGACGGTACGCAGTGCGCGCTCCACACGTCCGACGCAGGACGCGCAGGTCATGCCCTCGATGGCGAGTTCGGTCTTGATGATCGGAACCGCATAGCCCGCCCTCTCGATGGCCCGGGCCAGTGTCCGGTGGTCGGCCGGTGCCACGGTCTGCACGTCGGCCCATCCGGATGCGGGATCGACGCTCGCACCGTGAACGCCGGGGACGGCCCTCAGTGCCTGCTCGATCCGGCCGGCGCAGGAAGTGCCGCGCATTCCCGCGATGGGTAGGCGCACCGCCTCCAGTCGGAGGGAGGCGTCTTGTGAAGGGGAATCCATGTTCATCTCGCCGGTACGATGGGGTCGATGGCCGAGTCTGTGGCTTACCACGGTGGGAAGGTCAACGCTTGCGCGGCCGGCCTGTGAACCCTTGACCTTCCAACGATGGCAAGGTCCATGATAGCCGTACGCAAACCAACAGGAGTTGTCCCATGCAGACGTTCCACATCCAGAACATGACTTGCGGCGGCTGCGTCCGAGGCGTCACGCGCGCCATCCAGTCCGTCGACCCGGCTGCGCGGGTTCACGCCGATGTTCCTGCCCGACGGGTGCAGGTCGTCTCCAACCAGCCCCGTGAGATCGTCGAGGCCACACTGACCAAGTCCGGCTACCAGGCGGTTTGGATCGCTCCGTGAAGCACCGCCTGGCGGCCTCGTTCAGGCCTCGTTGATCGTCAGGGTCAAGCGACCAGGTTCTCGGCCAGTGCGGTCGTCGGACGAAGCCGTTCTTGAACTGACCGGCCCGACCACTCAGTTGCAGGTACTCGGGTGGTCGGGCGGGGAGGGTCGATTGCGCCGCCACGACCATCCTCTCTCGATCTCGATTTGAAGTGCGACGCTCAAAAAGGTTCGGATCAGCACGATCAGCGCAAGGATCGCGACGCCCTGCAGCGAGGGATCGATCGTAACGGTTCGGATGATGTCGGCGGCCACGAGAAATTCCAGGCCCAGTACGATCGCGCCGCCGAGCTCCTGCCGCAGGGAGTGATATCGCGCCGTCAGTTCGAACCCCTTGTGGATGAAGGCGAATCGGCCGCAAGCCAACACGCTGCCCAGGGTGATGACCCCGACGCCGAACAACTCGAATCCCGCGACCGCGATCCCGATCGCCGCATGTGGCAAATCAGCGCTCATCGGCATATCCGGTCAATGGTGATCGTAGATCCCTACACCCCGGATGTCGTTCCATGAAGTGGTCTGGTGGCAGAGATAGCACTGCTCAGGTTCCGCATTCCTGACACCCGCTATCGGCTTGGACATCATTCCGAAGTGCTCCTTGTAGTGGCTGAGCGGCGCGAGGTGGCACTGGCCGCACTCGGTGGAACTCGGCGGTGGATGCCGGTACTCGGCAATCGACCATGTGGTCGTGCCGTGGCATGTCGCGCAGTCGTTTCCGAAGACCTGGACGTGCGGGTCGGTGGTCTTGTGGCAGCTCGCACAGTCCAGCAGCGTCTCCTTGTAAGTCATGCCGTTGGCAAGCGAGAGGTTGCCCGGCAGCGCCTCGGGCCGGTGTGCCTTGAGGTGCGCGAGCAGCACCGCCCCCTCATGACCCTCCGGGGCCCGATCGAGCCATCGCACGATGATGTCGGTCAAAGCCGCATGGTCCATACCACGCAGGCTGCGGCCGGCGTCGTGTTCCTTGTGGCAGGCCACGCAGTTGTTCGAGCCGGCGATGTCGGCATGGAATGCCGTCGGTTGTCGCTGGACCAGGACGGTCTCGTTTGCATGGCAGGCCACGCAAGTCGCGTCCTCCACGCCCTTCACCGGCGTGTGGCACGCCGCACAGTCCTCTTTGAGAAACGCATGTGCGCTGGACAGGGGGCCCGGAGAGGCCATGTTCTGCCACGTCGCGGCGCGCTGCATTTGCGGAAGGTATGTCCACAGTGCGACTGCCGACACCGGCGCCAGGACCGCGAGCAGCGCGGCGAGGATCTTTCCCTTTCGACTCATCTGAACCAGCGCAACCCGAAGTAGATGCCAGCCCAGATATGCAACGCCAGCAGAAGATAGAAGATGATCGAGAACGCGATGTGTGCCGACAGCCAGGCGTTGAACAGCCTGCGCACCCGCTCCTGGAACTGGATCGAGTACTGCAGATCGGCGGCGGCGGATGCCAGTGGCAGCAGTTCGGCGCTGGCCTTGGGCGTACCGGCAACGCCCGCTGTTGGTCCTTGCGCGTAGGCCCAGTACTGCCCATCCAGAAGGCGCCACAGCCCGTCGATCTGCGCCTTCTTCTCGCGGATGTTCTCCGCGACGTAGCGCAGGTAATGCTGGCCGATGAACCCAGTGAGCACGCTCAGCAGCATCGATGCCGTCAGCGCGACGCCGAGCGCACTCTGGAACTTGTGCCCGCTATGGAGGATGGCCAACAGCGCGCCTACCAAGCCGAAATAGACGTGCGCCTGCAGCAATGCGCCGAAGCCATGCTTCCTGGTGAATGCGCGGCGCAGCGTAGCGCTGCGCTTGATTACGGTGTAGGTGAGCGGGACGAGCATGAACGCCGCGCCTACGACGCCGAACACGCCACCCAGGAGGCTTCCGGCGAAGAAGGAAGAGCGGTGCACCAGGAAACCCAGCCACAGGACCACCAGCATCGAGAAGATGATCGTCGCGATGATGCGATCCTGGTTGCGCATCTACGCATCCACCGAGATATCGGCCGACGCTTTCGCCTGGCAGGCCAGGATCACGCCCGAGGAACGATCGAGTGGCGTCAGGCTGTCGTCCACGTCCATGGTGACCTCGCCCGACAGCAGCTTGATCTTGCAGAGGCCGCAGTAACCCTGCCGGCAGGCATATTCGATCGGAACGCCGACCTCTTCGGCGGCCTCGAGAACGGTCTGGCCGGCCGCCAGCGGCGCCTTTTTTCCGGACCGCTCGAAGCTGCAGGTGACGGCCGTCGCCGTGTCGCCCGCCGACACCTCCGGGCCGGGAGGCACTGTCCTGGAGGGGCTCAGGAACAGCTCGGAATGAACCGACGCCAGGTCGATGCCCAGCTTGCCCAGTTCGTTGCGGACCGCGTCCATCATCACCGGCGGACCGCACAAGTGGATGCGGCGCGAACGGATCTGCGGAATCTGCCCCAGCAGTTCGGCGGTGATGAACCCACGCGGGCCGGTCCATGCCGCCGATGACTCGTCGCTCAGCACGATGGACACATGCAGGTTCGGATGCCGGCGGGCGAGTTGGTTCAGCTCGTCGCGGAAGATCACGCTTTCCAGGTCCTTGCAGGCGTAGACCAGGTCGATCCGGCCGTTCCAGCTCTGGTCGGTCAGGTAGCGGATGGAACTCATCAGCGGCGTGATGCCGACGCCGCCGCCCAGGAACACGACACTGTCGGACTCGACGCCGCGGAAGGTGAAGCGGCCGTAGGGGCCGGACGCATCGAGGAGATCGCCTTCCTTCACCTGCTCGTGGAGGTAACCCGAGACGATGCCGCCGCTTTCGTGCTTGACCGTCAGGTCGCACCAGCCGTGGCAGCATGGCGATGAAGCGATCGAATACGAGCGCTTGACCTGGTTCCCGCCTGAATGCACCGAAAGCGTGAGGAACTGGCCGGGCTCGAACTCGAACGGCAGCGCACCCACGCCCTCCACTGGCGCCAGCCGAAACGTCTTGACCTTGGGCGTCTCCTGGAAGACGCGTGCGACCCGCAGCTTGCCCACCCAGCCGCCCATGGTGGACACGGGTGCGCGTGCCTGCGGCTCGCCCTCGGCCGGCACGCCCGGAGACACGGGCGCCGCGGGGGCCGGCGCCACACCGGAACGAGGCGCAGCGGCGGGGGCCGGAGGCACCGGTGCCCCGGTGCGCAACGTGGCGAGGACCGCATTCGTGCGTCGGGTTCGCGCCACGTACATCCAGGCGGCCAGCAGCGCAAAGGCCAGCAGCAACGCCATCGTGAAGTAGTGGAAGCCCGACAGGCCGAAGACGCCGTGCGCCGGGGCCGTGGTCAGGGGATCGGTCAGGTTCATCTCGCGCCGGAACCACGCCAGCGCGATCCCCCGCGGCGCCTGTCCTTCGGCCAGTGCGCGGTAGGCCGACAAGCCGCTGTCGAATTCGCCCCAGGCCACGCGCATGCGGTCGGATGCTTCCTGCAGGCCGCCGTAGTCGTTGCGCTGGACCGCGTGCGACGCCTCCGACGACAGGGACGCCAATAGCTGGATCCCTTCGTGCATCCGGTGGTGGGCGAGCTGCTCAACGCTCGCGCGCCGCTCCGGCGGTAGATCCGGCAGCGCCATCAGCTGCGGATACAGCAGCTTGTTGAGGCGCCGATCCCGACCGCACTCGTCTCCGCGGCAGCCGCGCATCATGTCGTCCATCATGCCGCCCATGGAACCGGCCATCGATGCACCACTCGAAGCCGGCATGCTGGCAGTCGCGTCCGGGTGATGCGCGGCGTGATCGTCATCGCCCGCCGATGCGTCAGCCGGCGGCGTGGTGCCCATCGGCATACCAGCCATCGAGCCGCTGTCCCGGGCCGATGACGTGCCGGCAGCGTCCGGCTGCGCAGCCGTCGTGCCGCCGGTCTTGTCTGGCGGATGGGCTGCGTGTGGATCAGCAGCCGACTGAGCGCCGGCCGCTCCATGAGCCAGCAGCATCGCCAGCGTGGCCAGGGCGGCGACTCGCTTCCACCCCACGAAGCCTTCCGTCAGCACCGCGGCGGCCTCCGCTACATATGGCCCATCTTCTTCTTGGCCATGCCCCCGCCCATGCTCGAATCCATCTTCTGCATGGTGGCGTCGACCTTCTGCATCTGCATCTCGCAGTGCTCCATGTCCTCCTTCATCTGCTGCATGTGCTGCATCGTGGCGGGCATGTCCATGTCCTTATGCGCGGAGGCATCGCCAGCCTTCATCGCCATGGCCTGCTGATGCATCTGCATGCTGCCTTCCTGCATCTGTCGGCCCATGGCCTCCATGGCTTGCCCCCGTTCGCGCATCATGGCTGCCATCTCCTCCATGTGCGTGGCCATGGCATCGGGCGTTGCGGGCGCATTCTGAGAAGCAGGGGACTTCGGATCGGTAGGGTGCGCCGCTGGAGCGTGAGGTGCCGCCGGGGTGCTGGCGGGCTGCTGCCCCATGGCGCCCGGCATGGCATCCTTCTTGTGCATGTCATCATCAGCCAGTGCCGCGCCAGCGAGCGCGACACCCAGGATGCAGACCATGACAAGTGACGGCCGACGATAGTGCTGCTTCATGACAACCTCCGATAAGTAGGCGGCGGTTCCCCTCGGGAACCGATGAGCGCAACGCGCTCACGAAGAAACCGACCCGCGTGCGTGGTCGGTTCGTTCGTCCACCGTACGTGCGGCAAGCTGTCGATGGCATGACCCCGACATTACGATGCCGCAATCTCCTCGTAATACGACGCCGGCACTGGAGGAAGGTCCTACCGGAAGAAAGTGCCACTTCGGATGCCACTCTGTTCGCGTTCAAGAAGTGACAAGGTGATTACGCAAATGTAATGACTGGGTCATTCAGCTGAAAGCAGGCCCTTCCTAGGCTGATATCGGGCGTTCCTCCCCTCCGCCACCAGGAGATTGTCATGAAATCCATCAAAGCGTCGTGGGTCATTTTGTTGTGTGCGATGTTCGCAGTAGCCGTTCCGGTCTACGCGCAGCAGCCCACCGAAGAACCGATCGTGAAGCTGCTCAACGATATGGCGGACAAGCCGGAGAATCATCTGGCCATCGCCGCGTACTACCGCACGCTGGCCGGCGACGCGCTGGCTGAAGCCGAGAAGCACAAGGCGATGCGCAACACCTATCGGCACGACCACCAGAAGTTCAAGTCTGGAGCTGCCACGGGGCAGTCGATGGCACGGCACTGTGACCGGCTGACCAAGCTCCAGGAAGAGACCGCCGCAGAGTACGAGGCGCTTGCAAAGCTCCATGAAGCTGAGGCGGCAGCGAAATAACAGCCAGACGGTTAGACGTCAAATACCCCGCTCCACCGATCGACGGGAGCGGGGTATTTTTGCTCCATAGACGCCAACCTTGGAAGGAGCATGGCTGGCGCCAAGGCGAAGATGAAGGCGAAGCAGCGTTAACGGGAACGCTCTGAGAGCAACTGCTTCATCTGAGCGATCTCCTGCGTTTGGGAGGCAATGATGTCCTGGCATAGCTTGGCCAGTTCGGGATCCTTGAGGCGGTTCTCCTCACACATCAGGATCGCTCCCGCGTGATGCGGAATCATGGAGCGTATGAACTGCCGGTCTGTGACGGCAGCCTGGCTGCGAATGCCCCACCAACAGAACAGCATGAATACCACCGCCGCGCCGGCAAGGATCAGGTTTCGCCGACGATCCGGGTACATTCCGGACATGAGCCACAACTCAATGAGCAGCATGGGAGAGGCCATCAGGCCTGCCATGTAGAACTGATTGATGTTGTTGTAGACATTGGCCCACTGATCGACCATGGAATACATCAAGGCGTACATGGCCAAGAAGGAGAGCGCCATCATCAACAGCAAACGGCCATAGTGGCCCTGATGTTGCGGCTGGGCGTTCTCGTGCTTTCCGTGCGAAGTGGACATCACGATCTCCGTGAGAACTCGGAGCGAGTCTATACCCGCCCCCTGATAACGGGAGGTGACCACCAGATCGAGCCCACTTCACGGCGCCAGCGACGCTCATCTGCACACGCTCAGACCGACCCAAAAAACGGCGTCATTTTCATGACGGGAATGTAATGAACGGGTCACCTGTCTGACAGTGGCGGCTCTGCATGCTCCGAGCAGGACCATGGCGATGATTCCGCATATCCAAAGCATGTGGTCACCGAATCCGAGATCCGTAGCAAAGTCGTCGAACATGAAAAGTTCAAGCACAAAGCACCGTCACTTGTCAGCAGTCGTGGTTCTGCTGGCCATGGCTGTCACAGGTATGGCGGCAGCCTCCGAGCTGGTCGCCGACGTCTGGAAAGATCCCAACTGCGGCTGCTGCAAGGTGTGGGTGGATCACCTGAAGGAAGCGGGCATCACTGTGCGCGTCTTCAACACAGGAAACACCGGCGCACGCGCACGCCTCGGCATCCCAGCAAAGCTGGGCTCCTGTCATACGGCCAAGATCAATGGCTACGTGATCGAGGGTCATGTGCCGGCAGCCGACATCCAGCGTCTGCTCAGGGAGAAGCCGAAGGCGGTTGGCCTGGCCGTGCCCGGCATGCCTTTGGGATCGCCGGGTATGGACGGACCGGTCTACGGCAACCGCGTGATGGCCTACGACGTGCTGCTGGTACAGGCCGATGGAAGCACCAGCGTGTACCAGTCGTACCCCGGATCGCAGTAAGCAGCCCGCGGAGGCACGGCATAAGCGGCTCGGCTCTGCGAGCCAGTACAGCGGCAATTCGGCGTCGGTGCCGTCGGGCACCATGCTCGGCCGGTATCCGCTAAGCCTCCACAGTCGATGCGACGAGAAGTTTTCGCGTATTGATTCTAGGTAACCCATAACGGAGAACAACTATGAGCAACATCAGCACTCGCGCCATTCGCTCTTTTACACTCGGCATCGGCCTCGCGGTCAGCCTCCTGTCGGCCTCGTTCGCCTATGCGCACGCCACATTGGTTCAGTCCACGCCGGCGGCCAATGCGGTCGTGGCGTCTCCTCAGCAGATCGACCTCATGTTCAACGAGACGCTCGTGCCGCGTGCTTCACGCCTGGAGCTGGCAATGATCCACGGCAACTCGACCATGCCGATCGAGCATCTGGAGATCGAGGTCATCGGCAAGACGTTGCGCGCCAAGCTGCATCATCCGCTGGAAGCCGGTACTTATCGCGTACAGTACCGCGCCGTCGGGCCGGATAATCACCCGATGACGGGGGACTTCAGCTTTACCGTCGGCTGAGGCACCGCCGACTTGTCGAGCGTGCCCGCCTATGCCTTGCGGTTCGTCCAGTACCTGGACCTCATGCTGCTGTTCGGCCTTCCGCTGTTCTCGTGGTATGGCCTGCGCCGATCGGTGCCTGGCGGAGACCCGTGGTTGCCCCTGACTAGGTCCGCGCTCTCCGGGGCACTTCTGGTCAGCGCCGTGTTCGGTGTGGCGCTGACCGGTATCGACGTCGTCTTCAAGACGACGGAGATCATGGGGATGCCGGTCACCGAACTCGACCGCGCATCGCTTGGCTGGTACCTGTTCGAGACCGCCGCTGGCCGAGCCGCACTGGCACGGACCGCAGTGCTGGTCGTGCTGATAGCCTTTCTTGGTTGGCAGTCGCGTCGCGAAGAGCGCTCCTTCTTCTCGCCTCTGGTGGCCGCGCTTGCCGGATGTGCGCTACTCACACTGGCGTGGAACGGTCACGCGGCTGCGGGAGAAGGCGCGTCCGGCGTGCTGCGACTGGCCGCGGGCATCGCCCACCTGCTTGCGGCTGGCGGCTGGATCGGCGCCATCGCGGCCTTCCTGATTATCCTCTCGCGTCGCAGCGCATCCGCCAGGAGCGCCCCCCTGCAAGTGCTCCACCAGACGCTGCAGGACTTCTCAGGTCCCGGCACCGTCTTCGTCGGCATCCTTGTGGTCACCGGCGTCCTGCACTACGGCGACCTCACGGGTTGGTCCGTGGTGCCCTTGTTCCACAGCGTTCATGGCAAGCTGCTGCTGGTCAAGCTGGCGTTGTTCGCCGCCATGTTGGGACTGGCCGCACTTCATCGCTGGCGCGTGGTACCCAGATTGGAAGGTGAAGTTCTCGCTGGCGGTGGTTCGCGCTCGCTGCAGACACTTCGCCTCACCGTAACCATCGAGGCAACACTCGCTGTTCTGATCATTGCCGCTGTGTCCATCCTCGGCACCCTCAATCCACATGGGTGACCCGATGCCGACCCTAAAGATTGGGCTTCCCCGATCTATGAAGATCCGCGCGTTCGAAAGCATCTCGGGAAGGTCCTCGCTTCGCATTGCCAAGAGTGCCATCGAAGATCAAGCCAACTGGATTTCTAGCCCGGCCATTGGCGTTGGCTCATTGACCTAAGGGGAGCAGGCCCCATGGGTTGCAGTCCCGTCTTCGTTGGCGTCGAAGCACATGAATCACAAGGAGAGTGATCTATGGAGCTTCGACATCTGCGCTGCTTCATAGTCCTGGCTGAAGAACTGCATTTCACGCGCGCGGCCGACCGTCTGCACATCGAACAGTCACCGCTTTCTCGCATCATCAAAGAACTGGAAGACGAGCTCGGCGTCCTGCTGTTCACCCGTGACCGGCGAGGAACCCAACTAACCCAGGCGGGGGCCGTGTTCCTGCAGGACGTCCGCAGGGTATTCACGATGCTGGAGCAGGCATGCGAGAACGCCAAGGCTGTTTCGGCAGGCTTTCGAGGTAGTCTGCGTATTGCGGTCTCCGATGGTGCTGTGGACCCGCGACTGTCGGCGTTCCTGGCGCGTTGTCGCGAGGAGGAGCCAGAAATCGAGATACGGCTCTCCGAAGTGCCACTGGTGGAGCAACTGCGCGGACTGCGATCCGGTGACTTCAAGATCGGATTCGCACACACGGCGGAAGTCGGAGACGGCATCGTCGCCGAACCGATCTGGCGCGACCCGCTCGTGGTTGCCGTTCCCGCGCGCCATCCCCTCTTGGTCCACAAGGAAGTTCCGCTCGATGAGTTGGTCAGTTACCCGCTTATCCTATGCAACCAGCACATTTGCGAAGGCTACTGCAGGGCGTTGACCCAATTGCTCCGACCACTGAAGCGAGAGCCCAACGTCGTCGAGCGGGTGACTTCTCTGGAAATGATGCTCACCTTGGTCGGGGCCGGCTACGGCGTTGGCTTCACCACCGCGCCCAGAATCGGACTTTCCCGCCATCCCGACGTTGTGATGCGGCCGTTAGCGATGGATTCGGCGATGCTGACGACCTACCTACTCAGGCTGGACAGCGACGAGCCTACAGCTGCATTGGAACGGCTCATCGCCCGGCTGCCTGTCCAGCTGAACTACTGAGGAGGACACTGGTACGGCGCTACGTTCTCAGCTTCGAAGCCGCGCGCAGATTGCTTTCCGTAGCCACCATCAGGTCAGCGGCGCTGATCTTCAACGCTATGGCGATCTTAAGGATCAGGGCAAGCGTCGGCATGTGCTCACCCCGCTCGATCTTGCCCATGTGGGAACGCTCGATCTCAGCCAAGGACGCAAGCTCCTCCTGCGCTATCCCTTGCTCCAGTCGAGCAGCGCGCACTGCCTTTCCGAACGCCGATGCTGGTTCAGGCTCATAAGTGGTCGTGCCAGCCGGTCGGCCTCGTTGGACAGTACGCTTCTGCATCAGCAAAAGCGTCGAATATTGCTCTGACTTAAACCACGTTAAATTTAACTCTTCCTATGCTGCGAGCCTTGTTTCCCCGGCCATAACTGAGGACAGCCATGCGCGGCTCACCCCCATCCTCGGTGCTCAAGCTCGGCATATCGTCCGGCGTCCCCTCGTCCCGGTTAGCGGCACTGCTCGCGCTACATCGCGCGAAAGAGCCCGAGACGCCTGTCTCGATGGAGGAAGTCACGTCGTCGCCGGACCTCATTGAGGGCGTGAAGAACGGCCGCTACGACATCGGGTTGGTGGCGACGACGACACCCGCCGACGACGCGCCGCTTTGGCGTGAAGAGTTGGCGGTCGCGGTGCCCGATCGCTCCCCCTTGCTCCGCTATGCCGCGATCCCCCTTGGGGCACTCCTATCCTATCCCTTGTTTCAGTATTGCCCCCTGGCCTGCGAAGTGCTGTTCGGTCAAGAGTGGCCCGTTCTTTACGGGGTCACGTCGTATGAATTGATGACCGTGATGGTGTCGGCCGGCTACGGGGTGGGCATCGCCCCCCGTTCACGCATCGAACAGTCCCGGAGCTGGGGTGTTGTGATGCGACCGTTGGCGGACGGCTCCTACTGGATCGGAACGCACATGTTCCGATCCGAGCGGAACGACTCGCCCGCCATCGAGCGTTTCGTCAAGCGAGCGCAGACGATCGCGTAGTGCCACCCTCCCGACGAGGGAGGGGGCCGTCGATCTGCTGGATGAGCAGTGCGCGACGCACTACCTGTACGGCCATTTCCAACGTCTCCAGCGTCACCGCCTCGATCGGCGACTGGCCGCCGAATTCGTCGTAGGGCTGCGTTAGTGCGTGGTAGATCTCCCAGGGGTCCACGCCGCGAGCCGTCTGCTTGAGGATGGTCTGGACCAGGCGACGCTTGAGCGGGTCGAGCTGCCAGTCCGGCACACGCTGCCCCCGGTTGCCCAGGCTGATCGACAGCAAGTTGCCCGCCGTGACTTCGTAGGTGATCCAGCGCCGCGACTTGCCGGCGAGCTTGGCGTAGTCGGCGACGGACAGGTTGTGGGGCGACTCCAGGATGTCGAGCAGGATCATCCGCTCGCGCTGGACGTTCGAGATGGTCGGTTCCGTCTTGGGAGCGCGCACCGCGGGTTCTACCCCGAAATCACGGACGGTTGTAAAAGGGCTGAGAACTTCTGGTCTTGCCTG
>NZ_JBHSGG010000047.1:0-42962 GCF_042654365.1 Coralloluteibacterium thermophilum
CCCTTTCTGTCCGCCACTGTCCGTTAAAGATCAGTGACTTACCGATGGCGCCGAGAACTCAGCGTCCGCCGCCCAGCCGGGCCGGATCGTAGCCACCGACCTCGAAGCGCAGGACCAGCGGCTCGCCGGCGTGACGCGCCTCGATGGTCACCTGGCCGGCGCCGCGCAGCCCGCGGATGAAGGCGGCATCGTCCTCGACGAACAGCGCCTGGAGGTTCTCGCGCGGCTTGTTCGCGGCGAAGGCGCGCGGCTCGGCGTCGTCGAAGGCGATGCGCACGCGGCAGCCGGGCGGGCAGTCGAACTCGCCCTCGTCGATCAGCAGGTAGACGCTCTGCCCCCACTCCGGGTGGCGACGCAGGATCACGCGCACCCGCGGCTGCGCGGGCTCGCTGGCGTAGAGATAGGCGGTGCGCTGCTCGCCGCCGGACACCGGTTCGACGTGGTAGGTCCACAGCGCCTCCAGGCGCCGCGCCTCGCGCTCGGCGGCGGCACGCGCGCGCACCTCCTCCACCGTCGCGGTCACGGCGGCAGCGGCCTCGGTGTTCGGGTAGTCCGCCAGCAGCACGTCGGAGTAGGACTTGGCCAGGCTCCAGTTGCCCTCCGCGCGCGCGGCCTCGTACTGGGCGGCCTGCTGGGCGGCCGCCGCCTCGGCCCGCTGCAGGGCGGCCTGACGCATCGCCTCGCGCTCGGCCTCGCGGTCGCAGCCGGCGAGGACGAGGACGGCGGCCAGGGCGACGGGGATGCGGCGCATGCCGGTCACTCCTGCGCGCCGCGATCGAGCAGGGCCTGCACGCTCATGCTCGTGATCGGGTGGTAGCCGGGCCGCGCGGCGGCGAAGACCTGCTCGGCGAAGGCGCGGTCCTCCGCGCTGCCCATGAGCGCGGCGTAGGTCGGCATGATCAGCTTGCGGCGGCCGATGCGCTTGAGGAACTGGCTCATCGCCGGGCGCGCCTCGAAGTAGCCGCTGCGCACGCTCAGCGGGTACCAGCGCTGGGCGATCTCGCCGTTGGGCGTGCCGGTGAAGCGGAAGGCGCCGTCCAGCTCGGTCATCTGCTGCGGGCTGAGCGATTCCGGCATGCCTTCGAGGAAGTGCACCCACTCCTGCGTGCTCCAGCCGTCGGTCTCCAGTTCGGTCGCGGCCTTGTCGCCCTCCAGCCAGGCGGTGCGGGCGGCGTCCACGCGCCGGAGGCGCTCGGAGACGAGCTGCGGCGCGGCGGGAGGAATGCCCTCGGCGTAGAGCCAGCGGTCGACCTGCTCGATCGAGACGGTGTCCGGATGCGCGTCGAGGAGATGCTCCTTCACGTAGGCGCGGAAGTCGTCGGTGGTGACGCTCTGGAAGGCATGCGCGTCGAACCAGCCGCGCAGGAAGGCATCGAAGGTCTCGCGCCCGAAGCGCTGCTCCAGGAACTGGAGGAACCAGGCGCCCTTGTCGTAGGCCACGGCCGAGAGCACGTCGTCGGCGTCCTCGCCCTCGGCCAGCGGGGGCGGCGCCAGCACTTGGCGTCGCGAGGGCATGTCGCGGATGGCCTCGACGAGCGCGTTGCGGCTGATGACGAACTCCATGTCCGCCTGCTCCTTGCCGAACACCGCCTCGACGATCCGGTTCTCCACGTAGCTGGTGAAGCCCTCGTTGAGCCAGATGTCCTTCCAGGTCGCGTTGGTGACGAGGTTGCCCGACCAGCTGTGGGCCAGCTCGTGCGCGATCAGGCTGACCAGCGACCTGTCGCCGACGATCACCGTGGGCGTGGCGAAGGTGAGCCGCGGGTTCTCCATGCCGCCGAACGGGAACGAGGGCGGCAGCACCAGGATGTCGTAGCGCTCCCAGCGGTAGGGGCCGTAGAGCGATTCGGCGACCTCGATCATGCGCTCGGTGTCGGCGAACTCCTCGGCGGCCCGCTCGACCATGGCCGGCTCCGCCCAGACCCCGGCGCGCTGCGAGATCGGCCGGAACACCAGGTCGCCGGCCGCGATGGCCAGCAGGTAGGACGGGATCGGCTGCGGCATGCGGAAGCTGTACTCGCCGTCGCGCTCGGCGTGCAGGTCGTTGTCCGCGCTCATCAGCGCCATCACCTCGGGCGGGGTGCGCACCGTCGCCTCGTAGGTGAAGCGCACCGAGGGCGTGTCCTGCAGCGGCACCCAGGAGCGCGCGTGGATGGCCTGCGACTGGCTGAACATGAAGGGCGTCTGCCCGCCCTGGGTCATGCCCGGCTCCAGCCACTGCAGGCCGGTGGCCTCGGGCGAGGTGCGGTAGGTGATCCGCACCTGCTGCGGGCGCTCGGGCGCATGGATGGTGAGCTTCTGCCCGTGCGGCGGCCGGGGCGCCGCGAGCTCGTGCCGGAGCCGGCGCCAGCGCGCATCGTCGCTGCGCCCCTCGACACGGGCGATCTCGAGGTCGCGCGTGTCCAGGACCAGTGCCTGCGCGTCCGGGTCCAGCCATTCGAGCGTAAGATCCACGGCCCCACCGAGGCGGCGCGCCTCGAAGTCGACCTCCAGGTCGAGCGCCACGTGGCGCACGACCACCCGCTCCGGCTCCGCATAGGAGGACTCGTCGCTGCGGCGGCTGTCCGGCGTGGCGGTCTCTTCCGGCGACGCGTCCTGCGCCATCGGCGCGAGGGGCAGGAGGAACAGGGACAACGCGAGGGCGGGGACGCGCATGATGCGAACGGGCGAGACGGTGGGCTCACGGGATCTTAACGCATGGCCGTGATCGCGCCGTCGGCGACGGCGCCCGATGCCGGGTCCCGCGACGGCCGGACCTGGGGTGCAGGCGCGGCCGCGCTCCGCGCCCTGCGCCTGACCGTCGGGATCGACCTCGCGCTCGCCGCGGCGCTCTGCTGGATGCTGGCCTGGGACATCGGACACGCCGCCTCCGGCGCCCACAGGCTGTGGCCGTTCGCGGTGTGGGCGGCCCTGCCCCTCACGCTGGGCGCCTTCGGCCTCCTCGCCCCGCGGCGCAGGCGGCGACACGCGATGCACCTCATGGGAGCGGGCGCCGTGCTCGGCGGCTGGGCGTTGACGAGCATCGGGCCGGCCTGGCTGCGGCTGGCCTTCACGGTGCCCGGGCTGGTCTTGACCGCGCTCGTGGTGTGGGCGCTGGTCCGGCTGCGCAGATCGGCCCGGCCGGCGGCGGCGATCCAGGCCCCGATCGGGCGGGCCACGCCGTCGTCCGCCCTCCGCATGCGCTGGCCGCGCCGGATCGCCGCCGGCCTCTCGTTCGCACTCGCCGCCCTCCTGCTGGCGAATGCCGGCGCGGAACTCGCGGAGTACCTCCGGAACTGCACGCTCGCCGCCACCACGCGGATCGAGCCGGGCTGGGCCTTGAGCGGGGGCAATGCAGGCGCGCCGATCGGAACGCTCTCCTGGCAATCCGGCCGCAACGTCTCCCGCACCCTCTCACCCGGAGAGGCGCGCTGGATGATCGCGCTCGGCCTGCTCGCCGCCACGTTCGCCCTGGCCTGCGGCTGGGCGCTGCTGCGCTCCTGGCGTCGCCGCAGCGGACTGTACGCGGGCGCCTACGCGGCCGTGCTCGGCGGGCTGGCCGGCTGGACGGCGGCCGTGCTGGGCGCCGCCGTCAATCCCGGGCTGTGGGTGGCCGGCGCGCTGCTCCTGTTCGTGGGCGAGCACAGCACGTTCGGCGGACTCTACGCGGCGATCCTGCTGGCCATCGGGCTGCTGTCGCCGCTGGCGCTGGCGACGGCGCTGCTCGTGGTCTGGCAGCGCGCGCGCTGGCGCGCCTGGCGGACCCTGCACGCCCCCGGCACGGACGGCGTCCCCGCGGAAGCCCGCGCCTAGAGCGTGTTGCGCCCTTTGAGATGAGATGCGTGGGCCGCCAGCGGTGCGGGGCCGGTGTTGTACGCTCTAGACCCGATAGCCGGAGTGGATGGCGACGATGCCGGCCGACAGGTTGCGGTGGCTGGCGCGGGCGAAGCCGGCGTCCGCCAGCATCCGCTGCAGCTCCGCCTGGGGCGGGTGCCTGCGGATGGACTCGGCAAGGTACTGGTAGCTCTCGCGGTCGCCGGCGATCAGCGTGCCCAGGCGCGGCAGCACCTGGAAGGAGTGGAAGTCGTAGATCGGGCGGAACCACTCCGGCCGCACCTGGGAGAACTCCAGCACCAGCACGCGCCCGCCGACCTTGAGCACGCGGTGCATGTCCGCCAGCGCGCGCGCCTTGTCGGTCACGTTGCGCAGGCCGAAGGCGATGGTCACCAGGTCGAACGACCTGTCCGGGAACGGCAGCGCCTCGGCATTGCACTGGACCCAGTCGAGGCCGCGCACCAGGCCGCGGTCGGTCAGCCGGTCGCGGCCGACGCCGAGCATGGCGGCGTTGATGTCGCCGACCACGATGCTGCCGGCAGGGCCCACCTTCGGATGCAGCAGCGCCGCGATGTCGCCGGTGCCGCCGGCCAGGTCGAGCACGCGGTCGCCGGCCTTCACGCCCGAGGTCGCCACGAAGTAGCGCTTCCAGAGCCGGTGGATGCCGAGGCTCATGAGGTCGTTCATCAGGTCGTACTTGCGCGCGACCGAGGAGAACACCTGGCCGACCAGTTTCTGCTTCTCGCGCGTGGGCACGTCGCGGAAGCCGAAGTGGGTGGTGCCGCCCTGCGCGGGCGCGGCCGGCGTCTCGGCGGGAAGCTGCGGACTGGAGGGCTGGGTCGGGTCGCTCATGGCGGCAAGTATCCCACGCAGCGCCGCGGCGGTGCCCGCACGGCGGCCCGCCCGTTACCATCGCCGGCCGAGACCGAGGAGCTTCCCGCATGGCCGACCCCGACTACCGCGCCCTGCTCGCCACCGCCGTCGCCGAAGCTCGGCGCGGCCTGGCCGAGGGCGGCATCCCCATCGGCGCCGCGCTCTACCGCGACGACGGCGTGCTGCTGGGCTGCGGCCACAACCGCCGGGTGCAGGAGAACGACCCCTCGATCCACGGCGAGACCGACGCCTTCCGCAAGGCCGGCCGGCAGAGGAGCTATCGCGACACCATCATGGTGACGACGCTGGCGCCCTGCTGGTACTGCAGCGGGCTGGTGCGGCAGTTCAACATCGGCACCGTGGTGGTCGGCGAGTCGGTGACCTTCTCCGGCGGCATCGACTGGCTGCGCGAGAGCGGCGTGCGCGTGATCGACCTGGCCGACCCGGAGTGCATCGCGATGATGCGCGACTTCATCGCCGCGCACCCGGCGCTGTGGAACGAGGACATCGGCGAGGCATGAGCGCGGCGACGCCCGCGGCCATGAACGCACGGCCCGCCGTCGTCGCGCTGCAGGCGCAGGACTTTCATCGCGTCTGGCCGCTGGTGCGCAGCGTGCTCGCGGGCGGCGACACTTACGCATGGCGCCCCGACACCACCGAGGCCGAGGCGCGCGCGCTGCTGACGACGCCGCCGGTGCGGCTGTTCGCGGCGGAGGACGCGGACGGCAGCGTGCTCGGCTGCTATTTCCTCAAGCCGAACCAGCCGGGCCTCGGCGACCACGTCGCCAACGCCGGCTACATGGTCGCCCCCGACGCGCGCGGGCGCGGCATCGCCTCGCTGCTGTGCGCCCACTCGCTGGACACGGCGCGGGCGGCGGGCTTCCGGGCGATGCAGTTCAACTTCGTGGTCGCGACCAACACGGTCGCCATCCGCCTGTGGGAGAAGCACGGCTTCGCGGTGGTGGGGCGGATTCCCGACGCCTTCCGGCATGCGCGGCTCGGCCCGACCGACGTCCTGGTCATGCACCGCCGGCTGTGAGGCTCAGGGATCGCGGGAAAGGCCCGCCTGCGCCAGGGCGTCGAGATAGCGCGACCACGCCGTCTCCTGCTCGCGCCCCATCGTGTACAGCCTGTCCCAGGTGAAGATGCCGCTGGCGTGCCCGTCGGAGAAGCGCAGCAGCACGCCGTAGTGGCCGACCGGCTCGATGGCGTCGATGCCCACCTCGCGCTTGCCCGCCACCAGCACCTTCTGCCCCGGCCCGTGCCCCTGCACCTCGGCGCTCGGCGACTCCACCCGCAGGTACTCCGCCGGCAACCGCCACCGCGTCCCGTCCTCGAACGCCACCTCCAGCACGCGGGACGTCTTGTGGAGAATGAGGTCGGTGGGGTGGGGCATGGTCTTGTTGGATGGAGCGGGAAGAGGGAGTCGGGAATCGGGACCTGGGGGTGGTCGCGGGGGAGCTGAGGATGGGGAGCTGGGAGAGCGTCGCGAACCGTACGACTCGCTCGCCCGTGGCGCCTACGACGGACCAGACATCGGCCGGTACGCCCTCCAGGTCCCGATTCCCGGTTCCCTCTTCCCGCCCCACCCTTCCCGCTTCACCTCAAAGGATGTACTTCGACAGATCCTGGTCCTGCACCAGATCACCCAGGTGCGCATCGACGTAGGCGCGGTCGATGGTGACGGCGTCGCCGCTGCGGTCCGGGGCCTCGTAGCTCAGGGTGTCGAGCAGGCGTTCGAGCACGGTGTGCAGGCGGCGGGCGCCGATGTTCTCCTGGCGCTCGTTGACCTCGAAGGCGATGTCGGCGAGGCGCTCGATGGCGTCGTCGGCGAAGGTCAGGGTCACGCCCTCGGTCCCGAGCAGGGCGTTGTACTGCTTGGTCAGCGCGCTGTGCGGCTCGGTGAGGATGCGCTTGAAGTCCTCGCGCGAGAGCGCCTGCAGCTCGACGCGGATCGGGAAGCGGCCCTGCAGCTCGGGAATCAGGTCGGACGGCTTGGCGACGTGGAAGGCGCCGGAGGCGATGAACAGGATGTGGTCGGTCTTGACCACGCCGTACTTGGTGCTGACGGTGGAGCCTTCGACGAGCGGCAGCAGGTCGCGCTGCACCCCCTCGCGGCTGACGTCGCCGCCGCCGAAGTTGTCGCCGCGCTTGGCCACCTTGTCGATCTCGTCGATGAAGACGATGCCGTGCTGCTCGCAGGCCTCGATGGCCGCCTGGCGGATCTCGTCCTCGTTGACCAGCTTGGCCGCCTCCTCCTCGATCAGCTGCGGCAGCGCCGCCTTGATCGTCATGGTGCGCTTCTGGGTCTTGCCGCCGGCGAGGTTCTGGAACATCTGCTTGAGCTGCTGGCCCATCTCCTCCATCCCGGGCGGCGCCATGATGTCCACGCCGCCGCTGTTCACCGCGGTCTCGATCTCGATCTCGCGCTCGTCGAGCTGGCCCTCGCGCAGCTGCTTGCGCAGCTTCTGGCGGGTGCCGGAATCGTCCGGGCGCGCGGCCGGGTCGCCGGCGTCGCCCATGGGGAAGCCGACCGGCGCCTGGCGGCGCGGCAGCAGCGCGTCGAGGATGCGGTCCTCGGCGCGGTCCTCGGCCTGGGTGCGCAGCTTCTGCTTGGCCTGCTCGCGGAACATCTTGACGGCGGCGTCGGCGAGGTCGCGCACGATCTGCTCCACGTCCTTGCCGACGTAGCCCACCTCGGTGAAGCGCGTCGCCTCGACCTTGACGAAGGGCGCGTTGGCGAGGGTCGCCAGGCGGCGCGCGATCTCGGTCTTGCCCACGCCGGTCGGGCCGATCATGAGGATGTTCTTGGGGGTCACCTCGTTGCGCAGCGCGGGGTCGAGCTGCATGCGCCGCCAGCGGTTGCGCAGGGCGATGGCGACCGCGCGCTTGGCGGCCTTCTGCCCGACGATGTAGCGGTCGAGCTCGTTGACGATTTCGCGGGGGGTGAGTTCGGACATGGGATTCTCAGGGTCGCTCGTCGGAGGAGGGCGCGCGCGCAGGCGTCAGTCGCCCAGTTCCTCGACCACGACGTTGCCGTTGGTGTAGATGCAGATGTCGCCGGCGATCTTGAGCGCCTCCTCCGCCACGCGGCGGGCGTCGAGATCGGAGTGCGCGAGCAGCGCGCGCGCGGCGGCCAGCGCGAAGGAACCGCCCGAACCGATGGCGATGATGCCGTCGTCGGGCTCGATGATGTCGCCGTTGCCGGAGATCACCAGCGAGGTGTCCCGGTCGGCGACCGCGAGCAGCGCCTCGAGCTTTCCGTAGCGGCGGTCGGTGCGCCAGTCCTTGACCAGCTCGACCGCCGCGCGCACCAGCTGCCCGCCGTGCTTCTCGAGCTTGTTCTCGAAGAGTTCGAACAGGGTGAAGGCATCCGCCGCCGCGCCCGCGAACCCGGCCAGCACCTTGCCGTTGCCGAGGCGGCGCACCTTGCGCGCGTTGCCCTTCATCACCGTGTTGCCGAGCGTGACCTGGCCGTCGCCGGCGACGACCACCCGCCCGTTGCGACGGATCGAGACGATGGTGGTGGCGTGGACGACGTTGGGGTTCTGGCTGGGATCCATGCGGCCTCCGGGGTGAAACCCGGTAGTGGGGGCGGAGGCCGGGGGGGACAAGGTCTGGTGTGTGAAGCGGGAATGGGGAATCGGGACCCGGAGAGCACGGGAGCGGTGACGCCCAAACTCCGGCCGCGGGCGGCACCGCGAGAGCCGTCCCCATCGCACCGCGCCCCAGGTCCCGATTCCCGACTCCCGATTCCCGGACCCCCTCCCCTCACCCCTCCCGCTTCCGCCTCGCCCTCGGGTGCGCTCCATCGAACACCCGCGCGAGATGCTGGAAGTCCAGGTGGGTGTAGATCTGGGTGGTGGCGATGTCGGCGTGGCCGAGGAGTTCCTGCACGCCGCGCAGGTCGCCGGAGGATTCGAGGATGTGGCTGGCGAAGGAGTGCCGCAGCAGGTGCGGATGCACGCGGGCCCAGACGCCCTGCGCCTGGGCGAGGGCGCGCACGCGCAACTGCACGGCGCGTGGGGTGATGGGGCGCCCGCCGCGGCCGGGGAACACGGGCGCGTCGTCGGCACCGCCGGATTCCGCGCGCCATGCCGCCAGCGCCTCGCGCGCGTGCCGGCCCACCGGCACCACGCGCTCCCGGCGCCCCTTGCCGAAGACGTGCACCAGCCCCTCGGCGAGGTCGAGCTGGCGCCAGCGCAGGCCGCAGAGCTCGGACACGCGCAGGCCCGAGGAATAGAACAGTTCCAGCATGGCGCGGTCGCGCAGGCCCAGCGGCGTGTCGGCAGGCACCTCGACCAGGGTGTTCATCGCGTCCGGGTCGAGCACCTGCGGCAGCTTGCGCGGCGCCCGCGGCGCGCGCAGCCCTGCGGTGGGATCGATGGCGCCCGGCCGGTCGCGGTTGCGCCAGCGGCAGAAGCCGCGCACCGCCGACAGCCGGCGCTGCAGGCTCTTGCCGGACTGCGCGCGGTCGCGGTGCTCGTGCGCGACGAAGGCGCGCAGGTGGTCGGGGCGCAGGGCGTCCCAGTCGTCGATCCCCTGCCCGCGCAGCCAGGCGGCGAGGAAGGCCAGGTCGCGGCCGTAGTTGTCGAGCGTGTGCGCCGACAGCCGGCGCTGGCGCAGGTGCGCCAGCCAGTCCTGGCGCGCGCGCTCCAGCGCGTCGTCGGGCGCCGGTGCGGCGTCCATCGCCGGCTCAGCGCCCGAAGCGCGCCAGCCCGGTCACCAGGGCGTCGGCCATCATGCCGAGGAACAGCGTGCCGACGCCCGGATAGAAGCGGTTGGGCTCGCGGCTGCCGATGGCGAGCATGCCCATGTCCTGCAGCGGCAGCAGGGCCACCGACTGCACGCCATCGTCCGGCCCGAAGAGCACCGCCAGCTTGTCGGCGTTGAGCCGGCCGCAGAGCGGCTCGCCGGCGGCGAGGAAGTCCGCGAAGGGCTGCAGCGATGCGTCCTCGCGCGGGACCACCTGCAGCCAGGCCGCATCGTCCAGCCCGTCGATCGGCCGGAACAGCACCACCCGCACCGCGTCGCCCTGGAAGTCCTCGCCCAGGCTCGCGACCATCGCGCGGAGCGTGCCGGCCGGCGTCAGCTGGCGCATCAGGCCGAGCGTGAGCTGGTGGGTCCGCACCGCCAGGCGCTCGTTCTCCTGCGCGTTGGCGGAGAGCTCCAGCAGGCGGCGGTTGAGTTCGCGGTTCTTCTCGCGCAGGACCTCGAGCTGGTAGCTGGCCAGCGAGGTCGCGGTGCCCTCGCTGCGCGGCACCACGAGGCTCTGCGCGATGTCCGGATAGCCGGCGAGGAAGGTCGGATGCCGGCGCAGCCAGGCGGCCACCTCGGCCGCGCTCACGGTTTCGGTATGCGCATCGGTGCTCATGCGGGCCACTCTCCTTCGAAGACGAATGCGACCGGGCCGGTCATGGTCAGCGGCGCGTCGTCGCGCGGCCAGTCGATCTCCAGCTCGCCGCCCGGCAGCGCCACCACCACGCGGCGCCCGACGCGGCCGCGCCGCATCAGCGCGGCGGCGGCCGCGCACGCGCCGCTGCCGCAGGCCAGCGTCTCGCCCGCACCGCGCTCGTACACGCGCAGCGCGATGCGGTCCGGCGCCAGCACCTGGGCGAAGCCGACGTTGACCGACTCCGGGAACTCCGGGCGCGCCTGCAGGCCGGGGCCCAGCACCGCGACCGGCGCGAGATCGACGCGGTCGACCTCGAGCACCGCGTGCGGGTTGCCCATCGACACCGCGTCGAAGCGCACCGCCTGCCCGTCGATGGTCATGCCGCCCTCGGGGCCGCCGCGGTGCAGGTAGGGCACGTGGGCGGGCTCGAAGTCGGGCACGCCCATCCCGAGGCGGTAGCGGCCGTCCGCGAGCACCTCGACCTCGATGCGTCCCGGCGGCGCGTCGAGCGCGAAGCGCGGCCCGCGCGCGGCGCCGTCGCGCACCAGCCAGGCGGCGACGCAGCGCGCGCCGTTGCCGCACTGCCCGGCCACGGAGCCGTCGGCGTTCCAGATGCGGTAGGCGGCGACGCAGTCGGCGCTGCGCGCCGGCTCCACGGTGATGACCTGGTCGCAGCCGACGCCGCGATGCCGGTCGGCCAGGGCCGCGGCGAGCGCTGCGTCGGGCGCCGGCGTGTCGCCCCGGCAGTCGAGAATGACGAAGTCGTTGCCCGCGCCGTGCATCTTGGTGAAGCGCAGGGGGACGCCCGCGTTCATCGCCGGGCGTCGTCCTCGGCCGGCGCCTCCGGCGGCGGCGGGCGGGTCAGGTCGCCCTTCTGGCCGCAGGCGGTGCCGGCGAGCAGGGCGGCGAGGGCGAGGCAGAGCAGGACTGGGCGCGCGCGGTTCATGCGGCGAGTATAGCGATGGCCGTGGCCGGGACGTTCCCGATGCGGTCATGAATCTCCGCACAGACTGCGCGCAACCCAGCGCCGGGAGCATGAATGACCCCCTTCGTCGTCCTGCTGGCCCTCGCGGCGATCGCCGCCCTCCTCGCCATCGTGCTCGCGGCGGGACGCCGGCGTGGCTTCGGCCGCGCGCTGCGCCTGCTGTTCGCCCTGGCCTTCCTGGTCCTCGCGCTCGGGCTGGCCCTGCTCGCGGTCGGCGTCCGCGGCTACTTCGGCCTGGACGACCGCGAGGTGGCGAGCCTGGCCATCGCACAGCGCGGGCCCCAGCATTTCGAGGTGACGCTGACCGAGGCCGACGGCCGCCGGCGCAGCTTCGAGCTGCGCGGCGACGAGTGGCAGCTCGATGCGCGCGTGGTGCGCTGGCAGCTCCCCGCCCAGCTCGCCGGCGTCCCGCCGCTCTACCGGCTGGAACGCCTCTCCGGGCGCTACCGCGACGTCGCCCAGGAACGCGAGGCACCGCGCAGCGTGCATGCGCTCGGCAGCGACGGCCTGGTCGACCTCGCCGCCCTCGCCCGCCAGTACCCGCGCTGGCTGCCCTTCGTCGACGCGCGCTGGGGCAGCGGCGCCTACCTGCCGATGCACGACGGCGCCCGCTACCTCGTGCGCATCAACCCGCGCGGCGGCCTCGTGGCGATGCCGGCGGACGCGGAGACCGAGGCGCTACTCGACGCCTCCGGCTGGTGACCCGGGCGGCGGCGCGGGCCGCCAGTGCGCCACCGGCAGCTGCAGGCCGCCGGCGACGTAGCCCCCGCCGTCACGCGCCGGCGCGAACGGGAGCCGCGACACCAGCTCCGCCACCTGCTGGTCGAGCACGGCGTCGCCGCTGGACTGGACGATGTCGATGTAGCGCGGCAGCCCGAAGTGGTCCAGGTCGACCCAGAGCACCAGCCGCCATCGGCGCCCGAGCCCCTCGGCCTCCAGGCCGTGGAGGCTCTCCTCGAGGGCCGACATCCCGAGGAACAGGGGTGACCGCCGGGCCCCCGCACCGGGACCCGGCCCCGGGGGCCTGTCCGGGTCGACGCGGGCGGCGCGCGCGACCGCCTCGACGTGGAGCCGCTCGATGGCCACCGCCTCCGCCGCAGTGTTCGGCGGCAGGCCCGCGCGGAAGCGCCCCAGCACCAGCGCGAGCGCGGCGGCCGCGTCGTCGGCGCTGCGCGGCCGCCCCACGAATTCGCCGACCGTGGCGTAGGCGAGCGCGGTGGCGGGCAGGGGAGCATCCTCGCGCGGCGGCCCGGCCTCCTCCAGCGCCAGCCTTGCCAGACCGAACCACCCGGCCGGGTCCATGGGCCTCGACCAGGTCGCCTGCTCCAGCGCGGCGCGGCGCTCGTCGGACCTGCCGTGCGCCTGGGCGAGCCAGGCGAGCATGAGCGCGGTCTCGTGGGCGTAGCGATCCCGTTGTAGCTGAGGGCGCAGGCGCGACGCGGTCTCCTCGTACTCGACGATGGCGGACCGCTCGCTCAGGCGGCGGTGCTGCAGCTCCATCTCGAACACGGCGGCCGCGCTCGCGTGACGGAAGGGCTGGGCGGCCTGCGCACGACGCAGGCGCTCGATCTCGCGGCGGAAGGTGGACCAGTCGCCTTCCCCCGCGGCCTCGGCCGCCAGCCGGACGCTCGCCCGCAGCGCCTCGGCGGGCAGCGCGCCGTAGCCCACCCGGTGGCGGTCGGCCGGCGGCGCCTCGACCTGGACAGGAGCCGGCAGCGCCGCCCTCTCGTGCCGACGCGGCGTCGACTCGACGAACGCGAGGAGCACGAACACCGCGAACGCGGCGAGCAGGACGAGGGCGGCGATCCAGCCAGCGCCGCCGCTGGCCGGCTGTGCGCCGACGCCGCCCGCGGCGGGCGGCAGACCGGCCGGACCGGCAAGCGGTGGCGCACCCTGCTCCTGCACGGCCCGGCGCTGCGGGACGGTCGCGGCGCGGACGCGGACCCGAGCGGACGGCGGCGCCGCGCGCGCCCTCGACTCCAGCCGCGCCGCACGCGCGCAGGCGGCGCAGGGCAGCCCCGCGAAATGCTGGTGCCCGGGGTCGGTCTCGCAGACCACCAGTCCGCCGCCGGTGCGCAGGGCGTAGCCGCGGAGCGCCACCGCCCATTCGCCGGCCGACGGGCGGCCCGCGGCCGGTCCGCGGAAGGCCCGGTCGAACAGCTCGCGCAGCGCCTGCGGCATGGCGGTGTGCCCGCTGCCCGGCACCGGGGCGATGGCGGCATGCCGCTTCAGTCCGTAGGCGTGGAAGCGACCGGCAATGCGTCCCGGGAGATCGGTCGGCACCCGGTCGTGGGCGGGACGCCCGCTGAAGGGGTGGATGCCGAAATTCAGCAGCTGGAAGACGACCACCGCGAGCGCGAAGCGGTCCTGCGCCTCGCCGGCCTCCGGCGGCACGCCGCGTCGGTGGAACTCGGGTGCGAGGTAGTCCGGCGTGAACTGCTCCGCAGGGAAGCGCTCGCCGTCGCCGCGGACGCTGAACCCGTCGCAGTCGAGCATCGCCACGTGCAGGCTGCGGCGGTAGAAGCGCAGATTGACCGGCTTGAGGTCCACCACGTGGTGGCCCTCGGCGTGCAGGGCCGCGAGGACCGCCGCCAGGTTGGCGGCGAGGGTGACCTTGGCACCGAGGCCGGTCGGCAGGCCCGCCGCCCGCGCCTGCCGTTCCTGCAGGACGTATTCGAGGTCGCAGGTGGCCTCGAAATCGAGCAGCGGCATGACGAAGCCGAGGAAGCGCCCCTGCGCGTCCCGGGCCAGTGCGCTCGGCCAGGCCAGCTGGACCTGGGCGGCCCCTTCGTGCTCGATATCCGGCAGCTCCGGCCGCAGGCGCAGCATCGCCTCGACCTTGCGGGCGTAGGTCTCGACGCCGACGTGCGCGTGGTAGAGCTTGGCGACGCTGTCGCCGCGCTCGGCGAGCAGGAAGACGCTGCCGGCACCGCCGCTCTTGAGCAGGCGCCCGAGCGTGAGGCGGCCGCCGTGGTCCGCGGCGACGTGGATCCGGCTGCCGGTGCGCTGGGGCATGTCAGGCCCCGCCGCGCATGTGGGGGCGCGCACGGGGCCGCGCTGGGTACACCCGGACGGGCCGCGCCAGGCCGTGCCGGCGTGTCCTGGCGTGCGGGCCGTCCGCGCACCTCGTCTCGACGCGCATGCGGTGGCCTAGCGCCTCAGCGCGATCAGCAGGGTCTTGTCGTCGGGCGTGATGGCGTCCGTGCGCGGATCCGCGAGCGTGGCCAGCAGCGCCGCGCTGCCGTCGGCCTCGCCGAGCCCGGCGAGGTGGCGCTCGACCGGCCCGATGAAGGCGGGAAACAGGGCCCGCCCGCCGCGCTCCATGGCGAAGGCCGCGGCGCCGTCGGACATCAGCGCGATGCCGCGCAGCGGCCGGCGCAGCGGGGTGATGCGCAGGCGCGCGCGCCACGCCGGGCCGGTGACGAAGTAGGTCTCGTTGGCGTACTCGCCGTTGTCCGGTGCCGAGACGATGTCCTCGCCTTCCGCGGCCATGCCGACGGCGACGCCGTCGCCGAGGTGGAACAGGAAACCGCTGCGCCCGTCGCCGACCGCGCCGACCAGGGTGGTGGCGTAGTCGCCGAGCGCGGCGCCGGCCGCGCCGGCCAGGCTCTGCAGCGCGTCGCGCACCGCCTCGATCACGTGCGCGAGCAGGTCGGCCGCGGCGTCGGGCGCGAGTTCCGCGACCTCGTTGCCGGCAGCCGCGCGCGCCAGCAGCGCATGCACCACCTGCCGCGCGACCACGCGCGCGCCGATGTCGCCGTGGCGCGCCGAACCGGCGCCGTCGCAGACCGTGGCGACCAGCACATCGCCGTGCACGCCGTGCGCGAAGGCGTCCTGACAGGGTTCGCCCCGCGCGCGATGGCCGGCGCCGGTCGCGGCGCCGGCGTGGACGTGCCAGGCCATCAGACCGGGATCGAGGACCAGCTGTCGGTGGGCGGCAGCTGCGCGTGCCCGCCCGGCACGGACTGCGAGACCACCTGCATGCTCGCGCTGAGCCACAGGAACAGCTCGCGGAACTGCAGCCCGGCGAGCTGCTTCACGCCGCGCTCGCCGTTGCGGCAGAACGCGCCGAGCTGCGCACGGTCGGCCTCGCCGACGGCGATCGGGAAGACGGCGACGCGGTTCGCGGCCTCCGCCTCGCGGCAGCGCGCGGCCGCGCCCTCCCAGTCGTCGGTCGCCACGCCGTCGGACATCAGGAACAGCCAGGGCCGCGTGTAGGCCACGCCCGCCGCGCGGAAGCGCGCCTTCTCGTCCTCGATCTCGGCCAGCGCGAGATCGACCGCATGGCCGGTCGGCGTCGTGCCGTTGGCGTCCAGGCGCGGCGCGTGGAAGTCCATGGCGTCGCACCAGGGGCCCATGAGCTCGGCCTCGTCGTGGCCGCCGTAGCGCACCACCAGGATGCGCACGCGCTTGGCGGCGATGACGTCCGCCTTCAGCTCGCGCTCGAGCAGCGCGAGGCCCTCGTTGAGGGCCGCCATCGGCGCCCCGGCCATGCTGCCCGAGCAGTCCAGGACCAGGACCAGCGGCGTCCGCTGCTCGGCGTTGTCGACCAGCGCGACGTCGGGGATCACCGCACTCATGCTCATCCTTGTTGCGTCGGAAAGGGCGGCGGACTATAGCAGCGGGCGTTCCCGCACCGCTCAGGTGCCGGACCCGGCCGGCGCCTCCACGCCGAGCTGGTCGAGCAGGAAGGCGTAGTACTCGGCGATCTCGCGGTAGCGCTGGAAGCGGCCCGAGCGGCCGCCGTGGCCGGCCTCCATGTTGGTGCGGAACACCAGCAGGTTGTCGTCGGTCCTGCGCGCGCGCAGGCGGGCGACGTACTTGGCCGGCTCCCAGTACTGCACCTGGCTGTCCCACAGGCCGGTGCCGACGAACATGGCCGGGTAGGCCTTCTCCTCGAGCTGGTCGTAGGGCGAGTAGGACAGCATGTAGTCGTAGTACTCGGGATCCTCCGGGTTGCCCCACTCGTCGTACTCGTTGGTGGTGAGCGGGATGCTCGGGTCGAGCATGGTGGTGACCACGTCCACGAACGGCACCAGCGAGACCATGGCGCGATAGTCCTCCGGCGCCTGGTTGGCGACGGCGCCCATCAGCAGCCCGCCGGCGCTGCCGCCCATCGCGGCCACCCGGTCCGGTGCGGCATAGCCCTGCTCGACCAGGAAGCGGGTGACGTCGACGAAGTCGTTGAAGGTGTTCTTCTTCCTCAGCAGCTTGCCGTCCTCGTACCACTGGCGGCCCATCTCCTCGCCGCCGCGGATGTGGGCGATGGCGTAGACCATGCCGCGGTCCACGAGACTCAGGACGTTGCCGTTGAACGCCGGGTCGATCGAGTTGCCGTAGGAGCCGTAGCCGTACTGCAGCAGGGCCCCGCTGCCGTCCTTCGCGAAGCCCCTGCGGTAGACCAGGCTCACGGGGATGCGCGCGCCGTCGCGCGCGGGCGCCCACAGGCGCTCGGTGACGTAGTTCGCCTTGTCGAAGCCGCCGAGCACGGGTTGCTCCTTGAGCGTGCGGCGCTCGCCGGTGACCACGTTGAGCTCGTAGGTCGTCGCCGGCGTGGTCAGCGAGGTGTAGGTGTAGCGCACCCACTCGGTGTCGGGCTCGGCGTTGGTCGCCAGGCCCATGGCATAGGCGGGCTCGTCGGCGCGCACGTCGCTGGGCGCGCCGTCGTCCGGCAGGACGCGCAGGCGCGACAGGCCCTCGGCACGCTCCTCGACGACCATGAAGCCGTCGAACAGCACGACGTCCTCTAGGTAGACCTCGGGGTCGTGGGGCAGCAGGTCGCGCCAGGCGCCGCGATCCTCCCAGCTGCCGTCGGCGACGGTCATCAGCTTGAAGTTCTGCGCGTTCCAGTTGGTGTGGACGACCCAGCGGTCGCCCAGGTGGTCGGCGACGTACTCGACATCGCGCTCGCGCGGCGCCACCAGCCGGAACTCACCCGGCGCGGCGGCCTCGGTGCAGCGCTGTTCGCTGGACACGGTGCTGCGCACGCCGATGCAGATGTACTTCTCCGAGCGGGTGCGCATCAGCCCCATGTAGAAGCTGTCGTCCGTTTCCTCGTAGACCACCGTGTCCTCGGCGGGATCGGTGCCCAGGACGTGGCGCTTGACGCGCTTGGTCAGCAGGGTGACCGGGTCGTTCTCGACGTAGTAGAGCGAGCGGCCGTCGCCGGCCCACTCGATGCTGGAGGACACGCCGGGAATGGCGTCGGGCAGCAGCTCCCCGGTCGCCAGGTCGCGGATGCGCAGGGTGTACTGGCGGCGGCCGACCGTGTCCTCGGTGTAGGCGATCAGGGTCTGGTCCGGGCTCACCTCCCAGTTCGAGACCTGGTAGAAGCTCTGGCCCGCGGCGAGCCGGTTGAGGTCGAGCATGACCTCCTCCGGCGCCTCCATGCTGCCCGCGCGGCGCGCGTGCACCGGGTACTCCTGCCCCTCCTCGAAGCGGGTGTAGTACCAGTAGCCCTTGTAGCGGTAGGGCACCGAGGCGTCGTCCTGCTTGATGCGTCCGACCAGCTCGTCGTAGAGGCGGTCGCGCAGGCCCGCGAGCGGCGCCATGGCGGCGTCGGCGTAGGCGTTCTCGGCCTCCAGGTAGGCCAGCATGTCCGGATCGGTGCGGGCGTCGTCGCGCAGCCAGTAGTACTCGTCCTGGCGTTCCGCCCCATGCGGGGCGACCACCACGTGGGGCTGGATCGCGGCGACCGGGGCCGGCGGAAGCGCCGGGCGGCCGGCGTCCGGGGTCGCCTCGGGGCTGCCGCGGTCGCAGGCGGCGAGGAGGCCGAGCGAGAGCAGCAGGGCGGTGGTGATGCGCACACGCGTCATTGGGGGATCCGGAGGTTTGGTGCGGTTCGGTGGAAAGAGTGCGGCCGCCCACGCTCCCGCGGGCGGCCGCACCGGCAGGTCGCTGCGCGTCCCGGGTCAGTCCTTCGGGAACAGGCGCTGCTTGAGGAAGGTGTAGGCCAGGGCCTGCATGTAGGCGCGCTGGCGGTTGTCCGCGGCGCCGCCGTGGCCGCCCTCGATGTTCTCGAAGTAGGTCACGTCGTGGCCCTGCTCGGCCATGCGCGCGAACATCTTGCGGGCGTGGCCCGGATGCACGCGGTCGTCGCGGGTCGAGGTGGTGAACAGCACCGGCGGGTACTCCACGTCGGCGCGGACGTTCTGGTAGGGCGAGTAGCGCTGCAGGAACTCCCAGTCGCTCGTGTCGGGGTTGCCGTACTCCGCCATCCACGACGCGCCGGCCAGCAGCCTGTGGTAGCGGCGCATGTCGAGCAGCGGCACCTGGCAGACCACGGCGCCGAACAGCTGCGGGTACATCACGGTCATGTTGCCCATCAGCAGGCCGCCGTTGGAGCCGCCCTGGATGCCGAGATGCGCGGGGCTGGTGACCCGGCGCGCGATCAGGTCCTCGGCCACCGCCGCGAAGTCCTCGTAGGCCTTGTTGCGGTTGGCCTTGAGCGCCGCCTGGTGCCAGCGCGGGCCGTACTCGCCGCCGCCGCGGATGTTCGCCACGACGTAGACGCCGCCCTCGGAGAGCCAGCCGCGGCCGACCGCGCCGGAGTAGCTCGGGGTCAGCGAGATCTCGAAGCCGCCGTAGCCGTACAGCAGGGTCGGGTTGCGGCCGTCGAGCGGCAGGTCGGCCTTCGAGACCATGAAGTACGGCACGCGGGTGCCGTCCTTGCTGGTCGCGAAGTGCTGGCTCATGGTCAGCCCCTCGGCATCGAAGAAGGCCGGGGTCTCCTTCACCTTCTCCGGCTGCTGGCCGACCGTGCCGTGGTAGAGGGTGGTCGGGTGCAGGAAGTCGGTGACGGTCATGAAGTACTCGTCCGACGCCTCGTCGTCGATGCCCGAGACCGCGATGGTGCCGATCTCCGGCGCGCCGGCCAGCGGCGCGCGGGCCCACCCGCCCTCGCCCGGCGTGAGCACGTAGATGCGGTTCTTGACGTCGTCGAGGACGTTGAGGATCAGGTGGTTCCTGGTCCAGCTGCTGCCCGCCAGCGACGTGGTCTCGGTCGGCTCGAACAGCACCTGGAACGCACGCTCGCCGCCCATGAAGGCGTCGAAGTCGGCCGCGATCAGCGAGCCCGCCGCGTAGCTGCGGCCGCCGACCTCCCAGGGCTCGCGCAGTTCGAGCACCAGCCAGTCCTTGTGCACGGACTTGTTGGCCGAGTTCGGCGCATCGATCTTGACGAGGCTGCCGTCGGCCTTCCGCAGGTACATCTCGTCGTTGTAGAAGGCGAGCGTGCGGCTGACGAAGTCGCGCTCGTAGCCCTCGGTGTGGTCGCGGCCCGCGCCGATGTACATGTCGTCGGGCCGGCCCTCGTAGACCACCGTCGCCTCGGACAGCGGGGTGCCGCGCTTCCACTCCTTGACGATGCGCGGGTAGCCGGACTCGGTCATCGAACCCGGGCCGAAGTCGGTGTAGACGTAGACGGTGTCGCGGTCGATCCACGACAGCGCGCCCTTGGCCTCCTCGCGGAAGAAGCCGCCCTCGACCCAGGAACGGGTCGAGATCTCGAACTCGCGGGTGACGTTCGCATCCGCGCCGCCGCGCGAGAGCGCGATCAGGCAGCGGTCGTAGTCCGGGCGCAGGCAGTTCGCGCCGTGCCAGACCCAGTTCTCGCCCTCGGCGGCGTTGAGCGCGTCGAGGTCCAGCAGCACCTCCCACCTCGGCTGCGGCTTGCGGTACTCCTCCAGCGTCGTGCGGCGCCACAGGCCGCGCTGGTGGTCCTTGTCCTGCCAGAAGTTGTAGTAGTACTCGCCCCGCTTGGAGACGAAGGGGATCTTGTCGTCGGAGTCGAGGATGGTCTGCAGGTCGCTGCGCAGCGCTTCGAAGCCGGGATCGGCCTCCAGCGCGCGCTCGGCGGTGCGGTTCTGCGCGCGGACCCAGTCGAGCGAGCGTTCGCCGGCAACGTCCTCGAGCCAGATGTAGGGATCGTCGGCGGTGGCATCGTTCATGGGCGCCTCCTGTGCGTGTGCGAGCGTGGAGCCGCCGAGGATGCCGGCGACCAGCCAGGCGAGGGTGCTGCTGCGCATGCGCGTGTGACTCCGGAATGACGGTGCGGGCCGGGCACGCTAGCACGCGGCTTCCGCGGCCCACCCATGACCAAAGTCATACGCCGCCGAGGGGCGCCGCCGCCCGCGGTGGCGCCGCGAACGCGTCCGCCTCCAGGCGCAGCACCCGGCCCGGCACCGGGCTGCCGTCGTGGGCGATGCGCGTGCGCGCGGCCCACGGGACGAAGCCGAGGCGCGCGAGCAGGCGCAGCGAGCGCAGGTTGCCGGCGGCGACGTCGGCATCGACGTGGCGCAGGCGGCGCCGGCCGAAGCCGTCGGCAAGCACCGCCTCCAGCAGTTCGCTCGCCAGGCCGCGACCCCAGTGGGCACGGCCGAGCAGGTAGCCGACCTCGGCGTTGCGGCCGTCGCCGAGGAACCACAGCGTGGCCACGCCCACCGCTCGCGCGCCCTCCTCGGCCAGCCAGACGGCGACGGTGCCGCGCGCCGCCGCCGCGCGCATCGTGCCGAGGTAGGCCTCGGCCTGGGCCCGGCTGCGCCACGGCGGATGCGACCAGTGCCGCATGGCCTCGGGGTCGGAGTACAGGGCGAACACGGCCTCAACGTCGTCGGCGGCGGGCGGGCGCAGCACCAGGCGCGGCGTGCGGAGGCGCGGCGTCATGGCGCGGGTGCCGGGAGCGCCTTCTCGAAGCGCAGCGCGTCGGCGCCGTCCTCGTAGTAGCGCATCCGCCGCCCGGCCCCGGTGTAGCCGGCCCGGCGGTACAGCGCCTGGGCAGGCAGGTTGTCCGCCCTCACCTCCAGTCCCATGCGCCGGCAGCCGGCCGCAGCGGCGCCCGCCTCGGCATCGGCGAGGAGGCGCGCACCGAGGCCGCGACCGGCGTGCGCCGGGGCCACGATGATGGAGTACAGCCGGGCGCGCGCACTGCCGGCCCGCCGCAGCACCAGGGCGTAGCCGGCCACCGCGCCCCCGGCCTCGGCCAGGCGCAGGCGCGCGCGCGGACTGCGCAGGTGGTGGCGGAACTGGCGCGGCGAGAGCCGATCGCCCGGGAAGGCCGCCTCCAGCGCGAGCAGCGCGGGAAGGTCGGCGGCGACGGCGTCGCGCAGGCGCAGGGGCGGCGTGGACATCCGGGGATCATCGACGAGGCCGGCGCGGCCGCAAAGCGGCGCCGGTGAACGGTGCCCCAACCGGGCGGGGCCGCATGCGCCCGCCGGCGCGGAACCTGCGAGACTGCGGCATCTTCCGCGACCGCCCCCATGACCCGTCTCGTCATCGTTGTCGAAAAGCCCGCCGACTGGGGCTCCTACTACCCTTCCGACAACGTCGTCGCCGCCGCGGACTACCTGCGCGAGCCCATCGGCGACGGCGAGCGCACCCAGGTCATCAACCTCTGCCGCAACTACCGCTACCTGGGCACGGGCTACTACGTGTCGCTGCTGGCGGAGGCGCGCGGGCACAAGGTCATCCCCAGCGTCCGCACCCTCGCCGACCTGCGCCGCAAGTCGCTCTACGGCGTGGACATCGAGGACCTCAACACGCGCCTGGCGAAGTTCTTCCCCGGCGACGCCAGCGACGCCACCGAGTTCGCCCTGCTGACCTACTTCGGACAGACCCGCTACGAGCCGCTGCAGGACCTCGCGCGCCAGGTGTTCGAGGCCTTTCCCGCGCCGATCCTGCGCATCGAGTTCGAGCGCGAGCGCGGCTGGCGCATCAGCGCGGTGAAGCCCGCGGGCCTGCACACCCTGAGCGACGCGCAGGAGGACGCCTTCGCCGAGGCCCTGGACGCCTTCTCGAAGAAGCTCTGGCGCAGGCCGCGCGCGCGGCGCAAGTTCCGCTACGACGTGGCCATGCTGCACGACCCGGCCGAGGCGATGCCGCCGTCGAACCGGCGCGCGCTGAAGCACTTCGTCGAGGCCGGCGCCGAGCTCGGCATCGAGGTCGACCCCATCGGCCGCCACGACTTCACCCGTCTCGCCGAGTACGACGGGCTCTTCATCCGCGAGACCACCTCGCTCGACAACCACACCTACCGTTTCGCCCATCGCGCGGAGCGCGAGGACATGGTGGTGATCGACGACCCGGTCTCGATCCTGCGCTGCACGAACAAGATCTTCCTGCACGACCTGCTGACCAAGCGCAGGCTGCCGATCCCCCGCACCGAGATCCTGATGCGGGAGGACGAGGCCCGGCTCGCCGCCCTCGGCGACACGCTGGGCTTTCCGCTGGTGCTCAAGATCCCGGACGGCAGCTTCTCGCGCGGCATCAGCCGCGTCGGCGACGCGGCGGAACTGCGCGCGGCCGCGGCCCGGCTGTTCCAGCACACCGCGCTGCTGATCGCGCAGGAGTACATGTACACCGAGTTCGACTGGCGCATCGGCGTGCTCGAGGGCCAGGCGCTGTATGCCTGCCAGTACTTCATGTCGCGCGGGCACTGGCAGATCTACGACCACGCCCGGGGCGGCGGCGCGCGCGGCAAGCCCCGCTCCGGCGGCTTCCGCACCCTTCCGGTCCGCGAGGCCCCCGCCGAGGTCGTCAAGCTCGCGCTGCGCGCGACCGCCGCCATCGGCGACGGGCTCTACGGCGTCGACATCAAGGCGAGCGGCGACCGGCTCGCGGTCATCGAGGTCAACGACAACCCCTCCATCGACGCCGGCATCGAGGATGCCTACCTCGGCGAGGACCTCTACCGCCGCATCATGGAGACCTTCCTGCGTCGCCTCGAACGCAAGCGGCTGGGCGTGCGGGACTGAAGGCGGGCTTCAGCGCACCGCGAGCGCCGCGAGCATGCGGCGCAGGGGACCGTGCGCCTGCCGGCGGATGCGCAGCGGGCGGGCCTGGTCGCCACGGCGGCGGCGTGGGCGCGCGACGAGGAGCGCGCCGCACGCCGCCGCGAGGCGATGCCGGAAGAGGAGGGCGAGGGAGGACGCCGGCGCGACGACCAGCCAGAACGGCAGCCAGCCGATGGCCTCGGCGCTGCCGCGCGCGGCCGGCAGCATCAGCACGCAGGCCAGGCCGAGGGCCAGCCACTGCACCAGGGTGCGCGCCAGACGCGGATCGGGCGCCTGCGCGGGGCTGGCGGGGACGTGCGGAGCAGGCAGCAGCGGGCGGTGCATGGCGGCAACCTCGTCGTGGCGGGCGCGCAGTCTCCGGCGGCCGCGTCTCACGGTTTAGGACGGCGGCGCGCTGCGCGCCGCGCCTCACCCCCATCCCGGCCCTCCCCGCGCAAGCGGGCAGAGGGGCTCTACAACGAGAAGTGAGGCAGGAGAAGTGAGGAACGAGAGACAACGCGACCGCCCGCCTCGTTTCTCACTCCTCTCCACTCACTCCTCAAGCAGCGCGTTGCCCGCTCCTCATCTCCCGCTCCTCGCGCCCTCCGCGTCGTTCTCGACGAGGGTGTCGAGCGCGCGGTGCGCGAGGTCGTTGCCGAGCCCCGCCAGTTCCCGCGCGCGCCAGAACTCGTAGAACGCGGCGCTGGCGCGCGGCACGCGCACCAGGACGTCGGGCGGGTCGAGCGCGGCCTGCAGCCGCGAGATCTGGCCCTGCATGGTGTCCAGCGAACGCAGCATGAGGTCGAAGATGCCCTGCTGCGAGCCGGCCGGTGCGACGCGGCGGCGCTCGGTGAGCGCACTGAGCCAGGCGCCGAGGCGCACGCGCGGGCCGGCGTCGATCTGTACGGGCTCCGGCTCGGGCTCCGGCTCGGCGGGCGCGCCGGGCATCCGCCGCGGCGTGCGTGCGTTGACGTCCACCGCCACCACCAGGTCCACCAGCGCATGCCGGGTGGCGGCGATGGGCAGCGGATCGAGCAGGCCACCGTCGACCAGGTCGCGCCCGGCGATGCGGATCGGCGTGAAGATCCCGGGGATGGCGATGGACGCGCGCACCGCGTCGAAGAGGGAGCCGCGGGTCAGCCACAGCTCGCGCTGGCTCTGGATGTCGGTGGCGACCGCCACGTAGGGGATCGGCAGCGACTCGATGGTCACGTCGCCGACGATCTCGCGCAGCGCGGCCATGATGCGCTCGCCCTTGAACAGGCCGCCCTGCCCGTAGGCGAAGTCGAGCAGCGCGAAGATCTCGCGCTTGTCGTGCCCGAAGGCCCAGGCCTTGTAGTCGTCGAGCCGCCCCGCGGCGTACATCGCGCCGACGAGGGCACCCATGGACGAACCGGCGATCGCCGCGATCTCGTAGCCGCGCTCCTCCAGGGCCTCGAGCACGCCGATGTGGGCGAGCCCGCGTGCGCCGCCGGCGCCCAGCACCACCGCGGCGCGCGGGCGCGAAGCGCCGGAGGGCCGCCGCAGGCCGGGGTCCACCAGCCCGATGTCGCCCTCAGCGCTCATACGCGGACAGCGCGAGCTGCAGCATGGTCCTCGCCTGCTCGCGCAGCGCGGGCGGATCCAGCACCTCGGCATCGGCGCCGTAGCGCATGACGTCCATCAGCAGCTCCTTGGCGTTGCCGTAGGGCAGGCGCAGCTCGTAGCGGCCGTCGGGCAGGAAGCGGCCCTCCTGCTTGGAATGCCAGTGCTCGTCCGCCACCCAGCGCGCGGCCTTGGCCGAGAACACGAGCGTCGCCCACGCCTTCGGCGGCCCCGAGAAGATGCCGTAGCTGGAGGCGAGCTGGCGGTCGAGCTCGGCATCGGGCACGTCGATGGCCGCGTCCTCCAGCGTGCGCGCCTCGCTGATGCGGTCGAGCGCGAAGCTGCGCAGGCCCTCGCGCTCGTGGTCCCAGGCGTCGAGGTACCAGTTGTCGCGGTAGTGGGTGAGGCGCTGCGGCGAGACCGTGCGGCGCGTGCGCTCGTCGGTGGAGCGCGCGCGGTACTCGAAGGCCAGCCGGCAGCGCTCCAGCACGCCGGAGGCGACGGTGCGGAACACGTGCTCGTCCATGCGCCGCACGCCGAAGGCCAGCACGCGCACGCGCTCCACCGGCCAGCGCTTGCCGCCGGCCTGCTGGGACAGCAGCGCCTCGATGCGCGCCCGCAGCGGCGCCAGCGCACCGGAGAGCACGCCGGGGCCGACGTTGTGCAGCAGCTGGTACGCGGCGAGCAGGGCGTGCAGTTCGTCCGAGGACAGCCACAGGCCCGGCAGCTCGAAGCGCTCGGCCTCGCTGGCGTCGTACTTGAAGGCCGACGCGCCCTCTGCCGACTCGATGGGAGCCCCCAGGGCGTCGCGGAGATAGGCGATGTCGCGGTAGAGGGTCGCGCGCGAGCAGCCGAGTTCGTCCATCAGCGTGCGCAGCGCGACCGGGTAGCGGGCCGCCTTGAGATGGCGGTGCAGGGCGAGAATGCGCTCGTAGCGGTCCATGCGCCCGATTATGGCCGGCGGCCGCGACAGAGGGATAGCGCCGCCGGCTAACGAAGCCTTAGCACCGCCCGGCCGGCGGCGCCTTACGCTTCGCCCCCAGCGAGCCAGGGAGGCAGGATGCACGACAGGGGGGAGCACGACCCGCGTGGGCGCGCCGGCGGGATCGACGCGGAGGGCGTGGCGCGCGCCGCGGCGCTGGCGATCTGCATCGCGCTGCACGCCGCCGTCCTGGTTCTGCTCGACGCGCCGGGCGAGCCGGCGCCGCGGGTCGATCCGCGGCCGATCGCCGCGACCTTCGTGGAGGTCGCGCCCGCGCCACCGCCCTCGCCGCCGCCCCCGGCCCCGGCATCGCCCGCACCGCCGCCGGCCGCACGGGCGCCGGCATCCGCCGCGGCACCCGCCCTGCCCGCTTCCGCCTCCGCTCCGGACCCGGACTCGGACCCGGCGCCCGGACCCGCCACGCCCACGGCGGAACCAGGAGGCTGGCGCGACTCCACCCTCGACCGCGGCGTGCGCATCGGCAGCGATCGCCCGCAGGCCGCACGCGGCCTGCCGGGGCAGCCTCCGCCGCATGCGCTGCCCTTCCGGATGCGCAGCCCGCCTTCGCCGCGGGACGTGGTGGAAGGCATCGGCGCGCTGTTCGGCGGCGGCCCGGTGGACCCCTGCCCGCAGTTGCGCTCGCGGCAGGCCGGGACGGATCCCGCCGACATCGCCGAGGCGGCCGCGGCCGCGGCGCGCTGGAACTGCCCACCCTGATCCCGCCGCCTCCACGCGACGGCGACGCGCGGACCGCTCCTGTAAGGTGCGCACCGCGCGCGCCTACCGGAAACCCATGGGTCTCGAAGCCATCCTCGTCCTCTGCGTCCTCGCCGGCGCGATCGTGCTGTTCGTCACGGAGAAGCTGCCGGTCGACGTGGTCGCCATGCTGGTGCTGGCCACGCTGCTGGTGCTCGGCCTGCTCGTCCCCGGGCGGCTGCTGACGCCGGCGGAGGCGGTGAGCGGATTCAGCAGCACGGCGACCATCGCGGTCGCGGCGATGTTCGTGCTTTCCGCCGCGCTGCAGCGGACCGGCGCCCTGCGCGCCGCGGGCCGCCTGCTCGGGCGCATCCGCAACCAGTGGCTGTTCGTGCTGGTGATCATGCTGGCGCTCGCCTCGCTCGGCGCCTTCGTCAACAACACCGCCGCCATGGCGGTGTTCATGCCGATGGCGCTGGCGATCGCCGCGGCCAATCGTTTCTCCGCGTCGAAGGTCCTGATCCCCATGTCCTACGCGGCGCAGATGGGCGGGGTCTGCACGCTGATCGGCACCTCGACCAACCTCCTGGTGCACGCCATGGCGCAGGACGCCGGCCTGCCGGGCTTCGGGTTCTTCGAGTTCACCGCACTGGGCGCGATCACCGCCGCCATCGGCATCGCCTACGTGATGCTGGTGGGTCCCTGGCTGCTGCCCGACCGGCGCGCCGCCGAGCTCACCGAGAACTACGACCTCGGCAAGTACATCAGCGAGCTGCACGTCACCAGCGACTCGCGCCTGGTCGGCAAGAGCGTGGCCGGAGCCGAGCTCGGCAAGACCTACAACGTGTCGGTGCTGGAACTGCTGCGCGGCGACGAGAAGGTCTGGGCGCCCAAGCAGCGGCGCCTCCGCGCCGGCGACGTGCTGATCGTGCGCGGCCATTGGGACAGGGTCAGCGAGCTCAAGGAGAAGGAGAAGCTCGAGCTCGAACCCGAGTTCGAGCTGCGCGATGCGCAGTTCGAGGGCGGCGCGGTGCTGGCCGAGATCATGGTGGCGCCGGCCTCGCGCTACGTGGGCCAGACCGTGGGCGCCATCGCCGCCGCATGGAGCCAGCCCGCCACCCTGCTGGCCCTGCACCGGCGCAGCGAGGTCCTGCGCGAGCAGCTGCGCGGCATCACCATGGAGGTGGGCGACGTGCTCCTGCTGCTGGTGCCCGAGGAGCAGATGGCGGCGCTGCGGCGGGACACCGGCTTCATCGTGCTGAGCGAGAAGGAGCCGGAAGGCGGCAGCCGCAAGGCGCCGGTCGCGGTGGGCATCATGCTGGCGGTGATCGCCGCGGCCGCGCTCGACTGGATGCCGATCATGGCCGCGGCCATCGTCGGCTGCATCGCCCTGGTGATCACCCGCTGCCTGAAGCCGGAGGAAGTCTACGAGGCCATCGACTGGCGCGTGATCATGCTGCTCGCCGGCCTGCTGCCGCTGGGCATCGCGATGCAGAACACCGGCGCCGCGGCGTGGATCGCCAGCCACGCGCTGGCCCTGGTCGGTCCCTACGGGCCGGTCGCCGCGCTGGCGGCGATCTACCTCATCACCTCGCTGCTGACCGAATCCATGAGCAACAACGCCTCGGCCGTGCTGATGACGCCCATCGCCATCGCCGCGGCCCAGGGCATCGACGCGAACCCCATGGCCTTCCTCGTGGCGGTGACCTTCGCCGCCTCGACCAGCTTCACCACGCCGGTGGGCTACCAGACCAACACCATGATCTACAGCGCCGGCGGCTACCGCTTCATGGACTTCGTGCGCATGGGCCTGCCGCTCAACCTGCTGTTCTGGCTGGTCGCGATCGTCTTCATCCCCCGGTTCTGGCCGCTCTGAAGGCGCGTTAACGCCGCGTCAAGAAGCCGTCGCCCTGCCTCGCTACAATCGGAGCCGCAAACGTTTTCACGGCCGCCGCGCCGCGCCCGCCCCGAAAGAGGAGACCCCGATGCGACCGTTCGCCGTCCTGTGCCTCGCCCTGGCCGCCGCCCTGCCCGCGCAGATCCGCGCGCAGGAGACGCTGCCGACCTTCGGGCCCACCCCGAAGAACGAGGCACGCTGGACCGGTGCGGGCGAGGTCGGCCTGGCCTCCGCGCGCGGCAACAGCACCACCGAGAACGCCAACGTGCGGCTGCGCGCGGCCTACGAGGACCACGACTTCCGCCACGAGGTGAACCTCTCCGGCCTGCGCGCCAGCAGCGAGGTCAACCGCGGCAGCGACGACGCGCCGGAGCGGGTCCGCGAGACCACCGCCAACCGCTACCAGTTCGGCGCGTCCAGTGCGATCAAGTACGACGACGTGTCGTTCTGGAAGTCGACCCTGCGCCACGAGCACGACGACTTCGCCGCCTACAGCTGGCAGTCGACCTTCGGCATCGGCTACGGGCGCGTGTTCATGCTCGACGGGAGCGGGCGCTTCCTCGCGATGGAGGTCGGCCCCGGCTACCGCCGCGCGCGCGACGCCGAGGAGGAGCGCACCGAGAGCGGCGCCATCGCCCGCGGCTTCATCGACTTCCGCTATCCGCTGACCGCCAACACCGACCTGATCAACACCCTGCTGATCGAGTCCGGCGACGACAACACCTTCGCCCAGAACGACTTCGGCGTGCAGGTCTCGATGACCGAGCGGATGGCGCTCAAGGCAGGCTTCCAGGCCCGCCACAACACCGACGTGCAGGACGGCCGCGAGCGTACCGACCGCCTGACCACGATGAACCTGGTCTACGACTTCAAGTAGTCGCCCGCACCGCCGGCGATCGCGCGGATCGCCGTCCGGCCGCCGCGTCCGCGACGCGTCAGCGCGGCACGCCCTGCAGCAGCGCGCCCGCGCCGCGCGCCAGCAGGTCCTCGGCCAGCGCCTCGCCGACCCGGGCGGGCGCGTCCGCCGCACCCTCCCCGGCGGCGCGCAGCAGCGCCTCGCCGTGTTCGTCCCCGACCAGGCCGATCATGCACAGCCGCCCGCCGTCGAGCGTCGCGTAGGCGCCGACGGGCGCATGGCAGCTGCCGTGCAGGCGCAGGTTCATCGCGCGCTCCGCGTCGACGCAGGTGCGGGTCGGTGCGTGCTCCAGCGCCGCGAACAGGGCGCGGGCGCCGGCGTCGTCGGCGCGGCATTCCACCGCGATGGCGCCCTGCGCGACGGCGGGCACCCAGTCCGGCGCGTCCAGCCGCGCGCGGATGCGCTCGCCCAGCCCCAGGCGCAGCAGGCCCGCGCAGGCCAGGACGATGGCGTCGTATTCGCCGGCGTCGAGCCTGCCGAGGCGGCTGTTGACGTTGCCGCGCAGGTCGTCGATGCGCAGGTCGGGGCGGCGCGCGCGCAACTGCACCTTGCGCCGCAACGAACTGGTGCCCACCCGCGCGCCCGGCGGCAGCGCGTCGAGCCCGTCGTAGCGGTTGCTCACGAAGGCGTCCGCCGGATCGGCCCGCTCCAGCACCGCCGCCAGGGCGAACGGCGCCTCCAGCGCCATCGGCACGTCCTTGAGCGAGTGGACGGCGGCATCGGCGCGCCCCTCCAGCATCGCCACCTCGAGCTCCTTCAGGAACAGGCCCTTGCCGCCGACCGCAGCCAGCGAGCGGTCGAGGATCTGGTCGCCGCGGGTGGTCATCGGCACCAGCTCGACCTCGAGCCCGGGATGCGCGGCGCGCAGCAGGCCGGCGACGTGTTCGGTCTGCCACAGGGCGAGCGCGCTCTGGCGCGTGGCGAGGCGGATGCGGGAGGGACGTTCGGACATCCGCCTATTGTAGGTGCCGCGGCGGCGGCGTGCCGGCGGCCGGGAGCGGGAGGGGCCCGCGGCCGCCCGCCCTTGCTTCCCGCTCCTCCGGCCCACTCCTCACAGGTGGCGGAACTCCTCGCGCACGCTCGGCAGGCAGCGCCGGCTCACCTCCAGCGCCGCACCGCTGCGCAGCACCGCATGGACGCGACCGTCGAGCCCGCGGCGCAGCTCGGCGATCTCGGCGCGGGCGACCAGGCAGTTGCGGTGGATGCGCACGAAACGTTCGGAGAACTCCTGCTCCAGTGCCTTGAGCGACTCCTCGACGAGATCCTCGCCGCGGGCGTGGTGCACGACCACGTACTTCTCCTCCGCCTGCAGATAGCGGATCTCGTCGATGGCGACCAGGCGCAGCGTGCCGCGCAGGCGGGCGCACAGATGCCTGCGCCGCTGCCCGTCGGCCGCCGGCGGCGCGGGAGCGCGGCGCGCCTGCACGCGCGCCAGCGCCTCGGCGAGGCGCTCGCCGCGCACGGGCTTGAGCAGATAGTCCACGGCCGCAGCCTCGAAGGCCGACAGCGCATGCGCGTCGTAGGCGGTACAGAAGACGACCGCCGGCGGCGCGGGCAGGGTCGCGAGCTCGCGGGCGGCGTCGAGGCCGTCGATGCCCGGCATGGCGATGTCGAGCAGCACCAGGTCGGGCGCGGTGGTCCGCGCCAGCGCCACGGCCTCGCGCCCGTTGCCGGCCTCGGCGACGATGTCGGCGTGGCCCAGATCCTCGAGCAGGGCGCGCAGGCGCGCGCGCGCGAGCGGTTCGTCGTCGGCGATCAGGATCTTCATGCCAGCGGAATCGTCATGCCACCGGGATCTCCAGGCCGCAGCGATAGTAGCCGCGGCCGCGCTCCACCGTCATCCGGGCGGTGCGGCCGAAGCGATGCCGCAGCCGCTGGGCGATGCTGCCCTGGGCGTGGCCGTTGATGCCCGGCCCGTCCTCGGCCTCCGGCACGGGATTCTCGACCGTGAGGTACAGGATGCGCTCGCGCACGTCCGCGCCGATGCGCACGACGCCGCCCGCCTCCAGCCGCGAGACGCCGTGCAGCACCGCGTTCTCGACCAGGGGCTGCAGCACCAGCCGGGGCAGCAGGAGATCGCGCGGCAGGGGCTCGGCCAGCCGCCACTCGACCCGCAGGCGCTCGCCCAGCCGGAGGCCCTCGATCGCGAGATAGCGCTCGGCCAGGTGCAGCTCCTCGGCCAGCGTGGCCTCGCCCTTGCCGGCACCGAGCGCGGCCCGGAACAGCTCGGCGAGGTCCTCCACCGCGCGCTCGGCGGTCGCCGGGTCCACCCGGACCAGGCTGGCGATGGTGTTCATGCTGTTGAACAGGAAGTGCGGCCGGATGCGCGCCTGCAGGGCGCGCACCTCGGCCTCGGCATGCGCACGCACCTTTGCGCGCCATTGTTCGCGTACGTAGAAGTAGCGCAGCAGGGCGGCCGTGGCGAGGGCGGCCAGCCCGGCCGTGCCGAGCAGCGTCCGCGTGCGCTGCTCGGCGGGCAGCCCGAGCTGGAAGCCGATGCCGCGGTCCACTTCGTACAGGACGGCGATGCAGACCGCCGCGACGGCGACCGGCAGCGCGCAGGCAGCCAGCGCGCCGAGCGGCAGCGGAAGACGGTTGATCGGCCCGCGCAGCAGGCAGAGGCCGACCGCCCCGATCAGCGCGATCCACAGCGCCAGCGCGCTGGCGGCGCCGAAGTCCGCGAGCGAACCGTGCGGGAACGCACCCGGCGCCAGCGCGATCACCACCACCACCGCTTCCGCGGCGAGCAGGATGATCGCCAGCCGCCCCGGCCGGCACAGGTCCGGGAGCCAGGGGTCCGTGGGTGCGCGCATCGGCGAAGCCTAGCAGGCGCTCCGCCGTGTCGACGCGGCGGACGCCGGCCTTCAGGCGACGAGGCGGGCCTGCATCCAGGTCGCCAGCGCGTCGATCTCCTCGCGGCAGACCTGGTGCGCCATCGGATAGCTGTGCCAGTCCACCTGCACGCCCAGCCCGCGCAGGCGGTCGCGGCTCATCAGGCCGAGCTGCTCGGGGACCACCGGGTCCTGGCTGCCGTGGGCCATGAACACCGGCGTGCCGCGCCCGGCCTCGGTCGAGGCGGCGACGGTGGCCTCCGCGACCGGGAGGTAGGTCGAGAGGGCGACCACGCCCGCCAGCGCGCGCGGCTGCTGCAGACCCGCGGCCAGCGCGATGGCGCCGCCCTGCGAGAAGCCGGCCAGCAGGATGCGCTCCGGCGGAATCCCGCGCTCGCCCTCGCGCGCGATGAGCTCGGCCACCTGCCCCACCGACTGCGCGACGCCGGCGGCGTCCTGACGGCTGGCGATGTCGAAGCCGGCGATGTCGTACCACGCGCGCATGCGCGCGCCGTTGTTGACCGTGATCGGGCGGACCGGTGCATGCGGGAACACGAACCGCAGCGCCGGCCAGTCCGGGCGCAGCAGCTCCGGCACGATGGGTGCGAAGTCGTGGCCGTCGGCGCCGAGGCCGTGCAGCCACAGGACGCACCAGTCGGGATTGGAGCGGGTTTCGTGTTCGAGCGTCTCGAGCATGCGCGCGGCCTTGCGTTGGGCGGAGCTTCCGATTGTCGCGGAAACGACGCTCCCGCTCAGCCCCTGCGCTGTTCCCCCGCCGGATAGACCGGCACGTCGCCGGTGTCCACCGCGGGCGGCGGCTCGGGAGGCGCCTCCACGGGTTCGGCATGCGCGTTCGGCCGGATCGGACGGCCGCGCACGGCGGCCACCGCCTCGGTCAGCTCCGCGCCGAGCAGCAGGATGATGGTCGAGTAGAAGACCCAGACCAGCAGCACCACGACCGAGCCGGCCGGCCCGTAGGCGCCGCCCACATTGGCGTGGTCGAGGTAGATGCCGATGCCGAACTTGCCGAGCGCGAACAGCGCCGCGGTGAGCAGGGCACCGTAGACGGTGTCGCGCCAGGCGATGTCGGCATCCGGCAGCACCCGGTACATGCTCGCGAACACCAGCGCGAACAGGCACAGCGAGACCAGCGCCTCGACGCCCCGCCACAGCAGGGTCCCGCTGGGCACGAACAGCGCGATCACCGCGCTGGCGAACAGCGAGATGATCAGCAGGAAGGCCAGGGTGAGGATCAGGCCGATGGCGTGCATGCGCGCACGGATGAAGGCGGTGACCGCCCGTCCGGGCTTGGCGCGCAGCCCCCAGACGCGGTTGAGCGCGTCCTGCAACTGCGCGAACACGGCCGAGGCGCCCACCAGGGTGACGCCCAGGCCGATCCAGCCGGCGATGCTGCCGACCGCGGGCGCGTCGTCGGCGTTCTCGATGACCAGGGTCAGCGCCTGCGCCGCCTGCGGCCCGACCAGTTCGCCGAGATCCTCGATCAGCCGGTCCTGCCAGGACGGCGACAGCGAGGTCACGATCCACAGCAGCAGGACGAGCATCGGCGCGAGCGACAGCGCGGTGTAGAACGCCACCGCCGCCGCGCGCGTCATCAGTTCGTCCTCGCCGAAGCCAGCCACGGCGCGCATCACCACGTACTTCGCGCGGCCGAACAGGCCCAGGTTCGCCGTCTCGTCCATGCGCCGGAGGCTAGGCGCGGCAGCGTCAAGGTTTTGCGGCGATGGTGGTGGCCGACGATCTGCGACTATGCTCCCGGCCGCACAACGCCGGAGGGCACCGCGATGTCCAGATGGATCCTGCGCGCCGGCCTGGCCCTTGCCGTCTGCGCGTGCACGGCAGTGGAAGCAGGGCCTGGCCGACCGCCGGGGCTGCCGGTCGACCTCGACCCCGCCGCGGTCGCCGCCGCGGACGATCACCTGCACCTCGAGACGCTGCACGGCGCGGAGGCGATGGCCTTCGTGGACGCCGCGAACGCGCGCGCGCGTGCCCGGCTCGAGGGCGATGCGCGGTTCGAGCCCTTCCGGCAGCGGGCGCTGTCGATCCTGACGGCGGACGACAGGTTGTCGCTGCCGCGCTTCCAGAGCCGCTTTCTGGATGAACTCCGCCAGGGCCGCGACAACCCGCGAGGGCTCTGGCGGCGCGTGCGCGCCGACGCGTTCCGGGGCGCGGACAGCGACTGGCAGGTCCTGCTCGACGTCGACGCGCTGGCGCGCGCGGGAGACATCGACTGGGTCCTCCGCGAGATCCAGTGCCTTCCGCCCGCGGCACGGCGCTGCCTGGTCGGCCTGTCCGTCGGCGGCAAGGACGCCGTCGTGGTGCGCGAGTTCGATGCGGTCGAGCGGCGCTTCCTGGACGAGGGCTTCCGGCTGCCGGAAGCCAAGCAACGCGTCCAGTGGCTGGACGAGGCGACGCTGCTCGTCGCTGCGGACTTCGGCGTGGGCACCCTGACCGAAAGCGGCTATCCCTACACGATACGCGCGCTGCGACGCGGCGAGAGGATGCAGGACGCGCCGATCGTGTACAGCGGCGCGGCCTCGGACGGCGGCTATGGCGTGGCGCCACGGGTCGTGCACGCGGCGGACGGAGCGGTCGAGGCGGTGCTGTTCCTGCGCCCGCTCGACACGTATCGGAGCGAGGTCTGGCAGCAGATCGAGGACCGCAGCGTGCGGCTCGATCTGCCGTCGCGCCTCGAGGTCCACGGCATCTTCGACGGGCGCCTCGTCTTCACCGCCAACGAGGACTGGGCGTGTGGGCGACATCCGATACCGGCGGGGGCGCTCGCCGCCGTGCCGCTGGAGGTACTGCGTGGCGAAGCCGCGCCGTCTCCGACGACGGATCCCGTCGTGGTCCTTCCCGCGCATCACGAGGCGATCTCGGGCGTCGCCGTCGCCCGGAACGCCCTCGTGGTCGCCGTGCTCGACAACGTGTCCGGCGCACTCCGGGCGATGAAGCCTTCGGACGACGGTGGTTGGCAGCGGCAGGACGTGGACGTGCCCGCCCATGCCGCCGTGCGGATCATCGCCGCCAGCCGCGGCAGCGTGGACCTGTTCTACTCGGCGGAAGGCTTCCTCTCGCCCCCGACCCTGTTCCGGCTCGACACGGACACGGCGATTCCGACCCCGGTCCAGCAGCAGGCCCGGCACTTCGAACCCGGCACCCACGTGGTGGAGCAGCACGAAGCGGTCTCGCGCGACGGCACGCGCGTGCCCTATTTCCTGGTTCGTCCGCGCAGCACCGCCGCGGACGACGAGATCCCGACGATCCTGTACGCCTACGGCGGCGGCGGCATTCCGATCCTTCCGACGCATTCGGCGCAACTGGGCGCCCTGTGGCTCGAGCACGGCGGGGCCTTCGTCCTGGCGAGCATCCGCGGCGGCGGCGAGTTCGGCCCGCGCTGGCATGCCGCGGCACTTCGGGACAAGCGCCAGCACGCGTTCGACGATTTCGCCGCGGTGGCCGAAAACCTGATCGCGCGCGGCATCACGAGCCCCCGACGCCTCGGCATCTACGGCCGCTCCAACGGCGGCGTACTGACCTCGGTCGCGATCACGCAGCGCCCCGGGCTGTTCAACGCCGCGGTGATCGAAAGCCCGGTGATCGACATGCTCCGCTATCCGGAGATGCCGCCGGGCGCATCGTGGACCGGCGAGTACGGCGACCCGCGGATTCCGGAAGAGGCGCGCTGGCTCGCCGCGTATTCCGCCTACCACCACCTCCGGCCCGAGGCCGACTACCCGGTCGTCTACATCACCACCAATACCCTCGACGACCGCGTGCATCCCGGGCACGCCCGCAAGTTCGCGGCCCGCCTGGGCGCCCAGGGACACGACCACATCTATTTCGAGGACGAGAGCGGTGGCCACGCCTACGACGCCGACCCGCCCGCCAACGCCCGACGCTGGGCGCGCCACTACGTCTACTTCGCGCAGCGGTTGATGGACTGATGCCGCTGAGCCGTACGGGATCGCCCATCCGCAGGACAGCACCGGAACGGAGCGGCTGCGGCCCCACCAGCAATCACAATCCATCTGTAAGAATCTGACTCACATTTCGACTCAATTTTTACTTGATTGCATTGGACCTTCCTGGGCGGCATCGGACATCCCAGAAGAAACTTCCAGATCGCTCGGACTCAGATTTCGGCTGATCCTCGATCGCTGGCCGCACAGCGGGCTACTGCTAGACGTGGCACGTGTCGAGAATCGCATCGTGCAGGCCGATGCCGACTGGGCGATCGCATTGTTGTAAATCGGACGATTCGCAGGCGTGACAGATCGCCTTCTGCCTCGACTCGTGCGCCCGTTACACGTGAGCGACGCAGTGGGACGCGAGCTCAAAGAAATGGCCGCCCGCGTGGGCGGAAAGGCATTTCTGCGTCAGCAATGAGCCATCCGCGGGCGACCGGACGTGCAGCTGCTTCCGCTGCACGAGCGCTTCATCGTCAGGTGGCGCAGCGCACCTTCAAAGACCGCCATTCATTTCGATTGCGGGCCGGGCGGGGTTCGATCGCGCATTGGGATGCGCCATGTTCTGCCATCTTCGCTTCTGTAAAGACTGCGCGGCGACCGTTCGTCCGTCTGGAAGCACTTGCGCGCTTGGCGCCCCTCACCGCAGATACTCCAACTAAGGGGCACACCGTCCAATTGCTCATTGATGTGAGCGAGGTCGGCACGCCGCTGCAGTATCTCGTCCAACGACGGCACCAAGACAAGGACCAGTACAATCAGGACCCCGGCCAAAGCGATCTGCGTGCCCAAGAAGATCGCCCACATACGCACACCGAGGCGATCCGCAGCATGCCTATAGCGGGCCGCCGCCTGCTCTGCGGCAGCATCTGCCTGCTGGAAGTGCTCTCGCAACAGGTCAGCCGCTCGCGAGGCGGTCATCTCGGCGGATGCCTCGATTATGCCCACAACGTCTTTTTCCAGGCTGCGCAACCGCCCATCGAGCTGGTGGCAGAACTGCATTAGCGCTTGGGTCGCCAGCTTGGACTTGAGGCCATCGTCTTTGGCGGCTTCCAGCAACTTGCCGGCGGCATCGAAGAACAACTGGACGTCATGTTCTGTTAATTCATGCTTCATCGGCTTCGCTCATGGCTTCGGTCCAGTCGCTTTGGCGACCCCCTTCTTTCGAGGCTGTGCTCTACATCTGCGGCCACCTCCAGGGTTCGCCGATACGCCAGCCACTGCTTGTTGTTCATGCGCAGCTCCATCATGTCCTTCAGTTCGACATAGGTCAGCTTGCCTCCTGCGCCCACCACGACGATCAAGCCGCTCGCGCCAGCTTCGCCCTCTCCTTGACACCAGCGCACCAACTTCAGGTAGTCGCTCACGGCTTGGGGTACTTCCCCGTCCCGATGCAAAAACACGTCATCTACCAAAGTGCCGATGAAGTCCCTCAAGCCGAGCGACGATCTCGGCCGGGCAGCACGCGCTGCATCCAAAGCATCCAAATAGGGGCCGAAGAACGCCTCGACACCCGAAGCATCCGACACAGCGGTTTCGATGTACCAGTGAACTTGGCGAGAAACCTCGCCCATTCCGCGGCGAGCTTCCACAGCCTTGGCGAGCTTGTCGCGCTTGATCTTTTCCTTCTTCGAGTAGTTCGCCGCCACCTTGAACTCGAGCAGCCGCAGCGTACCCGGGTAGGACAACAGCACATCACCTAGCGCCTTGTCCTCCGGAGTCTGCTGCAGCAGATTCACGGCCCCCGGCAGAGTACCCGTACGCAGGCGGCCGCCGATCTCGCATCCCAGGCCGTACAGGAAGTTGCCGATTACCACGTTCTCGTAGAGCTTCATCACGATCCCTTGTTCAAAATACTGAACACGTCGTCACCCGCCGACATCCACATTATCGGCTGACGCGTACGAATTTATAACGGGCCCTCCGGCGCGATGCCCAGCGAATGGACACCGCCAGCTCCAGTTGCATGACAATAGTCAAACATATCTACCTCAGAAAGCTCTTTAACTCCCCATGAGGAGTCACCAAGGTCTGCTGAGTTAGCCTATAACGGCACAAGTTCTGGAATCTTTGCGTATCACACACCGAACGATGCGTGGCGGGACGGAGCGCGCTGGATGCAATCGGATTCCAAGACAGGATCAGCCGCGTAGAACCCGATCCAAGGCCATTTATCCACCTCTTGTGGTCGATCTCGGACTACATCTGACTACAAGATGGTGGCCCACCAGCAACCACATTGTCTCCTTAACTGATTGCTGTGGAGAACGTTACTCCAGCTGATCAGCCGCCGTTACTCGCATTGTTACTCACACACCCCAGAATGGACCGAGTATGGAGCCTGGCCACTCACGTGGACGAACGTGGACACCGGGCCATAGTCCTACCTTGTACCGGGAAGATCCAGCCGCCCTTCTACCTCGTCGAAGGAGGCTTGGACTTGCCTTCAGGGGGTGACACAGCACCGGCTGCGTTGCAAAGCTGGAGGCCGAGCGATGCAAGTGCGGAAGCCGAGCGTCACTGCCCGCCCGGAAACACGAGGCGGCGCGAGGGCAATGCCGCAGGCACCCCGGCGTCGCTATCAGCAATTGCGTCGCGCCGCGCCGCTGGAGGCCAACCAGCGTAATACGGAGGGCCCTAGCAGGAGGACTGGACTCATTGATCCGGAACGTCAAAGCAACTCATGAAGGACCACGACCAAGACGTAGGCCAAGGCACCGCTTCGACTAGTCAGCGCCGCATTCGTATCCTTAATAGCCATGGCAGTGAAGAGCGGAAGGTGATGACACGTCAACACAGTGCAGACAAAGCCCCCAAGTACAAGCCCCGCTTCGACTTTGATGAGAACAACAGTTGGAATGCACCTCAGACGGCAACAATCAACGAGTTATTGGATGAACTGAACTATGAGGAGACCCGGACATCCCAAGGGTCAATGGCGGCAAATAGTCAGTCGAACGGGAAGCTCATCACCATGCAGGCGCTCGAATCCACGCTGAGCTTCATACGAGAAGCAGTCGGAGAAGAGCTCAATGGAACGACCCGCCACCATCCCATCAAGACGATCAAGACCATCAAACTTCTGTACGCGAAGAAAGATGACAGCGGCTCGCATCTTTTCCGTCGTTTAGCGCGACCCAAAGATGACAGCGCAACAATGGAGCACTGGACAGCCAGAAGCACCACCAGGAACGAGTACACAATCAAGCTCGCAGACGAACTCATGCAAACCCTGAGCTTAGAACTAGAGCCAGAACGGCTCAGGCGAATAGAAACTTCACTTCTGACGACGTCCAAGCTTCTGGAGTGCATAGAGCATGAAACCTTTGAGATCCTTGAGCCCATCTACTACCGACTTTCAGGCAACGATGAAGCCTTAGCGGCAGCGTTCAAGCTCATGGAACTGGCGGCATCCAGTTACGTTCCTGACGCGTCGCCACTTCAGTACACAGCTCCACCACTGCATGAGCGGATCTACATCTACCTGAGGACTCTTCCCTTCTACCATTTCATCGGAGAGTACAAGCGAATCGTAAAGGCTCAGGAAGACGTCGTCTCGCATGTGCAGTCGGTACGTGAGCAGATGGGTGAATTTTGCAAGCACCTTTCCAAGGAAATCGGTACGGACGTCGATGCAGACACGCCGATCACTTCCATCATGGAGTTCCCGGAGTTCCTAGCTCGGCACTCGCTTCCTTTGGGAAAGTTGGTCCAGCTAGCGACAGGCATCAAGAACAATCAGCGCGATCTAACTGGCATCACCGGCGAAACCAAGAAACTCTTGCATGCGTATGTCTTCCATCAGTGGCACAAGACTTCCGCAGACGTGACGAACCTTTCAGCCGCCGACTGCGTCGCCGCACTGTGCACGATTCGGCACCAGCAGAAGGTCAAGACACCCTACACGCCATCATGGATCGGGCAGGAGTCCGCAGAGAAGACCATCTCCCGGCTACTGACCCACCTTGGCCGCGACCGCAGCATCAACGAACTATATGAGGATGACTACATCCCCCAAGGAGCAATGCAGATTTTGTATCACCGATTCTGTCTTTTCCACGCAAGAATGTCGGACCGTTACGCTAGGCAACAGGCCTGGATTGACTTCCAGTTGGAACGGCTGGAAAAGTACGCTGAGTGCTTCAACCACAGCGACATTGACTGTATTGATCGGTCAGTTAGCGGTTTCAACCTGTTCTGCTGCGAGAAGGCTTTAGAAGCATGCACGTTGATCAGAGCGTGATAAGTAAGTTTTTTTCTACATCGCTATCCGTATCTATATGGAGATGAAGCCAACGGTCCGCTAGAACAGTCAGTTCACTGAACTAATGCATCGGAGAGGGGGAGGAAAAGCACGCGCACTTACCCTTTCCTCGAAAGAGTACAGAATCGGGCGAAATACTCATCTCCAAGGCAGCCGGCAAGAGCGATCTTGCCGGCTTTCGTTTACTCATGGAGAAAGGGTGATCCACCGATGGTAAGCTTCCATTACAGCATCAAGAGTGGCAAGAAGGGCAGTGCCCGCAGACACGCCACTTACATCGAACGAGAAGGCTCACATAGGAACCGCGAGGACCTGGTTCACTCCAGTCACGGAAACATGCCCGACTGGGCCCAAGGTAATCCCGCTCTCTTCTGGAGCATGGCCGATCGCCATGAGCGCACCAACGGAGCGGCCTATCGGGAGCACGAGATCGCACTGCCGAACGAGTTGAGCGAGACGCAACTCATCGACCTCACGGAGCGACTGGTCCGTAATCTGATCGGAAATAAGCCATACCAGTACGCGATCCACGCGCCCGACGGCAAGCTGGGCGGGATTCAGAACCCACATGTGCATCTGATGTGCTCGGACAGGATCCCCGATGGACTCGACCGGAGCCCGGAGCAATGGTTCGGGCGCTACAACCCTGCAGAGCCCCAGGCCGGCGGGTGCCGCAAAGACAGCGGAGGAAAGAGCCCGATGGAGCTGCGCCAGCAGGTGACCCTCAGGCGCAAGCTGGTTGCCGACATCAAGAATCAGGTCCTCGCCGAACACGGGCACGAGGCCCGGGTCGACCACCGTAGCCTTCGTGACCAAGGTCAGGATCGGCGCCCAGAGCGCCATCTGGGGCCTCGCTTCATCGCCGGCATGGCCGAGGCCGAGAAGGCGCTGTATGCTGCGTGCCGGCCCGGTGCTACGAGAGCACCCGTCGGCAGTTGATCGTCCTAGCCAATCCAGTAGGACGGTGATTTTGCGACAAGGTCGCAGAATCGCATGCAACGCCCGCCTATTTCACGGCAAAAGCCCCGGCATGGAGCCGGGGCTGGGTTTCAAGGTTGCCTCCTACAGAGCCATAGGGGTCTGACCGAAGAACGTGTTGTGAAGGCGCACATAGGTCCTCTTGTCCCGAGCGCCTGTCCAGATCCAGATGGCTCCCCTCGCCGCAAGCAGACCCAGAGCGGCGTTCAGCCGGTTTCTCTCACGCACGGGGCCGTTGCGCAGCACATGATTCTTCGGGATGTGTGTATCCGACGTAGGCCCCTGCCAGACGCGCGAGTGGAGGTAAGCCGCGACCGCTTGAGCATCGACCAGGTCCTGGGGCACCACGAACTGCGGTGAGAAGAGAAATTTGTACTCTTCGATGTGCCAGCGGACGATGGCGAAGGCGCGCTCCAGGGTGTCAAGCGTGATGTCCCCAACCTCGCCGCTGAAGTGGTGCATCGTGGCGGCAAGCCGGGCGAGAATCTCCATCACCTTTGAAGCGAAGTCGTTGATGTCGCTGAGGTACTCGCCCTGACGCAGAAGACCCTCTGTCTGGCTAGCCAAGTCAACCCAGCGCGCCTTGGCATCAACCGTGAAACCGACAAGCTTCCGCTCAACCTGGCCTGACTCGATCATGGTTCGGTGTTGTGCCAACAGCTCCCGGACGCGCGCGTGGAAGGTCGGCAGACAATCCCAAGTCGGTTCGTCAGCGTTGACGAGGCGATAGCCCATCCTCGACGGTGGCGATCCAACAAGATAGCGTGCCCAGTGCCCGCTTTCCCTGGCGATTGCCCCTCCCTTCTCAAGGAACTCCTTCAGCGGCCCGGGCTGCGTCATGATGCTGACGGAGACGCGCGGGTTCATCACCAGCTGGTGATCGTCATCCGCACGGTCTCGGGGCAGCACTTCGGGCGAGTCCCACAGACGATTCAGCAAGCCGACGTGACGCATGGCGTCGCCCTTGAACAGCATGTGACCTTCGTCGGTCGTGATGGCGATCGACTCGCCATCGCCCTGCAACGCCTCCCTGATGGCTGTGACGGTGATGTCCTCGCGCAGAATGCGACGAAGACGCGGCTCGGAAGGCTTCGCCAACGCGTGGTCGATAAGCTGCCTGTCCAGTTCCTCGGTCGACTGGCCCTTGCTGGTCGCCCTGCTGATTGCGCTCCGCATTCCCTTCGCCTTCGCCCTCCACAACCCAAGCTCCGCTTGATACTGGTCCACCTTCTGCTTATGGGCAGCCTCCGCCTGGCTATCTGCTTCGCTAAACGGTGACATCACAAGCTTTGCCACCGTCGACTTACGCTCACCCGATGCGGCTACGAGCAGGAGGTTCTGCGAAACGGGCCGCACCTGCCCCGTCGGCAGCCTCACGTCGATCAATCCTTGGCAGGCCATGGCCATCGCGTTGATGAGGCTCATTCCGACGAGCGCGTCAGCTGCCTGCACGTTGCGGATGAGCTCGTTTCCGGCATCACGAACGACCGCAAGGAACGCGTCCATGGGGTACATCGGTGGCAGCCTGGAGAACATCGTAGTCATCACGCAGCCTCCATCGTGTCCGTGGCCGCTTCGGCGATCAACGGTTGGCCACAGGTTGGGCATTCCAGCACGTCGCCGGTTGCTTTACGGCGGTCACGTTCCGCGTTCAACAACTTGCGGAACTGGACCAGGTTCAACTCATGCTTGAAGACAGCGTTGAATCGGTCCATCAGCTTGCGCTTGCGCAGTTTCTGCGCAATGCCCTGTTCGAGCAGTGGATAGGCCTCTTTGAAGTCGACTTCGACCTTACTCCTGCCCCCAGTGAGTTCCTGCTGCAAGGCCAGCTCAAGCTCCTTCAGCGGGTTGCTCGGATCTGGCCGGGTTTCAGTGAGGATGCTCATGATCAGTTGCCCTCCTGCTGCCTGCGGAACTTGGAGGCGCGGCCTTCGATCGGGTTCTACCCCGAAATCACGGACGGTTGTAAAAGGGCTGAGAACTTCTGGTCTTGC